>CAXSDZ010000258.1:1992-6028 GCA_964235505.1 uncultured Chthoniobacteraceae bacterium
GCGCGGAGCCTACGGGAAGATCGGGCGCAGAAGCAAGGCGCAGCCTTGATCGCCCACGATGCTGGGTCTTCTCAACTGCCCTCCGCACTTGAGGTTGCACCGCACCCCATTGCGATCCGTCCATGGAAGCCGGATCGTTTCTCTTGTTTCGCATCCTATCCGCAGCCGTCTTTTTCGCGGCGCTCGCCGCCGGAGGGTATTTCTTCAAAAACTTCGATCGGCTCTTCGGCAAAGATCCAAATCTGCCGAGCGAAAACTCCAGCGCCCGAGCATATAGCAAGGTTCAGGCGCTCGTGGTCTGGGCGCACGTGCTGCTCGCCTCCGCCGCCTTCGCGCTGCTGCTGCACTGAGGCAAGCGCCGGTGCGCCGGGCGATGCGCGTTGCCTTCGGAACTCGCTGGGCCGGAAGGTCGGAGAGCGTGAGGTGCTTGTTCTCAAGCCGCGCATTTTAGAATGAGCGGCTTCTTTGCATGCCTAGGCGACACTCGCCGCCCGAAAACGCGGGGATGAGCTGCTACATCAAGTGGAAGGATGCTCGCGTTCGTCGATCGCTTCGTGTTTCGCCACTGTATCCGGCTCGAGCAGCGGCTGCAGCCAGATCCGCTCGATGATAGGATACGACGCGACAATCGGCAGGATCGCGATGGCGCCTACGATCCCCGCCAGCAGTGCGCCAGCTAGGCAGGCTACCAGCACGGTGAGAGTAGAAAGGCGCAGACGGTTTCCATACACCTTCGGCACGATGAAGTAACTCTCCGCAAGATGATAGATAAGGTAGAGTGCCAGCACGAGCAGCGCCGTCCCGGGCCCGACGGTAAATGCAACCGCAGCCGCTGGCAGCACCGCCAGGAAGAACCCGACAATAGGCAGGATATCAAAGATGCCAGCAAGCACCGCGAGAAGCAAAGCATTGGGCACGTGCAACAATGATAGGAGTGCAAACACATACACCGCGCATAGAGCAGATGTAATAAGTTGCCCAGCCATGTAAGCCGAAATCACGGTTGCCAGTTCCGGCCCTGCTTCGGCTACCTTCGCTCGATGCCTGCGCGGCAGAAAGGCTAGCAGCCATTGATAGACGCGTTGTCCGTCCGCCAGCAGATACACGGCGATGACGAGCATCACGAAGAACTGCGCCAGCCCCGAGAGCGCGACCCGGCCCCACCCGAGGAACGCCTTCATCACCGGCGCGGGATCAGAAACTGGCGCGGTCTTCATCAGCAGATCCGCACCAGCGCGCAACGGGCCGGATGGCGGTAGCTTGCCTAGCAAGTTCTCCTGAAACTTCGGCAGATTCTCGATGATAGCCATTGCCTGGCTGCTCATGGCCGGGATCAGCACGCCGAGAAAAACTGCCACAAAGCTAGCCAAGGCGAGCGCCGTGAGCAGAACTCCGATCCACTTCGGCCAGCCCCGCGCCAGCATCCAGCGGAGCACCGGCCAAAGCGTCACCGCCACCAACAGCGCGAGGAAAAGCACCTCCAGCAGCGGCCACAAACGCAACGCCGCCCACGCGAGCATCGCCGCAGCGGAAAGCTTGAGGAGAGTGCCCCACGCGACACGTAGTTCGATGGGTGCAGGAGGAAGAGGCTCATCGGTCATCCGCGCATTGTGCGAAAGGATGAAGCCGATCGCGAACGCTTTGTCTTCGCTCCAGCGTTCGGAGGTTTCTGTCCCTCACAGCGCCTGCGGCGGCACTTATCATGAATCCGCAGATCTCAACGCTTGGAGCGCGTTGCAATTGGCTAAACTCACGTTTTACGCGGTGTCATCCCGACCGAAGCTCCGAATAGGCAGCGTTGCTTTGCGAGGGAAGGTGACACAGAGCGTAGTGGAGGGATCAGAGCGACTGGGGCAGGGTTCATCCGAATGAAATCCGTTGAAGAGCGGATGGCACTCAGCAAGCCGAAGTCAGAGTCTCCCGAGTAGTTGGCGAACTTCGTTGAGGTTCGCAAATCAGCCTGGCGTTATCACCTTCGTGCTGCCGAAACTGGGCTGGTCGAAGTGGGCCACGGGCAGTGTTTGACCGTGATCAGATAGCCTGCGGCGACGGCGTAGGCGCATTCCACGAAGCGGTTGTCGGGCTCGTGGCGGATGAGGTCGAGATCGGCGGGTGGGTAGCAGAGTTCTGCGCAGCCATGCACGGCGTGCAGCAGCCTGGAGTTCGCGCAGAGCACTTCGCGGTATTCTTCGAGAATTTCGGCGGTGACTCACCATTCCGCGCAAGCCAAACTCCACATCAGTGCCGCCGGATTGGCTGCGTTCGGCAGTGTCGCGAGCTTCAGGACGCAGGTATCAAGGACGAACTTCACCGAGGTAAGGCGCCGCCCGCCGCAGCGCACGAACCCGGCGCTTTTGCTCCACGAACTCAATCCCCTCCTGCTAAGCCATCTCCCGTCCGGCGTTTTCCCGCTGCGGCTCAGCCAAGCTTTGCTTGCGAATGCCCTCGTGGAGCGACAGCCTTCGGCTAGCTCATTTGGCTTGCTAGGCGGGGGTGTCTGCGGGTGCGGCGCGCGGGACTTGCTTTGCGACACCCACAACGGGTTCCAGTTTAGTATGTCCTCCGGTGCTCCAGCCCGGAGGGCTGATGGAAAGTAGCCGGGGGTAACACCCCCGGAACTGCGACCACCACGCATGCACCCCGGCAGGGGTGCCGGAGCCTTTAGCCCCGCAATGCTTTCCGGCACCCCTGCCGGGATGCATCGCTCCTGAACCGGAATACCCCGGGTGCTAACTGGTGCTTTGTCCATCAGCCCTCCGGGCTGGGTTGCCGATGGCTGGGCCAGCCCACACCCGCTGGGACGCCCCGCCACGGAAGCACAGCTTCGCCATTGGCGCGTTCCCGAGCGGAGCTTGGGAACGAGAAGGGCAAGCGCTCACCGATTGACTAACTTGCGTAAATACTCCGAAAACAGCTCAACGGGCTCATCGAATTGGTCTAACGTGCGCGCTTCATCGAGCATCTTTCCAAAGACTCGCCTCAAGAAAAAGTCGAGCCGTTTAGATGTCTCGAAAAGCTCTTCCTCCGCTTTTGCCTCTAGGCAGCTACCATGCACAACCCTTGACCGGACGTTGTATGCACGCTTCATCTGCCGGTAGGTATCTTCACGAGCTTCGCCGTCAGTTTCGATAAAGCAGGAAACACGGTCTGAAACCTTGTGTGCAATGTCTTTATTGTCGGTCGTGAATAGAGATTCGAGTGCAGAAAAATAGAGTGCAATGCGAACACCTTGATCAGTCGCAGACCGCGCAATCTGTAGGAAATGAAAAAACCTAGATAGTCGCGTGGACCCTTTGTGGCTGCCTAAAACACCATTGGAATCACGCGAAATCAGAGTGTCTGCGGATGCTTCGGCTTCTGAGACGGTTTTCTTCAGATGTGCATTCCACCGGCGTGATAACTCAGAGGCCTTTAGCAGGTCATCACGGCTGAACTTTGTCGTCGGCTGCTCTCCAGAAGCGGAAAATAGTGTTGGCGTGATGCTTACGTGGAGTTGTAGCACATCCGTTGCTGAGACTAGTATTTCGCCGTAGCCCGTATCCACGAAGACGGCGTTGTCTTCGAGGACCCACAGCATCATCGCGACTTCGTTGAAAGATCGTAGGCAGGTGGTGAGTAGCCGATGGCCAGCGGCAGAATAAACTTCGACCATTTCTTGAGTTATTTCCTCCTCGCCAGCCAAGTCGTCTTCGTTCGGCTGGGACCAATGCATAACCGCCGATGCCTTCATCGCGCGGGCCTCCATGGCTCCACAGGACTCCTCCAAACTATCGGTTAAGAGCGACTCGACCTTGCGGGCATCATTTGTGAGCCGAAGCCCGTCGCAAAGCTCAAGTCCATCGTTGAGATTCTCTTCTACGGAGAGATTGTGAATTCGTGCGAGCAGGTGCATTGAGATTGCCTTTATAAACTTACTTTTTGCGGTATGAGTGCCAGCAGAAAGCCGCTCCGGTTTCCCGGAGCGGCTTTGGAGTTATTGAGCTAATTCGCTACGGTCTTACTTCTTCGCGACCGCTTTACCTTTCGTAGCCGCGCC
>CAXSDZ010000258.1:6038-6513 GCA_964235505.1 uncultured Chthoniobacteraceae bacterium
GCTAGTTATGCCCTAGCTGCCGGAGGTTACTTCTTCTTCGCAGCGCTGTCCTGCTTCGCGGCGGCGCGCTTTTCCTCGATCGCGGCTTGGGCGGCGGCGAGGCGGGCGACGGGAACGCGGTAGGGCGAGCAGCTCACGTAGTTCAGGCCGAGCTTGTGGCAGAACTTGACGCTGTCCGGGTCGCCGCCGTGTTCGCCGCAGATGCCTAGCTTGATGTCGGGACGCGATGAGCGGCCTTTCTCTACTGCGATGCGCATGAGCTGGCCGACACCGGTCTGGTCGAGCGTGGCGAACGGGTTCTTCTTGAAGATCTCGTTCTCAACGTAGGGCATGAGGAAGTTGCCCATGTCGTCGCGCGAGATGCCGAGCGCGGTCTGCGTGAGGTCATTAGTCCCGAAGCTAAAGAACTGCGCGGTGTGTGCGATCTCGTCGGCGGTGAGGGCGCCGCGCGGGACTTCGATCATCGTGCCGACGA
>CAXSDZ010000259.1:0-6488 GCA_964235505.1 uncultured Chthoniobacteraceae bacterium
GACTGGCTCCACCTGGCCGGCAGAGGCCACCTTCGCGCGGGCGCGTTCGCCGATATCGCCGTGCTGGACCCGATCACCTACGCCGCCCGTTCGACCTATGCCCAGCCGAAGCTGACCGCGACGGGCGTGCGCTACGTCTTCGTCAACGGCGCGCTCGCGGTCGACCGCGGCGCGCTGACCGGTCGAGCCGCGGGGCGCGCTCTCCCGCACAGGGCGACGGGTGAGGGCTGTGTTGGTGACCAGCCGATCGCACGCCGATAAAAGCGACTGAATAAAAGCGAGGCGGATGGTGTTCGACTGGACTGACCTGATGTTCCTCTTGCCAGCCCGAGTTCAGCTTGGCTGCGCCGGTGTGATGGGCGTCATTCTCTTGGTCGTGCTGTGCCTTCACTTCCTGCTATAGCCGCAATCGGTAAAACCGCACCTTCCCCAGTTCGAGCCATGCCCTCCCACCCGGCTTCCCCTCGAGCCGGACGGTCAGCGCCCGTAAGCGCGCGAGGTCGAGCCGCGCCCCCGGGTCGGCACTGGCGAACGAGGCAAACGGAATCCGCACCTCCCGCGCGCCATCGCCCGCCTCGAACGGCGCGCGGAACCAGGCGCGCGGCTGCAGCCCAAAGCTGTCATCTTCATCGATTATCCGGGCTTCAATCTGCGGCTCGCGAAAGCAGTGCGCGCGCGACTGCCCCGGGTGAAGATCATCTTCTACATCTCGCCGCAGGTCTGGGCGTGGCACCGCGGGCGCATCCCAAAGATGGCGCGGTATCTCGACTTGATGCTGTGCATCTTTCCCTTCGAGCAGCCGCTCTATGAATCCAGCGGGTTGCGCACGGTGTTCGTCGGCCATCCGATGCTGGATTCGCTCGCTCCGAAGAAGACGGGCCTCGCCCGCGAGGCGGTGCTCGTCGGCCTTTTTCCCGGTTCGCGCAGGAAGGAAGTGCGGAAGATTTTTCCCGTGATGCTCGCTGCCGCCCAGCGGCTGCGGAGCAAGCTCCCGGCGGCTCGGTTTGAAGCCGCTGCGGCCTCCCTCGTTCTCGCCGAACTCATGCGCGAACAGCTCCGCGCGGCAGGGCTTGCAGAGAACTTTTGCGAGATCGGTCTGCGCACTTCTCACGCGCTGATGCAGCGCGCCGCAGCCGGAATGGTTTGCTCCGGCACCGCAACCCTGGAAGCCGCGTTCTTTGGGCTGCCGATGACGATTCTTTACCGCGTGGCGTGGCTCACGTGGGTCATCGGCAAGCGCCTCGTGCAGGTGCCCTTTCTCGGCATGCCGAACATCCTCGCGGGCCGCGAAATCGCCCGCGAATTCCTGCAAGACGCCGCACGTCCCGAGGCCATCGCCGCCGAGTTGCGCCGCCTGCTGACCGACGCCGCAGCGCGCGATGGAATGCAGCGCGACCTCGCCGCTGTGACCGCGCAGCTCGGAGAAGGCGGCGCCGGCGCACGCGCTGCGGCAGCGATCTGCGAAGAACTCGCGCGCGACGCGTGACAGCGAAACGCCGCTCGCCACGCGCGTGTCCTGCTCCATCTTCTCGGCGCTTCGTGCCTGCCTCTTCCCACACCGCCACTTCCGGGGCTGCTCCCCTGCCCCGCTGGGTCGCGCCCGCATTGCTGGCCGTCCTCGTGGCGCTCTTCGCCGCCCGCAATCTGCCGTGGCATCTGGACGACTACGACCAGGCGAAGCAAGCCTTCACCTCGTGGGAAATGGTGCATGAAGGCCACTGGTGGTTTCAGCACACGCCGACCGGCAACGTCGCCACCAAGCCGCCGCTGGCCGGGTGGATTTCTGCGGTGCTCGCGCTCGCGACTGGCGCGAGGGCGTGGGCAGCGTGGGAGCTCGCGTGGCGTCTGCCACCGCTGCTTTGCGCAATTGGGATCGCGGCGCTGCTCTGGAAAAGCGGGAGACAAATCGGCGGCGCGATCGGCGGCGTCCTTGCGTCCGGTGCATTCGGATTAAACCTCTTCGCCCCGCGTCTCGCGTCGCTCGTCCGCACGGACATGATGCTGACGCTCTTCATCTTTCTCGCCGGCTGGCTCATTTGCGAGAAGCTCCGCGCCGGCACCGCGTGGACGACGCGCGAGCGCTGGGCCGTCTTCGCGGTCGTGCTCGCTTCGATGCTCACAAAAGGGCCGATCGCGTATGCCTTTCTGCTGCCGGGACTCGCCGCGTTTTGGATTCTGCAAAGGCGTGCCGCGCTTCCCGTCTCCGCATGGAGCGGCTGGTGGAGCTGGTTCGGGCCGCTGCTCGTCTTCGCGGTTTGGGCTGGCGTCGGAGTTCTCACAAGTCCGGAGTTTTACGATCAGGTCGTGCGCCGCGAATTCCTCGGGCGCTTCACCACCGGCGAGGCCGCGGTGCATCACAACTTCGGCCCGCACTTCTATTTTGCTCAACTGCTGAGTCGCTTCTTTCCGTGGAGCATCGCGCTCCTCGCGCTCGCCTGCGTGCCGGATGTCCGCGCAAAGCTGCGGCGCGATCCCGCGCTGCTTTGGCTCGCGTGCTGGGCGCTTGGCGGGCTCGTGTTTATGTCGCTCGTCCCGAGCAAGCGCGCGGACCGCATCTTCCCAGTCATCCCTCCGCTCTGCCTGCTGCTCGCCGCGATGGCCGCCCTGCTGCCACGTGCCGGATTGCGCAATTGGCCGCTGCCTCGCATCGTGCTGGCGACCCTCGGGCTCGCGGCTCTCGTGAGCGGCGGCTACGCGGCGTGGCGCATCGCGGAAGGCTTTCGCGAGCACGATGGCGCACTGGTGGAGTTCGGCGCGAAAGTGCGCGCGCTCACGCCGCCGCAGCGGATCGCGGTGGTGAGCGGGAAAGACGAGGGAATGCTGCTCTACACGGGTGCCACGCACTTCACCCGCCTCGACCGCGCCGTGGAAGCGTGGCGCCGCGGAGAGCTCGATGCGCTCGTGCTGCCGTTAAAATTGCTGAAGGCGCGCGAGGATGAGCTGAAGCCGTTTCGTATCGCGCTCCAGTCGATGCCTGCAGCGGAAAAGCAGAGCCGATACGTCTGCCTCGTGGTGGATAAATCCTAAATCCCAATGTCGAAACCCGAAACTAATCCGCAAGAAGTTCAGTCGAAAAAAGCGGGAAACGGTCCTTCGCGGAAACATCCCGCTTCCCGATTTTCGGACTTTCCGATGTTCTAGATTTGTCTCGGATTTCGGATTTCGAGACTCGGATTTTTCAACCCAATGCCTGGCTCCAAGCTCCTCGCGCGCGTCCTCGACATCGCGGAAAAGGCGCAGCTAAACACGGTGGCGATCGCCCTGCACGACTACGATTCGGCGGTGCGCTTTTCCTATCAAGGCGAGCGCTGGTTTCATGCGGCGAGCACCTTCAAGGCGGCGATTCTTTTCGCGCTCTTCAAAGCAGCCGAAGCCGGCACGGTCCGGCTCGATGCGCCGCTCGCCGTCCGGAACCGCTTCATTTCGATCGTCGATGGCTCGCCTTTCCGCATCGAAGGCGACCGCGACGGCGACTCGGCGGTCCACCAGCGCATCGGCCGCGCGATGCCGATCATTGATCTCGCACGCGCCATGATAGTGCGCTCTTCCAACCTCGCGACAAACCTGCTGCTCGACTTTCTCACGCTGGCGCAAATCCGCGGCGCGCTCGCGCAGGCTGGCGTGACGGGACTCGAGGTGCGCCGCGGCGTGGAGGACATCGCGGCGCATCAGCAGGGCATCAACAACGAGACCACGGCGGACGGTCTGATGCAGCTCTTCCGCCTCTTCTTGAATCCCGACGCGCTCAGCGAAGAGCACCGTCAGCGAGCGCTCGACATCCTGTTTGCGCAGGAATTCAAGAGCATGCTCCCGGCGCGCCTGCCGAAGGAGGTGCGCGTCGCGCACAAAACCGGCGAAATCTCCACACACTGCCACGATGCGGGCGTCGTCTTCGCGCCCGGTCGCCAGCCCTACGCCGTCGCGATCCTGACCGAGACCGGCCCGCAGACGCAGAAGCGCACCAAGGCGGTGGCCGACATTTCGCACGCGATCCATCGCTACCTGATCGCCGCGCACCGCGAGGAATAATCGCATGACGACTGAACCGCTCCCCATCATCGACGGGCTGTGTCTTTCCGAGCCGCACCGCGCCTTGCTGCGGCCCGGCGAGATGCTCGCCGACGCGCGCGGACGCGAGCACCGCCTGCCCCGTTTTTTCTACCGGGTGGACTCGTGGGAACAGGCGAAGAAAACGCCGCTCACCGTCCATTTCACGCTCGCGGAGCTGATGGCGGTGGACTGCCGCGAGAGCGATTTGCTGCTGCGCGAATTTCCGCATTACGTGCCGTGTGCCGTGTCGGTGCTGGCGCGCTATCTGGAGGAGTTTCGGACGCGAGTGGATGCGCCCGTGAGCGTGGGCGTGAACGGCGGCTACCGCTCGCCCGCGCACGCCATGTCGGGCGCGGCGAGTCCGCATCTCTGGGGCGCGGCGGCGGACATTTTCCGCATCGGCGACACCTGGCTCGATGGACAAAAAGCGCATGACCGTTTCCTGCGGATCGCAGCGGGAATCGGGCAGGAGGTTTTTGTGAAGCCGTTCGGCCCGGGGAAGGACGAGACGAACGACCATCTGCACATCGATCTCGGCTACCTGCACTGCGCGCCGCGGGAGTTTGCAGAAGGCGGCGCCGTCCCGCCGGCAGCCTAAGCATTGCCACTCCGCGCGGTTGTCGCTAAGCCGACTGGCGCCCTACTCAACTCCCCTGCTCCCCACATGAAACGCATCGTCCGAATTCTCCTCATCACTGCCGCTGCCACTTACATCGCGCTACCCGCATCGGCGGCCGATCCGAAGCGCGTCATTGTCTGCACGGTCACCACCGGCTTCCGCCACTCGTCCATCGGTGAGGCGGAAAAGACGCTACAAAAACTCGCCGATGACACCAAGGCTTTCACCATCGTGGACTTTGCGCGGCAGCCTGAAGTGAAGATCCTGAAGAAGCCCGATCGACCGAAAGATCTGAAGCCCGATGCGGACGAAAAGACGAAGGCCAAATACGAGGGCGAGCTGAAGAAGTTTGACGAGGAGATGGCGAAGTGGACGCCAGACATGGAGCAGAAAGCGAAGGACGCGCAGACGCAGTTCGACACCGCGCTGCGGCAAAGCCTCGACAAGCTTTCACCCAAATATCTGGAGTCACAGAAGATCGACGGCGTCATCTTCGCGAATACCACCGGCACACTGCCGCTGCCGGATCGCGATGGCTTCATCAAATGGGTTCAGGATGGGCACGCTTTCATGGGGATGCACTCCGCGGGCGACACCTTTCATGTGAAGGAATCCGGCAACTGGCCCGGCTACGTGGATATGGTTCAGGCGGAGTTCAAAACGCACGGCGCGCAGGTGCCGGCAGACCTGATCGCGATCGACACCGGGCATCCGGCGAATGGCGGCATCGGCGCGACGTGGGACATCAAGCAGGAGGAAATGTATGAGTTCAAAGACGAGAGCCACGACCGCTCCAAGCTCCACGCGCTGTGGTATCTCGCCCACCATCCGCAGGACAAAGCGAAGGCTGGATACAACGCGGTGAGCTGGTGCCGGATGGATGGAAAGGGCCGCGTTTTTTACACCTCGCTCGGCCACCGCGAAGATCTCTGGAGCGCCGACCCTGAGATGAAAGGCCGCGTGAACCCGCCCGAAACTGCGCGGCAATATCAGCAGCACATCCTCGGCGGAATCAAATGCGCGCTCGGGCTCGCGGAAGGCGGCGCGCAGCCGAATCCGGACGCGAAGTAACCCGTCGCATTCATTGCTCACGCACTCTTCCGAAGCATGAAGCGCTTTGCATTTGGATTGATCCTCGCCGCGCTCGCGCTGCCTGCTCTGGCGGCCGAGGAAGCAGCCGGCTTTGCGCCGCTTTTCAACGGCACGGACACGGCTGGCTGGCACGCCCGCAATGACAAGGGGCACAACGCTTGGAAGGTCGAGGAGGGCGTCCTCCGCAACGATCTCCAAAAGGGTGAGCACGGGACCGACCTCGTTTCCGATCAGAAGTATTGGAACTTCACCGTCCGTTACGACTACCTGGTGCCGGAAGGTTCCAACTCCGGCTTCTACCTGCGCGGGCGGCACGAGATTCAGATTCTCGGGCAGAAAGATCGAGAGCCGAAGAAGGGTGGCGACGGCGCGATCTACACGATTAAAGAGCCGAGCACCTTCGCCTCCAAAACGCCGGGTGAGTGGAACAGCGTCGAGGCGACGATCATCGGGAACAAAATCACCGTGACGCTCAACGGCCAAAAAATCCACGACGCCGTGGAATGCAACACCGCCACCGGCAGCGAGCTCGACCGCAACGTCACCGAACCCGGCTCACTCTTCCTGCAAGGCGACCACGGCGCGGTGTCCTTCCGCAGCATTTCGATCAAGGAGCTGGCGAAGGAATAAGAGCCTGTCCGAAAAACCCTCTTCGTCTTCTTCCTCATCTTCATCTTCATCTCGGCGACACAGGGAAGAAGATGAAGATGAAGAAACAGACGAAGAG
>CAXSDZ010000260.1:0-2274 GCA_964235505.1 uncultured Chthoniobacteraceae bacterium
GAGCACCAGCGCAAACCAGCAGCCCACGCGCGAGCGCGGGCGCGGCGGCAGATCGAGTTCGCTCATGCGCCAGCGCTCCTCAGCCGCAAAAATCGGAAAAACTCGGTGCCTTCGCGCAGGCGCCGCCGGGCCACCTGCCAGTCCGAGAGCATCGTGCCGACGATGCGTGCGATGGGCCGCGGGCGGAAGTAGTAGGCTTTGTAAAAGCGCTCGACCGCCGCGAAAATTTCCTCGCGCGAAAGGTTGTCGTATTCCAGCGCGGCGAGCTGCTGACCGTGCCCGTCCACGAGCGTGGCGTTGCCTTCCTGTCCGGCTTCGGCCCGCAGCCAGCCATTTTCCTTCGCCTGGCGGTAGAGCTCGGTGCCGGGATATGGCGCGGCGAGGCTCACCTGGAGGGAGAAAACATCGAGCGCTTTTGCGAACTCGATCGTTTCGCGGATGGTCTCCCGCGTTTCGCCCGGCAGGCCGAGAATGAAGGTGCCGTGGACCGTGATTCCGAGTCGGTGGCAGTTGCGCGTGAACTCGCGCGCTTCCTCCACGCGGATCCCTTTTTTGATGTTGTCGAGGATGCGCTGGTTGCCGGACTCGTAGCCGACAAGCAGCAGCCGCAGCCCATTGTCCTTCATCACCTTCAGGGTTTCGCGCGGCACGTTGGCCTTGGCGTTGCAGGACCAGGTGATGCCGAGCTTGCCGATCTCGCGGGCCAGTTCCTCCACGCGGGGCAGATTGTCGGTCAGCGTGTCGTCGTCGAAGAAGAACTCCTTCACCTGCGGGAAGGCCGCCACCGCGTAGCGCAACTCGTCGATCACGTTGCCGACCGAGCGGGTGCGGTAGTTGTGCCCGCCGACCGTCTGCGGCCAAAGGCAGAAGGTGCACTGCGCCGGGCAGCCCCGCCCGGTGTAGTGCGACACATACGGATGGCGCAGGTAGCCGATCGCGTAGTTCTCGATCGTGAGGTCGCGCGCATAGACATCCATCACGCTCGGCAGGGCATCGAAGTCCGCGATCAGAGCGCGCTCGGGATTGTGGATGACCTTGCCTTCACGCCGGAAAGACAGCCCAGCGACCTGCTCCAGCGGCAGTCCCTGCGCCACGTCGCGGCAAGTGAAATCGAACTCCTTTCTTCCGACCCAATCGATCGCCTCGCTCGCTCGCAGCGTCTCCTCGGGCAGCACTGCCGCGTGCGCGCCGACCAGGCCGATCTGCACATCCGCTTGTTGATTTTTCAGCGCTTCTGCCAGCGCGGCATCACCACGCAAAGTCGGCGCGCTGGTGTGGATGACGACTGACTCGTAATCGCGCGCAACCCGCAGGACTTCATCCGTCGATAGGTCGTCCGCAGGGGCATCGAGGAGCCGCGAACCTTCCACGAGCGCCGCGGGCTGCGCGAGCCAGGTGGGATACCAAAACGAACGCACTTCCCGCTTCGCTTGGTAGCGCGAGCCGGCCCCGCCATCGAAGCCGTGCCAAGAGGGTGGATTGACGAAAAGGGTGCGGCGAAAGTCCATCGGTGGAGAAGCGGCTGCGGAAGTTTTGAACCGCGAAGTCTGCGGCATGCACACCTCCACAGCAACGGCTCAATGCGATGCCTCGCCGCCATGGCAGGAAGAGCTAGACCGCTGCCAGCACAGGCCAGAAAAGGCGGCCTGCCGAAGCGAGCCGCCTTTCGTGGAAACGTAGATCAGTTGCCTGTGGAAGCGCGCCGCTTTACCCGACCGAAGCCGGTGCGGTCGGCGGCAGGATGTGCAGCGCGTAGTTGCCCACGGCATCGTATTCGCCGGGCGTGGACAGCCGCGTTTTCGTCGGAGCGGTGTCGCGGTGGTAGCGGCTCACGGAGCCGGCAAAAAAGCCGAAATCTCCCGCGCCGCTCGCGCTGTCCACACTCGTCACGGAGATCGAGGTGAAGTTCCGCGCAGCCACGGAGGAATCGACGATCGCCGCGGTCACGCCGCTGGTCCCTTTCACGATGAAACTCGCGATCGAGCGCGACGCGTTGAAGTCGCTCAACGCTGCCGGCACGACGCTGGCGCCGACGAGGAACTTGCTCGAATCCAGCGCGCCGAGCGTCACGTTTCCGACGTTGCCCGCGATCTTCACCGTGGCGCCTTTCATCACGCCGCCGACCGAAAAGCTGTTCACTTTCGCGCTGCCCGAGATCGTCATGTCTGCCTCGAAATTCCCCTGCACGGAGAACGTGCCGAGCCCCGGCGCAGCGATGGATTCCTGCGCGGCATTCACGTCGTGGAGTACACCCGCGAGGCCTTGGCCGACGTC
>CAXSDZ010000260.1:2284-6480 GCA_964235505.1 uncultured Chthoniobacteraceae bacterium
CTCGGTTGCGGACAGCGAAGCCACCGGCACGGCCGATTGGAATTGCGTGTCTTCCACGGCGCCGAGCTTCACGACCGGGCGAAAGTTCATGCTCTTGCTCGTCTGGCCGAGCGACAAGGTGTGGGTGCTGCCCGCGTCATCGTGGAAATTGCCGAGCGTGACGAATTTCGCCCCGGCATTCGCCGCGAAGTTTCCAGTGAGACTCAGCCCCGCCGCCATCACTTTTCCGATCTCGCCGATGGGCTTCTGCTGGGCATCCACGTCCGCAAAAATGGTGAGGTCGTCCAGCGCAGTCTGCACGCCCGACGCCGTCACGATGCGGAGCTGCGAGGCGGCATTTGTGAGTTTGACTTGCAAGTCCTGCGCGCCGTCCGCGTCGGCGATCAACTGGCCCAGGCCTTTGCCCTTGAGCGACATGGTGACGAGATGCTGGCCGGCATCCACGTAGGAAAGCACCGCGTTCGTGCGCGACGCATTGTTCTCTGGATCGACGAATGTGCCGAAGGCGTTGAAGACCCGATGCACGCTGCCGTTGTTCACCAGGTTGTCGGTGGAAAGCGCGTCCATCACTTGGGAACCCGCCGAGGTTGTCACTTGCGCGAGGATGCGGTAGTAGGCGCCCTGCGCGAGATCGAGCGTAGTCGGGATTTGCACCTGGCCGGGCAGCACGAGGGACTCGCCGCTTTCGAGGTTGATCGACTTGCCGAGGATCGCACCGATTTCGCGGTCACTCGCATCGAGCACGTCTCCGCTCGGCTCGGATTGCGTCGCTTGGGAAAGGAAGAACTTCACATCCACCGTTCCTTGCGCCGTCTTGGCGGCGTTGTTTGTGAGCGAGAATTTCACCGCGCTTTCATCGCCCGGCACGACGAGAAACGGGAGCACATCGGTCACGCCCGTTCCGATCAGGTTCGACTGCCCCGCCGCGTTTGCGAACCGATGCAGATCGCCATCCTGAGCCACGTTGTCGTCGCTGAAGCGCTCGATGACGCTCGATCCCGCCGGCGTCACCACCTTCGCGAGCACGCGATAGATTCCGCCTTCCACAAGATTCATCTCTGCGGAAATGGCGACGTTCGCGGTGAGCGTGGCGCTCTTGCCGCTGGCGATGTTGATGTCCTGTTCCGTCGAGCCGATCAGGACATCCGCAGCATCGAGCGTCGTCCCGTTCGCATCTCCGGCGGTCGCTTGGGACAGGTAGAATTCCACGTTCACCTTGCCGTGCGCGAGCCCGCCATCGGTGTTGCTGAGCTTCACGGAAGCGGTGCTGGCCTCGCCTGGAACGATGAGGTCGGCCAAGCCGTCGCCAGCGCTGTGGGCGATCAGATTCGGCTGCACGGTGACGGAAACTACGTTCAGCCCCACGTCGCCCGCCGCATTCGTCGCCCGCACGGTCACGTCAGCCACTCCGGTCTCACCCGCCTTGTATTTGAGCGCGAGGGTGTCGTTGCCGCTGAGCTTGGCGGAAAGCAGATCGGTCGGCTGCCCGGTCGCGTGGTCCACCACGCTCACCACTTCAAATTGGATCCCCGGACTGACACCGCCGACTGGCTTCATCACCTGCGTGTCGGTGATCTGGATGAGGTTCGAGACCAGCACCGCCGGGGCCGGTGTGCTCGGATTGTTGTCCGGGTCTGAGCGGTAGTTTTGGAGCGGCAGATTGGTGAACGCATTTCCAAAGTCGAAGGTCTGCTGCGCGGCGATTTTGTCCACGACATCGAGTCCTGCGACGACCTTGCCGAAGACGGTGTAGCCGCCATTGTTCGCGCCGCCCAGGATCGAGCTGTTGTCGTTGACGTTGATGAACCACTCGCTCGTGGCTGTGTTCGGGTTCAAGCCTGTCTTGGCCGCCGCGAGAGTGCCGCGCTCATTCGGGCGGGTCTCGAGCCCCGTGGCGCTGTCCACCGGATATTCATTGTGCACTTCCGGCCCCACTGGGATGTGGCCAAGTGCGGGAACAGCAAAACCGCCGCCCTGAATGATGTCATTCCCCGAGCCCGATCCAGGGCCAAAGTCAAAAGAGCGATGGAAGATCGTGCCGTCGTAGTCGCCGCTTTTGCTCTTGTTCAGCGAGTAGCCAAGGAAGTTCTGCACTGAGAGCGGCGCTTCGTTGTCGTAAAGTTCGATCTCGATGATGTTCCCCTGCAAACCCGGCGTGTTCGCGTCAGAATCGAAATTCGTGGTGAAACGGACATGAGTATGGAGGCTGCCGTCTGCGTCGTAGATGCTGCCGAGATCGATGCTCGCGCCAGTTTTGCCTATGCCCGCGAGGAGGTCCGAGAGAGGGTGCAGCGCCACCAAGGCAGCGGGTGCGATGCGGGCTTCAAGAGGTTCGATTTGGGAGAAGAATTTGCGAGCCATGGGATGGGTGCGGATGGGGAAAAAGGCTCGGGAAGGTGCGAGAGAAACCGCTCGCGGTCAATAAATTTATCATCCGGCTTTCCAGCGGAACTGCGGCTTCCGGATGTCATTTCAGATCTCACAGACCGCCTCCTTGATAAAACTCACCCTAATCGAGGAAAGCGCCGCTCCGAGTGGCTCTCCCCATCACGCCGGCTCCAACCCTCGCAATGTCCCAGTGCTGGTGGCAAACCGGTCTGCTTCCAGGCCCATCCGCTGCAGCATCGACACGAAAAGATTTGGCAGCGGGTAGTTCCGCTCGCGGTCGAAAGCGAGATGCTGGCCGTGCTTGAAGCCGCCACCAGCCAGGAGCACGGGGAGGTTCGTCGTCACGTGCGTGTTGGCGTCACCGAGGTTCGAGCCGTAGAGCACCATCGTGCGGTCGAGCAGCGTATCGCTATCCTCTTGCGTCCCGCGCAAGCCGGAGAAAAGCCGGTCAAGCAGCCGCATGTGCTCGCGGTCGATGTTCTCAAGCTGCGCGAGCTTCTTCTCGGATTTCCCGTGGTGGGAAAGATTGTGGTAGCCGTCCGTGATTTCGGCGCCTTGCACTTCGATCGTCGGCGAGTTCACAGAGTCCAGCATGAGCGTGATGAGCCGCGTGGAGTCGGTTTCAAAGGCGAGCCGCGCCATGTCATACATCGCCCGCGCCTTATCCATGTATTCACGCGGACTTGCCGGATCTTTCGGCTCGGCGATCTCGGTCTGCGGCTTTGGCTTTTGCTCCCACTCGCGGGCTGCGCCGAGCCGCTGCTCGAGGTCGCGCACGCCGGTGAAATACTGGTCCAGCCGCTCGCGATCACGCGCGCCGAGATCGCGCTGGAGGCTGCGCGCCTGCCCCGCCACCGCATCCATGATGCTCTGGCCGAGCTCCAGCCGCCGCATCTGCGCGCGCACTTCCTCCGCGCTGCCTTGCAGGAAAAGGCGGCGGAAAACTTCGCTCGGCTTTTCCTCGCACGGGATCAGCGCACCCGAGCCGGTCCACGAAAGCGAGCGGGCTCCCTGGCTCACGTTCACGCCAAGCGTGAGCGATGGGAAGCGCGTGAGGTGGCCGATGCGCTCGGCTGCGTATTGGTCCAGCGAGATCGTGTTGCGAAAGCCGCCGCTGCCCGGATGCGGCGCCGCGGTGAGAAAGCAATTGTCCGCCGGGTGGCCGCCATCCACGTCTGGATGCGACACGCCGGAAAAGACCGAAAAATCATCGCGATGCGCGCCGAGCAGTTCGAGATAAGGTGACGCTGCGTAGCCGCGTCCCGTGTCGCCTTGCGGAAAGAAGTTCTGGTGCAGCACGCCGAGGTTGTTGCACACCGCGAGCATCCGCCGAGGCGCGGGCGGCAGACTGGCGGCGCGGACAAAAGCCGGCCGCATCGCATCGAGAAAAGGCAGCGCAAGCGTGACGCCAGCGGCGCGGAGAAAAGAGCGGCGGGAAATGGCGCGCCGCGTGGAGATGTTCATGGGAAGGGGAAGAAGGTAAAAAGTTGGATGCGCGAAACCCGGTGCTACTCTGCCCATGCCATGAATCCCACAACCGAGCGCCCGATGGAAACCCTGGAAAAAGAGCAAGTGCGCACCGAGGACAAGCCAGCGGACTCTGCACACCCGGTGAAAAAGGACTGGCGCAGCGCTTTAGGCGCGTTCCCCGACGATGAACTCACCCGGTCTGCATTCCGGCTCGGGCGCGAATATCGCGACGCGCAGCTTGAGCCCTGAGCTGGATGTTCGTGCTCGACACCAATCACATCGAGGCAATCGGCCGACGAACAGCGGCTGGGCTGCGACTCGTGGAGCGGTTGGAAAGC
>CAXSDZ010000261.1:0-3044 GCA_964235505.1 uncultured Chthoniobacteraceae bacterium
ATGAGGTGCGTGAGGTGGGCGAGCCGCCCGGCGAGCTCTGAGGCGGAAACGATGGGGACGGGGCGGCGCCGCAGAAAGGCATCGATGAGCGCCAGCGCCTGCGCCTGCTCGGCGGCATCCACGACGATGCTCCCGCCGGGGCCGATGCGGCCCAGCCGGGCGATGCCACGTTTCTCCACGCCGCGCTCGCCGTGAGCAAACCAGCGCACCTCGAGGTAGTCGGTGAGAAGGAGATTTGGGAGGTGGCGCAGGTAGCGCCCGAGCTGCTCGGTTTTCTCCACGTCGCCCAGCGGGATGCCGAGGTCCTTGGCCTCGACGTAGCCGAGGGTGAGGCGGTCCTTCTTCCGCGCGATGACGTAGTCCGGCGCGCCGCAGTGGGAGCGCTTTGGCTCATTCGTGGCGATCACTTCGCCAGCCCCGCGCGCTTCCAGCAGCGCCTGGAACGCGGGCCGGTAGGTGTGCTCGGTGGCATTCCCAGCACGGTGGGCGCGCTCGATAGCTTGGAGGTATTCCACGGGAGACATGGCCGCGAAAAGTAGCGGGCGCGGATGGCGATGGAAAGTGCCGTCCCGGGTAGGGTGGGCGTCCCGCCCGCCGGTTCGGGCAGGGTGCCCGAACGCACATCTTCTCCCGCTCAGGATGCTTGCCCCCTCCCACTTAGAGCCTGTCCGAGAAACCCTCTTCGTCTTCTTCCTTCATCTTCATCTTCATCTCGGCGGCACAGGGAAGAAGATGAAGATGAAGATGAAGATGAAGAAAAAGACGAAGAGCAAGGCGCCCGGGGATTCGGATAGGCTCTTAGGAGGCCGCGACGCAGGATGCGTCGCTCGGCAGGCGGGACGCCTACCCTACCCGGGACGGCACCGCTCTTGCGCAGGCACTCCCCAATTCCTGCACTAAATGCTCTCGCCCAGAAACGTGTGGATGCCGCACTCGGCTTTGTCGAAGCCGGTCCAGCGGCCGGCGCGTTCGTTCGTGCCTTCGCCGGTGGGGCGGGTGCAGGGCATGCAGCCGATGGAGCGGTAGCCGCGGTCGTGCAGCGGATTGTAGGGGATGCCGTGCTCGTGGATGTAGGCCCAGACGGCTTCGCGCGACCAGTTCGCCATCGGGTTGAGCTTCAGGATGTAGCGGTCGCGCAGCACGTCGAAGTGGTAGAGCTCCAAGATGCGCGTCTTTTGCCGGGTGTCGCTCTGCTGGCGGCGGACGCCGGTGATCCAAACGGCGAGCTGCTCAAGCTTCTTTTGCAAGGGGATCACCTTGCGCATCGTGCAGCAGGTGTCCGGGTTGCGCGTCCAAAGCTCGGGGCCAAGGTCGGCAGCTTGCTCTTCGGGCGTTTGCTCGGGGAGAAGCGACTCGATCTTCAGCTCGAAGAAGCGCTCCAGCCGCGCCTGGAGCTCGTAGGTTTCCGGGAAGAAAAGCTGCGTATCGAGAGTGAAAACCGGGATCGGCAGGCCGGCTTGCACCGCGTGGTGGATCATCACCAAGCCCGCGCCCTGGAAGCTCGTGCCGATCGCTGCGCGCTCGCCGAAGCGCTCCCACGCCCAGCGCAGAATTTCCGAAAGCGGCCGGCTTTCAAAGCTCTCCGCCAAAGTGTGAATTTCTTCACGGGTGATTTCGGAGAGCTGTAAGGTCATGAAACCGGGGATTGTCTATCGGACGCGTGGGGAATGATGCTCAGTTTGTCCGGGTTTGAGCGGAGGGCAAGTGCGACGACGAGATATGACGCATGGGACGAAATGAAAACCGCCAGCTCACACGAAGTGAACTGGCGGGCTTGAGAAGCGAAAATACTGCGACGAATCAAGCGATCGACTTCGCAGCTTCGATCACCGATTGCGCGGTGATGCCGAGCTTCTTCATCACCTGATCGCCCGGCGCGGAAAGGCCGAATGTCGTGAGGGCGACCACTTTGCCATCGAGCCCGACGTAGCGATACCACGGCTCGGGCACGCCGGCCTCGATCGCCACGCGGCGGCGGCAGCTCGAAGGGAGGACGCTTTCTTTGTAGTCTTCGCTCTGGCCGTTGAAGCGCTCCATGCATGGCATAGAAATGACGCGCGTTCCTTCGCCCAGTTCCTTTGCGGCTGCGATGGCGTGCTGCAATTCGGAGCCGCAGCTGAGGAGGATGGTCGTGAGTTCGCCCTTCTCCTGGACGGCGATGTAGCCGCCCTTGGCCGCACCTTCGCGGCGGGTTTGCACGGGAATGTCGTTGAGGTTCGGCACCGCCTGGCGCGACAGCGAGAGGAGCGTCGGCCCATCGATGCGCTGCATGGCGGCGGCAAAAGCACCCGCAGTTTCCTCCGGATCGGCCGGGCGGATGACGTGCAGGTGCGGGATGAGGCGCAACCCACTGACGGTCTCGATCGGCTGATGCGTGGGGCCGTCTTCACCGACGCCGATGGAGTCGTGCGTGAAGATGTAGATGATCGGCAGGTGCGAGAGCGACGCGAGGCGGATGCTCGGGCGGCAGTAATCGGCAAAGACGAGGAAGGTAGCGCCGCTTGGGCGGAAGATCTTGTCGTAGGCGAAGCCATTGAGCATCGCTGCCATGGCGTGCTCGCGGATGCCGAAGCGCAGGTTGCGCCCGGCTGGGTTGCCAGGCTCGAAATCGCCGCCGCCATTGATGTAGTTCAGCGTCGAGCCATGAAGGTCGGCGGAGCCGGAAATGAGCATCGGCAACGCTTGGGCGATCGGTTGGAGCACGTCGGAACCCGCTTTGCGCGTGGCGATCTTGGCGTCGGTGGGGAACTCCGGGATGCGCGCAAGCAGGTCGGCGGGCACTTCGTAGCTCGTGCCAGCGTCGAGCAGCGCGGCGAGTTCGCCATTCGCAGCGCGCCAGGCGGTGTAGGTCGTCTGCCACGCCGCGTAGTCGGCGATGAGCTGCTTTTTGTGCTCAGCCATGAAAGCCTTCGTCTCGTCCGAAACGAAGAAGTGCGAGTCCTCCGGCAAGCCGAGTCCTTTCTTCGCCGCATCGATGAACTTCGCCCCACCTTCGCCGTGCGCCTTTGCCGTGCCGGCGACTTCCGGGATGCCTTTGCCGATGA
>CAXSDZ010000261.1:3054-5764 GCA_964235505.1 uncultured Chthoniobacteraceae bacterium
CACTGGTCGTAGGCCGCGAGCAGCGTCTGCCGATGTTTGTCGAAGAACCCGTGCGTCTCCTTGCTCACGGAAAAGTGCTCGCTCTCCGGCAGGCCGAGCGCCTTGCGCGCCGCGTCCACGAACTTCGCGCCGCCCTCGCCATGCGCCTTGGCCGTCCCGGCGACCTCGGGAATTCCCTTCCCGATCAACGTCCGCGCAATGATGAGCTGCGGCTTGCCCGTGGCGGACTTGGCTTTCTCGAAAGCGGAAGACAACGCGGCCAGGTCGTTACCGTCCACCGTCTGCACGCCCCATTCTTGCGCACCGAACTTCTTTGCCGTGTTCTCGCTTTGCGTCTTGTCCGCCATCGCATCGAGGGTGACGTCGTTGGAGTCGTAAAAGAGGATGAGGTTATCGAGCTTGTTGTGCCCGGCAAAGGAGACTGCCTCCTGCGCCACGCCTTCCTGCAAGCAGCCGTCGCCCGCGAGGCAGACGACGTGGTTATCGAAGATGGTGTGGCTCGCGGTGTTGAACTTTGCCGCAGCCATCTTCTGTGAAATCGCGAGGCCCACCGCATTTCCCACTCCCTGGCCCAGCGGCCCTGTCGTGCATTCCACACCTTTGGTTTCAAACGACTCGGGATGCCCCGGCGTGCGCGAGCCCATCTTCCGGAAGGCCGCCACTTCCTCGATCGTCATCTGCGGATAACCAGAAAGGTGCAGCCACGAGTAGAGGAACATCGACCCATGCCCGGCGCTCAGGACGAACCGGTCGCGATTCAGCCAACGCGGCTCATCGGGATTGTGCCGCAGCGCGTGCCCGTAGAGCACCGCGCCAATCTCCGCACACCCTAGCGGCAGGCCGAGATGGCCGGAGGAGCAGGCGTGGACCGCGTCCATAGCGAGGCCGCGCGCCTCGTCGGCAGCGCGGGAAAGAGCGTTGAGCGGAAAAGTCATAAAGGATTTTGGAGGCGCGAAGGCTAGGACGCCGGACTTCCAAGTCAAGGCCGCAGCCGACGCGAGCGCACGCACCGATCCACGGGCAAAAAAAGCCGGCGTGGCTTCCGTGAGGGAAACCACGTCGGCTGGGAGTGATTCGATTACAGTCTCATAGTTTGAAGACACGACCGGGGAGCGTCACATCGCGGCCGAAGCTGTCCTTCAACGCTTGCGTCACGAGTGCGCCGTCGATCAAACGACCGTCGCGAACCGGACTCGCGATCGGGTTACCAGCAGCATCCAGATAATCAAACGCGCCCACGGTTCCTGCGCCAGTTGCAGTAGCAGAACCCTTATCGGCACCGATCACGCCAGCGAGGATTTGGAGGTTTTGCGTGAGCTGGATGGAGGCGATCCGATCGACGCTGCCCGCAACCGCCGACAGGAGATTGCGCGCGGTGAGGTCGATAAGACTGCCGTTCTTTGCTGTCGGCGCAGGCTGGCTAGCCAACGTGTTTGGCGCGTTCACCGGGTCCACGACAACAGCCTTGTTGCGGCCTGCCGCGCCTATGATCACACCAACATTGCCGACGGAGTCGGAGATGCTCGGCCGGGGAGCGGTGGGGTCGGTGCTGATCGTGCGAAGGTTCGTCTGCACGAAGCTGGCAATGGTTTCACCCGCGAGCACATTGTTGTAGCTCTTGATCGGGATATTCTCGTCGGCCAATGTGTTGACGTCATCCGCAGCGATGTTGCCGATATCTCCGGCGACGACCACATTGCGAATCGAGCCACCCTGGCCGACAAATGCTCGCGTATCGAAGATGGTGCCGAAGTTCAGGGTGTCGCCGCCGTTGCCTGCGATCAGGTCGGAGTGCGCACCGATGGAGCCGATCTGGCGGAAGTTGATGATGTCGCCACCATTGCCACCCTGGCCGACGCGTCCGCCGAAGGCATTCTTCGCCGCGCGAGTCTGCGATGCGGAGCTTTCCTTTGCATTTGGGATGAATGCGGTGGCGTCGCCGCCTTCCCCTGCAATCACGAGGATTTTGGAAACGGTGGAAGAGCCGGTCTGAATATTCGCTCCGATGACGGAGCCACCTTTGCCACCCTGGGTCAGGCCAATTCCACCCTGACCCGCCGACAGCACAAAGGAACCTTCGACGGAGGAGCTGAGGACGTCATTGATGGAGCCGCCCGGGCCACCTGCGCCAGAGGCGGAAGCGCCGCCGTTGCCAGCGAGCGCACGGTTCAACGATGAGGCACCGAGCACACCGACGGTGACACCGCGCGAGGGCAGAACGATGCCCGAGATGTCGCCACCGGAACCACCCGGGCCGGACAAGCCGGCGCCGGCATGGCCACCGACAATATCGACGAAGGCTGGTGAGCGGGAGGTCGCTGAAAGCGTCACCCGGAACTCCCGGACGGAACCGCCATTGCCACCCGAGGCACCCGTGCCACCGTCGCCGGCGTTCAGGGTCACGAAGTCGCTGATGGAGGCGTTTGTCCGTGGGCTGGAGTTCAAGATAGACCCGCCATCGCCACCCCGACCGGAAACGGCAGCGCCGCCGTCGCCACCCGTATAAGTGATCGAGCCGGCATCAAAGACCACCTCGATACCAGTCTCGTCGGTGATGATCGGGGAAACATTGACGACCCCGCCGCCGGAGCCACCGCGCTTCACGCCATCCCCACCCGCGCCGCCAGTGGCGACCAGGAAGACAGCGGTGGAATCAGGAATGCGAGTGCCATTGCCGACAATCGCACCACCGTTGCCACCGAACGCTCCC
>CAXSDZ010000261.1:5774-6472 GCA_964235505.1 uncultured Chthoniobacteraceae bacterium
TTAGGAATGTGAGTGTTATTGTTGATAATTGTATTATTGTTGTTATTGAATGTTTTTTTGCCGCCGAGGCCGCCGAGGAGGTTCACGGAAGTTCCGTCGATGGAATTGGCCGAAAGCCCACCACCATTTCCACCTGCGCCGGACACACCGCGACCACCGTCGCCGCCGGAAAGGGTGCTCAACAGCCCGATGTCGTTTTCATCTACATTGGAGATGCCACGATCCCGGATCACGACGCCCGTGACATTGCCGCCGGCACCGCCTGCGCCAAAGCCGTTGCCACCGTCGCCACCGAAGAGCTTCACCGCGCCAGACACCTCGAAGTTCAAGGAACCAAGCAGATCGGTGAACGGAAAAGCGGTAGTAGTGCCATCGGCATTGGTGACGATGCGGGTGAATTGCGCCACTTTGCTGCCAGCTCCGAGGTTGCCACCCCGTCCGCCGCTGCCTGTGAGGGAATCGCCGCCGCTGCCAGCCTCGATGCGCAAACCCGTCTGAGAATATGCTTCGAGGTCGTAGATGAAGCCGACCAAGACCGTGCCAGCGGCCGGTGCAACTGCGGGAGCAGGCGGTGAGAGCGAGAACACGAGATTGTTCACACCATTCGAATCGCCTGCACCATAGACCGGTGACCCGGGAACCGGCACTGGCACGCCTCCACCAGCGGTGACTGGGTGATACACCTCGAACATCGTCGG
>CAXSDZ010000262.1:0-6468 GCA_964235505.1 uncultured Chthoniobacteraceae bacterium
AGCAAACTTGCGTTCGCTTCGGGGCGCGGCGCTCGATCTGCTTTGCGCCAGCCCGCATCCCGTCCCTGTGCCTCACGTCCTCTTCTTTTTCTTCGCCGCCGCTTCGCTCCATGTCCGCTGAAGCTCAACAAACCGACCGCTTTTCCGCCACCGTGGCGCGGCTGGAAAAGCTCTCGGAATTCGCCGGGCCCGCGAAGGCATTCTGGGCCTCTTGCCTTTCGCTGTTGGCGGGCGTCGCGGGCGCGCAGCTTGCGCTGCTGCTGCGGCCAGGCCCGAAGGAAACGCCCGGCTGGCGCAAGGTGCTGAGCTGGCCCGGCGACAGCGCCGCGAATGCGCATCCCGGCGCGCGCGAGTTTCTCAGGGGCGCGGGCGATGTGGCGGAAGCGTGCGTCGTGCAGGGGAGCGCGCGGCGCGGCTGGCGCGGGGCGGATGATGCGCCGCAGTGGTGCCTCGGTGTGCGGCTGGCCGCGGAGCGCGAGAGCGAAGTGTGGGTCGCCGTCCTGCTGCTCGGCACGGCGTCGGAAGCGGCTGCCGAGGAAGCGTTGCGCCGCGTGCGGCTGCTCGCGCATCTGCCGCGCGTGCATGGGCTGCATCAGCGCGCGGATCGCGCGGAGGTCGCGGTGGGGCACTTTGCGTCTGTGCTGGAGCTGGTTTCTTCATTGAATGAGCACACGCACTTTTCCGCGGCAGCCATGGCGCTTTGCAACGAGCTTGCCACGCGCCACCAGTGCGGACGCGTGAGTCTGGGCTGGCTGGAGGGCGATTACGTGCGGCTGCGCGCGCTCAGCCACAGCGAAAAGTTTGACCGCAAAACCGAGGCCGCGCAGGCGCTGGAGGCGGCGATGGAGGAAGCGCTCGACCAGGACGAAACCATCGTCTGGCCGGAGCCTGACGGGCAGGCGCTCGTCACCCGTGACCACGCGAAATTTGCGGATGCGCAGAAGGCGAAGTTCCTGTGCTCGCTGCCGGTGCGGCTGGAGGGCGAGGGCGTCGCGGTGCTCGCGTGCGAGCGCGACACGCAGCCTTTTGCTGAGGTCGAGCTGCGGCTGCTCACGCTTTCCGCCGACATGGCGGCGCGGCGGCTGGCGGATTTGAAGGCGGGCGACCGCTGGTTCGGCGCACGCTGGGCGGCGGCAGCGCGGGAGAAATCCGCGCTGCTGCTCGGCTCGCAGCACACCGGCGCAAAGCTCATCGCGCTGGGGATCGCGGCGCTGCTCGCGTGGGCCTGCTTTGGCCGCATGACGTATCGCATCGAGGCGCCGTTCACGCTCGCCACGGATCACGCGGCGTTCGTCTCCGCGCCTTTCAATGGGTTCATCGACGAGGTGCAAGTGGAGGTCGGCAGCGAGGTCAAAAAGGGCGAGCCGCTGGCCACGCTGGACTCGCGCGATTTGCTCCTGGAGGAAGCCGCCGCGCTCGCCGATCAGAGCCGGTATTTGCGTGAAGCGGCGAAATCCAGCGCGGTGGACAAGGTCGCCGAAATGCGCATCGCGGAAGCCCAGGCCGAGCAGAGCCGCGCGCGGCTGGAACTCGTCCGCCATCACCGCGCGCAATCCACGCTTGTCGCGCCGTTCGACAGCGTGGTGGTCGAGGGCGATTTGAAGAAGCGAATCGGCGCGCCGGTGCGGCAAGGCGACGTGCTTTTCAAGGTGACGCGGCTCGACCGGATGGAGGCCGAATGCCGCGTGCCGGAGCAGGAGGCGCACGAGCTCGCGATCGGGCAGCGCGGCGAAATCGCGTTTGCGAGCAGTCCGCGCGAGCGCACGCCGGTGCGCGTCACGCGGATCGATCCCGTGGCGCAGCCGAAGGAAGGCGGCAACGTGCTCGTGGTGCGCGGCTCGCTGGAAGGCGAGCGCGGCGATTGGTGGCGGCCTGGCATGAGCGGCGTGGCGAAGCTCGACGCCGGCACGCGCAGCCCGGCGTGGATCGCGGGCCACCGCACGGTGGATTTTCTGCGGATGAAGCTGTGGTGGTGAGGGGAATGACGAATGACGAATGACGAATGCGCGAATCGGGGGGCGGGAGGCGGTGTGGAATTGCGGGAGCCCCGAATGGGGCGCAAAGAGAATAGCCCAGGGCAACGCCCCGGGTGTTTGCCCGTGAATGGATCAGCCCTGAAGGGGCGAAACTTGCCGCGTGCAGCGCCGATTTGTTCCGCCCCTTCAGGGCTGATTCCGTTGTGCACGCAAACCCAGGGCGTTGCCCTGGGCTGGGATAACGCGCCCCGTTCGGGGCTCCTTTGATTCCACACCGCCTTCCGCCCCCCGATTCGCGCATTCGTCATTCGTCATTCCGCTCACCCCGTGGCCGCCCAAACCTTCTCCGAATCTTGGTATCGCATCGCCGAAGAGCGCGTCGCGCTGCGCCCGCACGTGCAGGTGCGGCGGCAGTTCTATCGCGGCGAGCGTTTTCACGTGCTGCACGATCCGCTGAATAACCAGTTCTTCCGGCTTCGCCCGGCCGCGTATGCCTTTGTGGCGCGGCTGCGGATGGAGCAGACGGTCGAGGAAGTGTGGCGTGAATGCCTAGACGCGGCGCCAGAGGAAGCGCCGGGTCAGGAGCAGGTGCTGCGGCTGCTTTCGCAGCTTTCCGCCAGCAATTTGCTCCACTCGCGCCACGCCCCGGACGTGGCCCGCATGGCCGAGCGCCAGCAAAAGCAGCAGGGGCGGCAGACGCGCAGCACGCTGCTGAACATCATGTTTGCGCGCTTCCCGGTGTTCGATCCCGACCGGCTCCTGAAGCGCATCCTGCCGGCGCTGCGCTGGATCATTTCACCGCTCGGCGCGCTCGTCTGGCTTGCGGTCATCGGAGCGGCGGTGAAGACGCTGGTCGATCACTCCGCACTGCTGCGCGACGGCACGCAGGCGGTGCTCGGGCCGGGCAATCTGCCGCTGCTTTATGCGGCGCTGGTCGGGGTGAAAGTGCTGCATGAGTTCGGCCATACGGCGATGTGCCGGCGCTTCGGCGGCGAGGTGCATGTGGTCGGGATCATGCTCATGATTTTCACGCCGCTGCCCTTCGTGGACACCACGTCGTCGTGGGCGTTTCGCTCCCGCTGGCAGCGCGCGCTGGTGGGCGCGGGCGGGATGATCGTGGAGCTTTTCCTCGCCGCGCTCGCGGTCTTCGTGTGGGCCGGGACCGCGCCCGGCGCGCTGCACAGTCTCGCCTTCAACATCGTCTTCCTCGCCTCGCTTTCGACGCTCCTCTTCAACGGCAATCCGCTGCTGCGCTTCGACGGCTATTACATCCTTTCCGACGTGCTCGAGATCCCAAATCTGCAAGGCCGCGCGGTGCAGCAGGTCGGCTACGTGGTGGAGCGGTTTCTCTTTGGAATCGCGGATGCGCGCAGCCCGGCGGCATCGCTCGCGGAGGCTGGCTGGCTCTTTGCTTACGGCGTCGGAAGCCTCGGATACCGGCTCGTCCTGTCAGCCGGCATCCTGCTGTTTCTCGCGAACCACTATCTGCTCGTCGGGCTGCTCGCCATGGGCGTGGGCGTCGTGACGTGGGGCGTCGTGCCGCTGGCGAAGGGCGCGCATTATCTGGCAGCGAGCCCACGGCTTGCGCGACATCGGACGCGCGCGCTGGCAGTCAGCGCGGTGGCCTTGGCGCTCGCGGTGGCAGCGCTCGGGATCGTGCCGGCGCCGCGCCACTTCCGCGCGCCGGGCGTGCTGGAGGCGGCGGAGCATTCGGTGGTCAGCACGCAGGTCGCCGGGCAGGTGCTCACGATCGTCGGCACTTCGGGCAGCGAGGTCACGCCCGGGCAGCCGTTGCTGCGGCTGGAAAATCGCGAGCTGGAACTGGAAATCGAGGGCGCGGCGGCCGAGATCGCGGAGGCGCAGGCGATGCGCGGACGCGCTCTAGAAGAAGTCACCGCCGACTTGCAGCCGATCGATCGCCGCATCGAGGCGGTGGAGAAGCGGCTCGCCCGGCTCCGCGATTCCCAGGCGGCGCTCACGGTGCGCGCGCCGCACGCTGGAGTGTGGGTCGCGCCGGGGCTGGAGGAAGTGCGCGGCACGTGGTTGCCGCGCGGCCACGAGCTTGGGCTGGTGGTGAACCTCACATCGTTCTCGTTTTCGGCCGTGGTGTCGCAGCAGGAGGCCGCCCGGCTTTTCGAGGGCAACATCCGCTCCGCGCAAGTGCGGCTGGCGGGGCAGTCCGCGCTGACGCTGCCGGTCGTCGGGCAGCGGATCATCCCGGCGGAGCGGCGGCAGCTCCCGTCCGCCGCGCTCGGCTGGCAGGGCGGCGGCGGGCTGGCGGTTTCGGGCGACGACAAATCGGGGCGCGAAGCGAAGGAGCGCTTTTTTGAGGTGCGTGCGCAAGTCGAGCCGCCGCCGGGCATCGCCTTGATCCACGGCCGCTCCGGCCAGTTGCGCTTCGAGCTGCCGCCCCAGCCGCTGCTCGGGCAGTGGTGGCGGCGGCTGCAGCAGCTTCTGCAACAGCGGGGTGCCGCATGAGCGCGCTCGCTTCCTGGGAGCACCGCCTGTGCGAAGTCCGCACGGTGGAGAAGATTCCGAGCGGGCTCGATGCCGCGGCGGAAAATGCGATCGGCTTTTTCCGCCGCCGCGGCGTGCTGGCGAGCCTGCGCGAGGAGGCGCAGCGTGCGGAGGCGCTGGACGTGACGATCGGTGGCCTCGGCACCGACGCGCTGCGGGAGCGCATCGCGGAAGTGCGCGGGCGCTTCCGCCGCGGCTCGCGCGGCACGGGGGACGACATGTCCGAAGCGCTGGCGCTCGTGCGGGAAGCGGCGCTGCGCACGGTCGGCATGCGGCCGTTCTTCGTGCAGCTCCTCGGCGCGCTGGCGCTGCGCCGCGGCTGCCTGGCCGAGATGGCGACGGGCGAGGGAAAATCGCTCACCGCCGCGCTCGCCGCGACGCTCGCGGGCTGGACCGGGCGGCCCTGCCACATCGTGACGGTGAATGATTACCTCGCCGCGCGCGACGCCGAGCGCTTTGCGCCGCTGTATGAATTTTGCGGCTTGCGCGCGGGCGCCGTCACGGGCTCGATGGCGCCACCGGAGCGCGTGGCCGGCCACGCGGCGCACGTCACTTACACCACGAGCAAAGAGCTCGCGGCCGACTTCCTCCGCGACCGGCTCCAGCTCGGCGCGGCGGCGAGCGCCACGCGCTGGAGCATCCGGCTGCTGCGCGATCCCGCACACGCGGCGCAGCGCGGCGTGGTGATGCGCGGGCTGCACACGGCGATCGTGGATGAGGCCGACAGCGTGCTGATCGATGAAGCGGTGACGCCGCTCATCATCGCTGGAAACGAGACTCGCAGCGGCACCGATGAAGCCTTTCAGCTCGCCTGGAATCTCGCCGCCGCGCTCGCGCCGGGCGTGGATTACCGGCGCGACGAGCACCACCGCGAGGTGGAGCTGCTGCCCGCCGGCTGGCAGCAACTGGACGCGCTGCGCGGGTCGCTGCCGGCGCTGTGGCAGAGCCGCGGGCGGCGTCAGGAGCTGATCACGCAAGCGCTCACGGCGCGCGAGTTTTTCGAGGCGGGCAGGCAGTATGTGGTGGAGGAGGGGAAGGTGGTGATCGTCGATGAGTTCACCGGCCGCTTGATGCCGATGCGCAAGTGGCGGCACGGCTTGCACCAGGCGATCGAGGCGAAGGAAGGGATCGAGATTTCATCGCTCGACGAGACGCTGGCCCGCATGAGTTTTCAGCGCTTTTTCCGCCTCTTCCATCACCTCTCGGGGATGACGGGCACGGCGCAGGAAGCGGCGCCGGAGTTCTGGCGCATCTACGCGCTGCCGGTCGTGCGCATCCCGCCGAACCGGCTCTGCCAGCGGCGCGAGCTGCCGGACCGCGTCTTTCCGGGGGCCGATGAAAAGTGGGCGGCGGTGGCGGCGGAAGTCGCCTTGCGGCACGCGACGGGCCAGCCGGTGCTCGTGGGGACGCGCAGCATCGCGGCGAGCGAGCAGCTCGCGGCGCGGCTGCAGGAGCGCGGCCTCACGCCGACAGTGCTGAACGCCACGCGGCATCGCGAAGAGGCGGAGATCGTGGAGGCAGCCGGGCTGCGCGGGCGGATCACGATCGCGACAAACATGGCCGGCCGCGGCACGGACATCGTGCTCGGCGCCGGTGTGACGGAACTCGGCGGTTTGCACGTGGTGGCGACGGAGCGGCACGAGTCCGGCCGCATCGACCGGCAGCTCGTGGGGCGCGCCGGGCGGCAGGGCGATCCCGGCAGCGCGCAGACTTTTGTGAGCGCGGAAGATGAGCTGGTGCGGCGCTACACGAGCACGGCGGTGCGGGGCGCGCTGGCGCAGGCGGCGCGCCGCGAGATGCGCGGAATGGAACGGCTGGCGAAGCTGGTATTCGCAATGGCCCAGCGCACCGCGCAGCGGCAGGCTTTCCGGCAGCGCGAGCAGGTGCTGAAGCAGGACGACTGGCTGGAAAGCGCGCTTTCATTCGCGCGGCAGGCGTGAGCGCATCCCGAGAGCCCGTGGGCGGATTTCTTTTG
>CAXSDZ010000263.1:0-6446 GCA_964235505.1 uncultured Chthoniobacteraceae bacterium
TTGCCCTGGGCTGGGATAGCGCGCCCCATTCGGGGCTCCCGCACCCCGCATCGCCCCCAATTCGAGCTTGGTCATTCGCCATTCGCCATTCGTCATTCGCCAAATCGCCAAATCCGTCCTTCCCCCCTCCGCCCGCCCGGCCACCCCTCCAGGCATTGACACTCCCCGCCACCCGAAGCATCTATTTGCGACATGGACTCCCTCCCCGCAGAATCCTTTGCGACCAAGCTCCAGCGCAAGCTCGCCGCGTCGCGTTTCTTCACCTTCTCGCTGCTGCTGCACGTGGTGATCGTGATGGTGGGCGGCTCGGCGGTGCTCTTCAAGCACATGACGGAAGCGCCCGACTTTACCTCCGAGGGCGGGGATCTCGTCGCGGGCGATGTGAGCGTGACGCCGCCACCGGAGCAGCCGCAGGATCTCACCCAGCAGACCTTCACGCCGGTCGCGCCGACCGTGCAGGCGCCGACCTTGCAGGCGATCACGACCAACGCCGCGACGCCGGCTGCCTTTCAACTCCAGGCGGCGATGCCTTCGGTGAAAGCACCGGCGATGAACGACATGAGCAAACAGCTCGCGAACATGGCGCAGCAGGCGAGCACGAAGGTCGGCAAGGGTGTGCCGGGCTCGATGAGCGGTCGCATGGGCGGGCAGGCGCGCGCCGCCGCGATGAAGATGCAGGGCGGCAAAGACAAGAGCGACAAAGCGGTGATGGCAGGGCTGCGCTGGCTGAAGCAAAACCAGAACGAAAACGGCTCCTGGAGCAAAGACGACGCAACTGCGCAGGCCGCGATGACCGGCCTCGCGCTGCTTTCTTTCCTCGGCCACGGTGAGCTGCCGGAGTCGCCGGAGTTCGGACCCACGGTGAAGAAAGCAGTGGACTGGCTGCTCGCGCAGGGCGTGAAGAATCAGGGCAAATTTGTGCCGCAGATTGATCAGCCGGGCTGCTACGCGCACCCGATGGCGGCGTATGCGATGGGCGAGTATTACTCGATGACCAAGGACGACCGCGTGAAGGACGTGCTCACGCAGGCTGTGCGCACGATCATCGATGGCCAGGCGCCGGATGGTGGCTGGCAGTATTCCTTCACGAAAGGGCCGGACAGCGACACCTCCGTGAGCGGCTGGCAAGTGCAGGCGCTCAAAGCTGCGCACTTGACTGGGCTGAATATCGAAGGCGTGGATGCCACGCTCGACAAGGCGATGCTGAACATGAAGCGGGTGCAGGATGACAAAGGAAACTTTGGCTATCGCAAGGTCGGAGACCGTGGTGACAACCCCTCGATGGCGGGCGTTGGCGTGCTTTGCACCTACTTCTGGAAGGGCGAGAAAAACGAACTCGTGCGCGACGGGATCAAGTTCATCCTGGAGCAGTCCGAAGATAAGTATCCGGTCAAATACAAGGGCGAGAAGGCCGCGTTGTATGCCTGGTATTACAATACGCAGGCTTGCCTGATGTTTGGCGGGAGTGCCTGGACAAAATGGAACCGGTGGTTTCAAGACGAGATCGCCGATGCGCAAGGGCCGGATGGCTCGTGGCCGCCGACCGGCGGCAAGGAGGGTTCGCACGCGGAAAACGATCCAGGACTGCGGAGCCAGGTTTATCGCACGACGCTTTGCATCCTGATGCTGGAAGTGTTTTACCGCTACATGCCGACGACAAAATAGTCGTCGAAACTGCGAGTCTGGTTTTCCATCGAACCGCGTCCGAGATGGCGCGGTTTCGGTGTTCCAAGGAGAAGGCTCCAGCTTCTCGGTGGTGCGTTGTCGGTGCGGATCAGCTCTCTTTTGGAATCCCAGGGTGGGGCGGAAGCTCGGGAAACACTTGCTTTGGTTTCACTCTCACGCCTGCACCTCCCTCGCATATCGATGATGCTCCTCCCTAAACCCCACGATCTCCGCACCACCATGACAGGCGGATGGCGCATCGGCATCGGCATGGTTCTCGGTGCTCTGCTGCTGTCAGCGGCCGGGGCAGACGAAGACGCGGATTTTTTCCAAGCGAAGATCCAGCCGATCCTCGCGGAGAACTGCTACAAGTGCCACTCGCACGGCGAAAAGATGAAGGGCGGGCTGGTGGTCGATTCGCGCGACGGGCTGACGACGGGCGGCGACACCGGACCGGCGGTCACGCCCGGCGATCCCGCGAAGAGCCTGCTGATCGAGGCGATCGGCTACACGAACGAAGACCTGCAAATGCCGCCAAAAGGCAAGAAGCTCAGCGACGAGCAGATCACGCTGCTCACCGATTGGGTGAAACGCGGCGCACCTTGGCCGGAGGAAGGCGGGCAGAAAATCGCGAAGCGCGCAAAGGGGAAGATCACGGATGAAGACCGGCAGTGGTGGGCTTTTCAGCCACTCGGGAAAGCGCAGCCGCCGAGCGTGGAGGACGGCGGCTGGAACGCGAATGAGATTGACCGCTTCGTCTTTCAAAAGCTGCAATCCACTGGGCTGAAGCCTGCGCCTCGCGCAGAAAAGGCGACGCTCATCCGGCGCGTTTCCTTCGACCTCACCGGCCTCCCGCCGACGCCCGAGGAAGTGCAGGAGTTCGTCGCGGATGAGGCGCCGGACGCTTACGCGAAGCTCGTGGATCGGCTCCTCGCGAGCCCACGCTACGGCGAGCGATGGGCGCGGCATTGGCTCGACCTCGTGCGCTACGCGGAGAGCGATGGTTTCCGCATCGACGACTTCCGCCCGCACGCCTGGCGCTACCGCGATTACGTGATCCGCGCCTTCAACGACGACAAGCCCTACAACCGCTTTGTCGCCGAGCAGATCGCCGGCGACGAAATCGCGCCAGACGACACGGAGGCGCGCGTGGCAACCGGCTTTCTGCGGCACTGGATGTACGAATACAACAACCGCGATGTGCCCAGCCAGTGGACGAATATCCTCAACGACATCACGGACGTGACGGCGGATGTCTTCATGGGCATGGGCCTCCAATGCGCGCGCTGCCACGACCACAAGTTCGACCCCATCCTGCAAAAAGATTACTTCCGGTTGCAGGCGTTCTTCGCGCCGCTGCTGCCGCGCGACGACTTGAAACTCGCAACGCCGCAGCAGGAGGCGGAGTATCAGGCGAAGCTGAAAGGGTGGGAGGAGAAGACGGCCGAGTTGCGCGCGCAGATCGCCACGATCGAAGCGCCGCACCGCGTCAAAGCGGCGGAGGGCGCGATTGCAAAGTTCCCGCCGGACACGCAGGCGCTCATCCGCAAGCCGGTGGCCGCGCGCACGCCCGGTGAGCATCAGATCGCGGAGATGGCCTATCGGCAGGTCTATTACGAATACGATCGGCTGCTGAACAAAATGACCGGCCCCGACAAGGACAAGCTGGTCGCGCTCTACAAGCAGCTTTCCGCCTTTGACAACGACAAGCCCGAGCCGCTGCCGCAGGCCTTTTGCGCCACCGATGTCGGGGCAAAAGCGCCGCCGGTTTTCATCCCCAAAAAGCAGGCCCTGGGCGAGATCGAGCCCGGATTCCTCACGCTGCTGGACGAAGCGCCCGCCGCAATCCCGACGCTGAACGCTCAACCCTCCTCGGCTAACTTTCAGCCCACCACCGGCCGTCGCAAGGCGCTCGCCGACTGGCTGACGCAGCCGGAAAACCCGCTGACGACCCGGGTCATCGTGAACCGCGTATGGCAAGGTCATTTCGGCCACGGGCTGGTGGATACCTCGAGCGACTTCGGAAAACTTGGCCAGCCGCCGTCGCATCCCGAGCTGCTGGACTGGATGGCGCGGCGCTTCGTGCAGGACGGGTGGAGCTTCAAGCAACTGCACCGGCTCATCCTGCTTTCCGCCACTTATCAGCAGTCCGCGCGGAATCCCGAGGCGGAAAATGCGCGCGTCAAAGATCCCGAAAACCGGCTCCTCTGGCGCGCGAATACGCGCCGTCTCGACGCTGAGCAAATCCGCGACGCGATCCTCGCAGCCACGGGCGAGCTCGACCTTTTCGCGGGCGGGCCGAGTGCCGATTGGGGCAAGCCGCGGCGCACCATCTTCACCAAAGTCATCCGCAACACGCACGATCCCTTGCTGGAAGTGTTCGACGCGCCGGACGGCTTTCAGAGCGCTTCGCAGCGCAATACGACCACGACGCCGACGCAGTCGCTGCTGATGATCAACTCGCCGTGGTCTCTGGCGCGGGCGAAAGCCTTCGCGACGCGATTGCAAAAGGACGCGTCCTCCTCCAGCGACGACGCGCTTCTCACCGATGCGTATCGCCTCGCCTTCGGTCGCGAGCCGAGCCTCGCCGAGCGGGAAGGCGCCACGCGCTTCATCACGCAGCAGGGCGGCTTCGTCGCCGCGCGCAAGAGCGAGGTGAAGGCCGCGCCGTTTCTCTCCGACAAGATGCCCTTCCGTGACGGTCGCGCCGCCGCGATCACACCCGGCTCCACTCAGGAGCGGCTGGAGATTCCCGCCAATCCCGCCTTCCCCACCGGTGACTTCACCGTGGAGGCATTCATCGTCCTCCGCTCGCTTTACGAAGGCGGCGAAGTGCGGACCATCGCCTCGCAGTGGGATGGCAAGAAAGGTCATCCCGGCTGGAGCCTCGGCGTGACCAGCAAAGGCTCGCGCTACAAGCCGCAGACCCTCGTGCTGCAACTCTCCGGCGACCAGCCGTGGAGCGACAAGGATCCCGTGGAACCGATCTTCAGCGGCCTGCATGTGGAGCTTGGCAAGCCTTACTTTGTCGCCGTTTCCGTGGACCTCGATGACGCGACCGAAAAGGGCGTCACCTTCTATCTGAAAGACCTGTCGAACGACGACGAGCCGATGCTCGTTTCACCGGTGAAACACAAAACCGGCAGCGGCATCGGTGCCGCCGTGCCCTTTGTCATCGGCGGTCTGGCAGAGGGCGTGAAGCATGGCTTCGACGGCCTCATCGACGACGTGCGCCTGTCCAGCATCCCGCTCCCCGCCGAGCGCCTGCTACTCACCAGTGAAGGCGCGAGCGAGCACACCGTCGGTCTGTGGAAGTTCGAGCCCGACCCCGGCGTTCACAAGGACTCCGCGCAGCGCGGCGGCGACATTCTGGCTAAGGTGATCGACCCGCCCCGTCCCGATCCCAAATCCGCGGGCCTCGTCGATTTCTGCCAGGTGCTGCTGAACTCGAACGAGTTTCTCTACGTCGATTGATTTCCATGAACTCAACCTTCTTACCTTGTGGTCGCCAAGAGTTAGCTTTTACCCGCCGCGACTTTCTCGCCCGCGCTGGCGGTGGCTTTGGCGCGGTGGCGCTCGCGCAGCTTTTGGGAGGCACGGCGCTCGGGGCAGCGGTGGAAGAGGAAGCGCGGTCGCTCAATAATCCGCTGCTGCCGCGCAAGCCGATGGTGCCGCCGCGGGCAAAAAGCGTGATCTTTCTCTTCATGGAAGGCGGGCCGAGCCACATGGATTTATTTGATCCGAAGCCGTTGCTGAACGAACTCGCTGGCAAGCCGATCCCGCCTAGCTTTGGGCGTGTAGTCACGGCGATGGGCGAGTTCGATTCGCCCATCCTCGCCTCGAAGCGGCAGTGGAAGCAACACGGCCAGGGTGGGCTCTGGGTCAGCGATTGGCTGCCGCACATCGCGGAGTGCGCGGACGATCTTGCGGTGATCCGCTCGTGCGTGGCGGACGGGATCAATCACTCCGCCGGCGTGTGCCAGATGAACACGGGGTCGATCCTCGCGGGGCGGCCTTCGCTGGGCGCCTGGGTGAGCTACGGGCTTGGAACCGAGAACCAGAACCTGCCTTCGTTTGTCGTCATGCAGGACAATGCTACGAGCGTCGTGAATGGCACGCGTAACTGGGGCGCGGGCTTCATGCCGGCGGTGTATCAAGGGACGCGGATCACGGCGAGCAGCGAGCCAATCCCGAACCTAAATACGCCCGAAGGCATCTCGGATGCGCAGCAGCGCGGGAAGCTGGATTTCCTCACGGCGCTCAATCGCGAGCACGCGACGACGCGCACGCAGAGCGAGCTGGAGGCGCGCATCGCCAGCTATGAGCTCGCCTTTCGCATGCAGGCCGAAGCGCCGGAAACGGTTGACCTTTCCAAGGAAACCGAAGCGACGAAAAAGCTCTACGGCCTGGACGAAAAGGAGACGGCGTCCTTTGGCAAAATGTGCCTGATGTCGCGGCGGCTGGTGGAGCGCGGCGTGCGCTTCGTGCAACTCTACCACGGCGCGGGGAGCAAGTGGGACGCGCACGACAACATCGAAAAGAATCACTCGTCGCTCTGCGCGCAGATGGACAAGCCGGTCGCCGGTTTGCTGAAAGATCTCAAGGCGCGCGGGCTGCTCGACTCGACGCTCGTGGTCTGGGGCGGGGAGTTTGGCCGGACGCCGATGAGCGAGAAGGGCGACGGCCGCGACCACAACCCGACCGGCTTCACGATGTGGATGGCGGGCGGCGGCGTGCGGGGCGGACAGACGATCGGCGCGACGGACGAGATCGGCCTGCAC
>CAXSDZ010000264.1:0-273 GCA_964235505.1 uncultured Chthoniobacteraceae bacterium
CTTCCATATAGAGATGGACGCTGGCGATCATAGCCCGGCGAGCTCCGCGACCCGGTCAAAGGTGGCGACCTCCGCCTCCTTCATGGCGTTCCAAGCGTCCTTGTTCCAAAGTTCAAACTTGTCATGCGCGCCGACCAGCATGATCTCCCCTTTCAGCCCGACCCTGGCGCACGCATCCTCCGGCAGCACCAAGCGCCCCTGCTTATCCGTCACCACATGGACCGACCGCGAATAGAAATGCCGCAGAAACACCGCGCGATCCTTCGGGGTCAC
>CAXSDZ010000264.1:307-6413 GCA_964235505.1 uncultured Chthoniobacteraceae bacterium
GAAACTGCGCCGGAGGCATGGCGCGCAGAAAGGAATTGGTGCGGTCAACCATCAGATAAAATTCGTCAGCCTCGGTCAGCCGCCAGCGGGACGGGATCGTGACCCGGTTCTTGCCGTCCAGCGAATGGCAGCACTCGCCCGAGAAGATCGGAGTCGAGAGTTGTTCGCCGGTCATGTGAGTGGGTTGGTAGGAAAGTTATCCCAAAGGGCTCCAATGCGCCCCACTTCTTGCCACCAAGCTCTCCAGAGAGTCAAAGAATCCACCCGGATATATTTGCGTTCCGCAGGAAGAAATTCATTGCCATTGAACGCGCCAAGCCGCGATGCGCAGTGCGGCGTGTTCCTGGCGTGTTGCATCCGTGGAACGACCTATCCATGCGGTTTCAGCGGCATTCCGAAGGCCCGCCGAGCGGTGGGCATGCGTTCCACGACGTCGGCATTTCGCCTGATTCGGCAGCCGCTCTCCGATGAAGCGCAGCAGGGGTAAAAGAGGGGCGGTTTGGCGATCTCGCACAAGGGGCGGTCTGGGCAGGGCCAAAAGTGAGTAATCCACAAGTTATTCACAGGCTGGGCAGGGTTGTGGAGAACTCGGCCAGCGGCGAATTCGGCCTGGCGCTGGCTGTTTCCGGAGCGCACTACCTCTCATCCGCGCTCTCGACTCCTCGGAGAGCCGCTGCGCGGCTTCCAGCGCGCCTCACTTGCGGCTGAAAATGAGGCTCTTACCGCGCCGGCAACGCCGCCGCACCCTTTTCCCGCTCCAGAAAGCTGCTTTCGCACAGCTTCGCGTAGATGCCGCGTTCAGCCAGCAGCTCCTCGTGCCGTCCGCGCTCCACGATCCGCCCGCGGTCCATCACGAGGATCTGATCCGCATCCCGCACGGTGGAAAGGCGGTGCGCGATCACGAAGGACGTGCGCTGCGCCATCAGCCGGTCGAGCGCTTCCTGGATGAGCCGCTCGGTTTCCGTGTCCACGCTCGCCGTCGCCTCGTCGAGGATCAGGATGGGCGGATCCTTCAGCAGCGCGCGGGCGATTGAGACGCGCTGCTTCTCGCCGACGCTCAGCTTTACCCCACGCTCGCCGACCACCGTTTCCAGCGTTTCGGGCATCCGCTCCACAAAAGCCCGCGCATTGGCTGCCTCTAGCGCGCCCCACAGCTCCTCGTCGGTCGCGTCGGGATTTCCAAGGCGCAGGTTGTCGCGGATGGAGCCGTTGAAGAGGAAACTCTCCTGCGTCACCATGCCGACGCCGCTCCGCAGCGCGCTTTTGGAGAAATCCCGCAGCGGCTGCCCGTCCACGAGGATCTCGCCCGAGTCGTATTCGTAAAAGCGCGTGAGCAGGTTCACGAGCGACGACTTGCCCGCGCCCGTGTGGCCGACCAGCGCCACCGTCTCGCCGGGCCGCGCGTGCAGGGTGATGTTGTGCAGCACCGGCATCTCCTCGTCGTAGGAAAAGCTAACGTTTTTGAACCGCACATCACCCGCGAGTTCCACCCGTTCGTCTGCCTCCACGCGCCCCGGCTCCGCAGGTTCATCCATGATCTCAAAAACCCGCTCGCCCGCCGCGCGCCCCGCCTGGATGAGCTGGTTCAGCGAATGCAGCCGGCTGATCGGGTCGTAAAGGAACCCGACCAGAAAGAGAAACGCCGTGAGCTCGCCGACCGTGAGCCTTCCTGCAAAGACCTCCCCGCCACCGAGGCCGATCACCAGCACGAGCCCGAGCGACGCGAAGAACGACATCGCCGGATTGTAGATCGCCCAGACGCGCATCACGATCAGCGTCGCCTGCCGGAGCTGCTCGCTCACCCGGTTGAAGCGCGCGTGCTCCTCGCCTTCGCGGACGTAGGTCTTGATCTGGCGGATGCCGGCGAGATTGTCGTGCAGCAGCGAGTTCATGGCCGAGGAAGCCTTGCGCTGGAGTCGGTAGCGGCGGTGCGCAGTGAGCGTGTAGGTCAGCGCGCCGGCGATCAGCAGCGGGATCGGCAGCAGCGCGTAGGTGGCGAGCCGCGCGTCGTAGTGAAAAAGCATCGCCGCCACGATCACGATCTGCAGCAGCGCGGTGGCGCCCTGCTCGATCCCATCGATCAGCACGCGCTCCACGGCGTTCACATCCTCCAGCACGCGCGTCATGATGTCGCCCGTCGCGCGATTGTCGAACCACGTCAGCGGCAACTGCTGGATGTGCGAGTAAAGGTCGCTCCGCAGGTCGAAGATCACCTTTTGCTCGAAGGTGTTGTTCAGGACGATCCGCAGCGAATTGAACACGTCGCGCGCGAAAAACGCCGCAAGCGCGAGCAGCGCCAGTGGCCAAAGCTGCTCCCGCCGACCCGCGCGCACTTCATCGATCATGACCTGCGTGACCTTTGGAAAAACGATGACGAGTCCCGTCGTGGCCACCGCGCACAGGAGCGTGCCCAGTGCGCGGAGCGGATAGCGGCGGAGGTAGGTGAAGACGCGGAAGATTGTCGGCATGGCGGCGGCGCGGCTCGCGTCGTTGTTCGTCGAAAGGTCGCGACTGATGGCGTTCTTGCCGGTGCCGGAGGATTTGGAAAACGAGGAGGTGCGCAGAATGGCGGAAAGTTGAAGGCTGCCTGGCGTGGTGCCGTGGATGAAGAACGCGCACCATCCACCATCCCCGAGTCGTCATCCACCTTTCATCCAAGCGGCGCGGGCAAGTGAGGGGTGAGGGCGGAAGATTACGGCTCCCCCGCTAAAACAAGTGCGGTCCGAATGACTCTCGCATCCAGGAAAATGCCGGCCTGCACCAGCTCCGTCAGAAAAGGCGCAACCGCCGGGATGAGTCCGGCAGCCTTCGCCATCACCAGCACGCCGGCAGTGCCCCGGATGCTCAATCCAAGTCGCAGCGCGACCTTCCGGCCGCGGAGTTCGTCGATGAGCAGCAGCCACCCGAGCTCCTGAGCCAGCGCGAGTGCTTCGCTTTCGCCAGGGTGCAGCGTTGAGGTGAGCGATGAGCCTTGCGCACTGCATGCTGGAGCCAGCCTGAGCAGCCATGGCAGGGAGCGGCCGAATTCCGCGAGCACGGCAGGCGGCGCAAATACCTCGCCGAACACTTCCGGCAGCAAGTCTAGTTGACCGATCCTCTCCAGGGAAATGAGCGGACCGGAATCGGTCACGACGGGGCCAGGCACTTTGCCGTCTCCTTCGCAATCTCCTCAAATTCCTGTGCGTAAGTTTCGTCCCATGCCAACCGGCCCCACGGAATGCCCTGCGCGGAAAGAACATCAATGAACTCGCGGTAGGTTCGCCCGGCGAGCTCCGCGGCCTCGCGACACGTGAGCTTGTCCGCTTCGTAGAGTTTGATCGCGAGGAAGAGCTGCACCTCCTCGGGCGACATCACCTCTGGTTCGGGCAAGCGAAACTCACGTGTGATCATGCGCGCTGATGTAACCTTTCGCTCCCGCGCACGCAACCCGCGCCACGCCGCGCCTACTCCAGCACCTCAAACTGGCTCATCATGCGGAACATCTGGTAGCGGTCGGCGATGTCGTTTTGCGTGAGCGTGCGGAGGCGCTCCAGCGAAAAGGCTTCCACGTTGAAGCTCGCCAGCACGCTGCCGAAAACCACCGCTTTGCGCAGCGCCTCAAACGTCACCTCGCCACCCTCGCGCGTAGCGAGATAGCCGGCCAGACCGCCCGCGAACGTATCCCCCGCGCCGGTAGGATCGTGGATGTCCTCCAGCGGATATGCGGCGCAGGAAAAGAACTGGTTGTCGCCGAAAAGCAGGCAGCCGTGCTCGCCCTTTTTGATCGCCACGTATTTCGGCCCAAGCGCGCGGATCTTTGCGCCCGCGCGGATCAGGCTCGTCTCACCGGTGAACTGCCGCGCTTCGGAGTCGTTCAGGATCAGCATGTCCACGCGTGGCAGCAGCGCCATGAGGTCGTCCTTCGCGATGTTGATCCAGAGATCCATCGTGTCCGCGATGACGAAGCGCGGGCGCTGCATCTGGTCGAGCACGTGGCTCTGGAGCTTCGGCGCGATATTGGCCAGCAGCACAAAAGGCGTGTCGGTGTAAGCCGCGGGCAGCGTCGGGTTGAAGTGCTCAAAGACGTTCAACTCCACGCTCCGCGTTTCGCGCGTGTTCAGATCCCACATGTATTCGCCCGACCAGCGAAACGTCTTTCCCGGCACCGTTTGCAAGCCGTCCAGATTGATTTCCCGCGAGCGTAAAAACTCCACGTGCTCCCTGGGAAAGTCATCGCCCACGACGCCGACAAACTGCACCGGCGCAAAAAAGCTCGCCCCGACCGCCGCATACGATGCCGAGCCGCCGAGCAGATCGGCATGCTCCTCCACGGGGGTTTTGACGGTATCGAGCGCGATGGAACCAACGACGAGGACGGGCATTTAAGAAGTTGAGAGTTGAGAGTTGAGAGTTGAGAGGCGGGCTTGAACATCCCGGCAATATCCGGCGATATCCGCAGCTTGGAGAATGCCGGAGACGATTACGACGCGGCGCGCTCCGGCGTCCAGCACAGCATCGAGGTTCTCCCGCTTCACCCCGCCGATGCAGAAGATCGGAATGCGCACGAGCTCATGCACGCGGCGGATTTCTTCGAGCCCGATTGCCGCGCGTCCGAGCTTCGTCGGCGTGGGGAAAAGCGGGCCGAAGCCGATGTAATCCGCCCCTTCCTCCTGCGCCGCGACCGCCTGCACGAGGCTGTGCGTGGACTTGCCGATGAGAGGCGGCGGCACCTCGCCCGCCAGTGCGCGGCCCGCCCGCCAGCGCGCATCCGCGACCGATAGATCATCCTGCCCCACATGCGCCCCGTGCGCGCCGACCGAGGGCACCAGCTCGGGAAAGTCATTGATGATGAGCGGCACACCAGCCGCTTCGGCGATCGGCATCAGCCGTGCGGCCAACGCCTCGATCGCAAACTCGTCCATGCCTTTGGCGCGCAGTTGCAGGATGTCCACGCCGCCCGCGCACATCGCCTCCGCCGCCGCCTCCACCCGGTCCGCCGCGAGGTAGCCGAGGTCCACGATCCCGTAAAGGCGGCAGTCGGCAAGCGATTTCACGCCGCGGAAGATGCGCCAACCCTGCGCGGTTCCGGAAGCGGATTCGCAGCCTTCCAGCGCGGAAAGGTGGAGTAAAGTTGCAGGTGCCGGAGCGCCCGGCGCGCGGTTCGCCCCGCTTACTTCAGCGTGTCCCACTCCGGCCAATGCGCCGCCGCGCGCATCCCTTCGGCATAGGCTGCCCGTTCCCCGCGCGGGCGTCCCATACTGCTGCGCCACGCCTCGCGTCCGAGCTCCGCGAGCTGTTCCTCGCTCGCCAGCGCGACGGTGCCCGTGCCGGGCGACCGATGCTCAGGATCGGTGTTCTGCATCGCAAAGGTGTTGAACTCTTTCGCCCGCAGCGCCGCCTCCGCCGCGTGCCGCCCGATCGCCGGATCGGCCATCGGCTTCCCCACCGCCACCCCGCGCGCGACCGAGTGGACGAGGCGCTGGTAAGCCGTGGCCGCGCTGCGGTAGCGCGCCTCCGCCTCCCGCCACGTCTCATCCTGAGGCTCCCCATGTGCGCGGCGAAAAGCCCGCCCATTACGCACCGCGAGATCCTGCTGCTCCACTATGATCGCAAGCGCCTGCGTGTTGAGCGGAAGGGTGGGCGGGCCAGGCTCGACAAGCTGACAGGCAGCAAAAAGCAGGAGGGAAACGGCAATGGCGGAAGCCGTGCAAAGCGCACGAAGAAGGAGCCTCATGGGGAACCCGAAGCGATCTAGCTCCCCCGCCTCCTACACTCAAGATGAACGCTGCGAAAACCTTGCCGCGCTCCTGACAGCCCAGACCCTCCTCCCGCTGCCAGCGGCAGCTCCAGAGCACATTTCAATAGGACTCGCTCTCTTTTCACACGGTGTCATCCCGACCGACGCTCCGGCTAGGCAGCGTCGCTTCGCGAATGACAACGACCCGGAGCGCAGTGGAGGGATCAGGGCGAAGGCGGCAGGCCCCTCACGCAGCCGAAAGCCGCCATCCGCAGCGCACCGAACCTGCAAGCCACCCTCGCGATCACTGCTTGCAATTGCCCCATTCCGTGGCAACTCCGCTGCCCTTCTTCTCTCCACCAATGAGCGACGACCTTCAATTCCAGCGCG
>CAXSDZ010000265.1:0-6407 GCA_964235505.1 uncultured Chthoniobacteraceae bacterium
TCCAGTGAGCCGCCGCGAAATGTGAGTGCGTTGTTTTCCGCCGCATTTGCAGTGCGCAGGAGGGTCGCGCCGCCGCTGCTCAGGATAGGCCCGTTGCCGGCAGCATGCGCAGCGGCAAGGTCGAGCGTGCCGGAAAGCAGTGCGACGGGAGCACTACCGAGCGTCGCCGCGTTGTCCCTCGCGAGCATCAGCGCGCCGCCGCCTGTCTTCGTGAGCGCGCCGGCAGCGATCGTGCCGGTGAAGGTCTGCTCGCCAGCACCTTGGTGGACCAGCAATTCGCCCAACGTAGCGGCGCTGCCGGCGATCCAGTTCACGGAATGCGTTGCGCTGCCCAAGCCTGAGAAAATGAGACCGCCGCTGCCGATCGTCACCGTGCGCCCGGGGCCGCTGAGTGCAGGCGAATTGTCGAGGCGCAGCGCGTAGGCAACCGCATCGGCTGCCAGGGTGCGCGGTGTCGAGTCGTGCACGATGTCAGTGCTCACGGCAGCGAGCAGATTCACCTGCGTAGCCGCGGCATTGGTGAAGCCGAGCAACGGATCGTAGGAAATGAAGACGTTATCCGTCGCGTTGAACATCCACGGCGCGACAATGCCATTCGTCACCAGCGGTGCCGCGCCTGCGATCTGCCCGGTTTTGATCTTGTTCCCGCTGCCGAGCGACCCGAGAGCGCCGGGTGTCTGGAAGCCGAAGACGCCACCGCCATTCCGCGCAAGACCCGCCACGCTCAGCACCGTTGGATTTGCAGCGCTGCCACCCTGCACCTGCACCGCGGCGAGCGCGCCGTCGGCAGTCAATTTTCCGACCTGCTCGGTAGTCGCCGCTGAAACGTTGCCCGTAAGATTCAATATGCTCGGGCTGATGTGGAAGACGACCTCCGCTGCATCGCCGACACGGTTGGCGTTCAGGGCGGCGGAGTTATCGAGCTTCAAAGTCGCGGCGTTTGGAGTTTCGCGCAGCGTGATCTTTGTCGCGCCTGCCAGGCTTCCGTTCGCACCTCCCAACGCCAGCGTGCCGCCAGTAATTTCGATCGAGCCGGAAAAGGTGTTGGCGGCAGTGAGATTCACCGTGCCGTCAAAGCTCTTGATCAACCGCGCCGCAGCCGTGGCACTCGCGACATTGCCGCTCAGCGTGAGAGCGCCAGCGCCGCCGATCCGGCCGACATTGTTGATGTCCACCGCACCGAACAATGTCGCCGCTTCACTGCCGTTCACATGCAGCGCCGCAGCCCGTAGCGAACCCGCTCGGAAGCCGTCTGCATCATCCAGAGTGATCATCTCGGTATGAGCACCAGCCAGCCGCAGCGAACCGTTTTCGCTCACGGTGGTGATGCCAACCGCATCGCCGAGCGGACTGTTTCCACCCGCCGCTGGTGCCAGCGCGGCGAGCTGGCCGTCGAGGATTTCGATGTCGCCGGTGAAGCCGGAGAAGTTTGATTGCCCGGCGGTGGTCTGGCCGAGCTGGAGGAAGCCGAGGCCGGTCTTCGTCAGCGCGCCGGTGCCGCGGAGTTGCGCGGTGGAGCCGGTGCCATTGTCGAGCGTCAGCGTCACCCCGGCGGGAATGTCGAAGCCGCCGTCGAACTCACCGATGACGAAGCGGTGCGTGCCGGCGGTCGGATCGGAGTTGAAAAGCGGGCGGACAAACGCGCCGTTGTCGATCGTCACCGCTTTCGGCGTAGCGCCGAGCGCGCCCTGCACGCCTGCGCCAGAGCCTGCAAAGGCGAGCACACCGGCATTCACAAACAAGCCGCCGGTGAAGGTGTTGCCCGCGTTTTCCAGGCGCAGCACACCATCGCCTTCCTTTGCGAATCCGCCTGACCCGGCGAGCACGCCGCGCACGGTCACGTTCGTCTCGCCATCCACATCGATCAGCGGCGTGCTGAGCGTGCCGCCGAGCAGCTTGTAATTGTCCAGCGTGGCGAGGCTCGCCGCCACCTCGCCACTGCTGAGCGTGATGAAGCCGTCCAGCCCGGCGGGCAACTCGGCATCCGTCGCGGCGGCCGGCTCCTGCGAGGTCCAGTTCGCGGCGTTGCTCCAGCGGCCATCGCCGGCACCATTCGACCACTCGGTGGTCTGGGCGCGAGCGGCAATGCTCGCAGCGAGGATGACGATCGGGACGGCCGCACGTGCGGCGAAAAGAGGATGGGGCGAGCGCATAGGGATGGGGGAAAAGTGCCCGGGGTTAGACGCAGCTTTGCCGAGCGGACTAGACTCCGCGGGTGTGAGATTGCAAGCGGAGCACAAGCCAGCGGCCCTCCCCGGCACTGATGAGCGCGGAAGTGGGTGCGGGCTGGCGCTTGTGTTCCGGCGCTTCAGGAAGGCTGCCCGTCAGCAGGCGCTTCGTGTTTCTGCTGCATCTTCATGGTTCTCTCCGGGGGAGGGAAATAGATGAAGATGAAGAAAGAGACGAAGACTTACGCAGCCCACCGCCCCGCAGCCCTCCTCCGCCGCCGCTCAATACACGTCGCGCTTGTAGCGCTTCGTCTTCTTCAAACCCTCCACGTATGCCGCCGCCTCTTCCGGCGTTTTGCCACCCTCGCGCGCCACGATCGCATGCATCTCGGCATCCACATCCTTCGCCATGCGCGCGCCGTCGCCGCACACGAAAAAGTGCGCGCCTTCCTCCAGCCACGCGAAGATTTCCTTCCCGCTTTCCCGCATCTTCTGCTGCACATAGACCTTCTCCGCCTGGTCGCGAGAAAAGGCGAGATCGAGCTGGTGGAGCACACCTTCGCGCTGCATCGCGGCGAGCTCTTCCTCATACAGAAAGTCGCTCGCCCGGCGCTGATCGCCGAAGAAGAGCCAGTTCTTTCCCGGCGCGCCGGTCGCCTTGCGCTCCTGCAAATACGCGCGGAATGGCGCGATGCCTGTCCCTGGGCCGACCATGATGACGGGGGTCGCGGGATCTTCCGGCAGCCGGAAATGCTTCGCCGTGTGAACGAAGACCGGCACCGGAGTTTCCGGCGAAGTGCGGTCCGCGAAGAACGTGGACGCCACGCCGTGGCGCTTCCGGCCGTGGCTTTCGTAGCGCACGGACGCGATCGTGAGATGCACCGCCTCGCCCACCGCTTTCTGGCTGGAAGCGATGGAGTAAAGCCGCGGCTGCAGCTTGCGCATCGTCTGGACCAGCTCTTCCGCGGCCCACGGGATCGACGGGTGATTCTCCAGAAAATCGATGAACTCGGTGCCGAAGAGATACTCCTCCAGATCCTTCTTTCGCAGCGAATCGGTGGACAACGTGCGCAGCAAATCGACGGAATCGCCGCCCTTTTCCACGAGCGCTTTCACGAACTCTTTCGACGGCGAAGTGATGATGTAGTCCGAGATCAGCGCCTGCCGCAGCAGCTTCGGCGAGCCGTCCGCGCCGGGCACCACTTCTTCGCCGGACGCGTGGATGGCGGAGATGATCTGGTCGGCGAGCGCCGGGTCGTTGCTCGCGAAGACGCCGAGCGAATCGCCCACTTCATACGCCAGCCCCGAGCCGGCGAGGGAGATCTCGTGGTGCCGCGTTTCCTTCTGCGAACCTTCACCGCTGAGCAGACGATTAACGGCGTGCCGGGCGGGAAACGGGTTCTTGCGCGAGAAAAGCGAGGCGGTTTCGGGCATGGACATAAGCCCGCGAAGCTACGGCACGCGTTCCCGGGCGATCAAGCCTCCGCCTTTGCCACACGTGTTGTGATCTAGAATCCATGAAACCAGGGAGACCAACCAAGCTTTTTCGGCTGAGCCTTCCTGGTCTCCTGGCTTCCAGATCAAAACTCAAACCGACCTGGAAAGGGAGCGGACCACTCGTTCGCCGCTGCGCTCCAGCAGAGCGGAAAGCGCGGCCTCGCAATGGCGCGCCACGGTTTCCGGCGGCTGCCCGGCATCGATGCGCACGATCCCCGGCCGGCGCAGCGAAAGGAAGATGCGCCGCGCTTCGGCCAGCGCTTCGGCCCGCTCAAAGGCATCCGGCACATCGCCGCGCCCGCGCACGCGGCCGAGAGTTTGCGCGGGGTCGCAGTCGAGCAGCAGCACGAGATCGGGCGCGGGGGCGAAGCGCTCGTTTTCCGCGAGGATCTCGGCGGGATCGGCGCCGCGCGCCCCCTGGTAGGCCGCGGTGGAAAAGTAGTAGCGATCGAGGATGACCAGCTTGCCAGCGGCAAGCGCGGGCCGGATCAGCCCCTCCACATGCTCGGCCCGGTCGCGGAGGAAAAGCTCCAGCTCTTCCGCCAGCGAAAGCCGCCCCTCCTGCGCGCTCTGCCGCAACTGCCGGCCCCACGCGCCATCCGTTGGCTCGCGGCTGGCGACCACCTCGCACCCGCGAGCACGGCCCCACAGCGCGAGGCGCTGCGCCACGGTGGACTTGCCGGTGCCGTCGATCCCTTCGAGCACCACGAGCAGGCCGCGCGGATGGAGTGGGTTCATGCGCGCCGGGTGTAAGGACTGCGGGTCGGGGCGTCACGTGGGAAAGGGCACGATCCGTGCGCGAGCCTCCCGAGACCCCCCTCTTCGTCTCCTTCTTCATCTTCATCTCCATCTCGCTTCCAGGTTGCCTGAGGAGAAAAGATGAAGATGAATAAAGAGATGAAGAGGGGCATGCGCAGGCTCCTTCAGATCGGCTTCTCAGTGCAGGATCAGCAGCGGGTGCGGTTCGCGGATCAGCTCGGCATCGAGCGCGAGAAAGAAGTCCAGCCGACGGTCAGCTTCCGCTTCATCGATGCGGCGCGCCATCAGGAGATAAGTCGCGTAGTGGTTGCCTTCGCTTTCCACCAGGCTGGCGTAGAAATGCGCGAGGCCGGGATCGAGATCGCGCACACCTTGCGCCAGGATTTGAAACTTCTCGCACGAGCGCCCTTCGATGAGCGCGCAGACCACGAGGTGGTCGATCACCTGATGGCGCCGGCCTTTGCGCACCGCGCGCATCATACCCGAGATCCACGGCGACTGCTGCGCGAACCCAAACGGGACGCCGCGCTCCCGCAGCAGCCGGAGCACAAGCTCGAAGTGCTGGAGCTCTTCGATCGCAATGGCGTTCAGCTCGGAAACACGATCGTGGAGCTCCACGTATTTCTCCAGGTTCAGCGCGGAAGTGGCCGCCTTGCGCTCCAGGTGCGCGTGGTCCACGAGCACCGCGCCGAGGTTCGCGCGGACTTTCGGGAGCCAGGAAGCGGGGAGCTTTTCGCGCCAAAGGAGCATGGGAGTGGAGAAATCAAAGCGGGACGATCAATCCTTCTGCCTCGGCCAAACGGCGCTGAGGTGCATCGAAGGTGAGGAACTCGCGCGCACCCAGGTGCAGCGCAGTCGCGACGTGGAGGATATCGAAGGATCGATCACCAAAAGCAGCGGTGTGCTTTTCAGAAAGCTCCGTCGCGATTCCAAGCACCGCACTCATGTCGAACGAAGTCGGGAGCCAAATACCGCGATCGAGGTCGTGCTCAAAATCGAGAAGCAATTGGATTGCTGCACCCTCGGGAATGCCTTGGTCCGGGTCTGCCCGGTGGCGGAAGATCTCGTGCTGAACGGCGACACGAAATTCATACTCTTGCAACTCAGTCAAGGCGACTGGCGCTGCATGCCGTGCCAGCCAGGCTTTCGCACGAGGCGTTTGCTCGCGGACGCTGTAAAGCGCGAACAGAAACGAACTGTCAGGCGGTGCGATCACTAATCAGTTACTTGGGATCATCCCAGTGAGTAACCATGTCTTCATCGCGGAGCCGTGAGATATCGATGCTCACGGGCCGACCTCCGTTCAGTTCCTGAAGGCGCCGGTGCCGCGCATCCCAATCGGGCATCTCAAACTTTTTCGGCGCCTCTGCTTCCGGAGTGGCCGGTGGCGCGGGAAGTTCTGGCACCACTCTCAGAAAAAGTTGCCCATCCCGCAGGACGCGCACTTCTTCGCCATTCGCGCCCCAGCGGTCGAGGCAGGTCGGGTCGGCGTAGATTTCTTCCATCGTCGCGGTCTTCACGCCGTTCCCCTTACGCTCCGGCCCGCCATGCCGCAAGTTTCCACGCATCCCGCTGGATTCGCGTGGGAAGCATCCTTTAGAAAGCTCGGCCCTTCTTTTTGCCTTATGCCCGCGCGCACTGCTCTTTCCACCAAACCTGCCACGAAAAAACTGCTCGTCGCCAACCGCTCGGAGATCGCCATCCGCGTGATGCGCGCGGCCACCGAGCTCGGGCTGCGGACGGTCGCGATCTACGCGCAGGAGGACCGCTTTTCCATGCACCGCTTCAAGGCGGACGAGGCGTATCTCGTGGGCGAAGGGAAGGGGCCGGTGGGAGCGTATCTCGACATCGCGGGGATCATCGCCGTCGCAAAGGAGCACGGCGTGGACATGATCCATCCGGGCTACGGATTTCTTTCGGAGAATGCGAACTTCGCCCGCGCGTGCGTCGCGGCGGGGATCACCTGGGTTGGACCGAAGCCGG
>CAXSDZ010000266.1:0-6397 GCA_964235505.1 uncultured Chthoniobacteraceae bacterium
AGTTCAGGCACGTGCCAGTAACCGCTATTCGCATCCACATAGAAAAGCTCCCGCAACACTGCCGGAACGCTGGACAGCAACACCGGCGCGCCACCCGAGCCGGACTGCAAGACGACCTCGGCGCGCGATGGCGCGGTGCTCCGCAGCATCTGCGCCTGCACGCCGCGCGAGCGAAACCAATCGCCGCCGAGCTGCGTGCCGGAGCGCTCCAGCGTGCGGGCGTCTTGCGACGCGTGACCGAGCGAGATCGCCGCGCAGCTCACCGTTTCCGGCAGGGCGAAGGAGCGCGACAGCAGCAGTCGCGAGCGGGTCACCTGCTCCTGCACGAGGATGGCGCGGCTTACGCCGGCAGGCAGCAGGAGCAGCGCGTTTCGGGCGCCGATCGCGCCAAAACCGTCGCCCAATGCGATGACGCCAAGCAGCCCGGCGCTGGCCGCGATCGAGAGCAGCGGCACGGTGTAGAGAAGCCGGTGCCGGTGCCGCGACGGCGCGAGAAACATGAGATTCACGGGCCCGATGACCACCGCGAAAAGAAAGATGGACGCGATGACGAGCGTCACGTTCAGCGCGGGCCAGCCGACAAACGGCACCAGCGCCCAGTCGCTGCTGAAATCGCTGTGCCACGCAGGCAGCGGCGCATCATCCAGCGAAAGGATGTCGTGCGCGGCGGAGTCGATTTTGAGCTCCGCATTTTCCATCCGGGCGAGCCGCACCGTGCCAAAGCCAAGCGGCGCCGGCTTGTCGAAATCGAGGGTGGCCGGGAGCAAAGCCAAAGCCGCGAGCGGACGCGGATCGGGAACGGCGACGAAGAGCTGCCCGCCTTCCTGCACCCACTGCCGGATCGCGGCACGCCGGTCGCTGGAAAGCTCCAGCCAATCGCGGTCGCTCAGCCACAATCCAGCGAAACCGGAAAAAGCGCGCGAGTCCGGCGGCAGCTCGCTGAGATTCACCTGCGAGCCGATGAGCTGCCGCCCGGAGGCACGCGACGCACCGCCGAGGCGGCGCGCGGGAAGCACTGTGCGGGAATCGAGCGAGCCGACTCCCGGTGGCGGAGTGCGCACGGCGGCTTCGAGCTTCGACCAAGCGTTGCTGCCCAGCCGCTCGCTCATGGCGACGTAGGCGGTGCCCTCGCCGCCGGAGGTGTTGCTCGAGACGTAAAAGCGGCTGTTTTCAACTGCGGGGCCGTCCACCGTCACCTGCATGTTCCGGTAGCCGCTATTCAGAACCTCCAGGCTGGGGCGCGGCAGCAGGAGATCGAAGCTGCGCGAATGCCCCGCCTCCACGGTGAGATTGGCGCGTTGGCTGAAAGAAATTTGGCCGCCAGAACCGCCAAAGGTGGAGCCAGCGAAGGTCCACGCCCACGTTTGCGTGTCGCGCGTGTCATTGCGAATCTCCACGCGCACCGGACAGAAGCCGGTCTCCGGCAATTGGCGAACCGGCACTTGGAGCGTCATTTCCACGCCAGAATTTTCCTTCACCTGAACGGGAAACGTTTGCTGATACGCACGCGCCGCGAGCGGAGAACAAACCGCGCCGGCGACGCACAGCGACAGCGCGACCAGCCGATGGATGCTGAACCGGCAGCGGGGCGGGACACGGACACTGCTGCCCGTCTGCGTATCGCGCAGAAGCTTCCACGCTTTCATCGCACGGAGAAAATCGTTGGGGGCAGGCATAACGTCGGCTCCCCCCTCAAACCTTTGCGGCCAGCAGCGTCGCGGGCAGTTCCGCCCCGCCGGGTTTGATCTCCGCGAGGATCGCGCCGACGACATCCGCGGGTGTGCGGCCTGAAACGCGGGCGCGATAATCGAGGATGATGCGGTGCTGGAGCACGGGGCGCGCGACGGCTTGCACATCTTCAAAGCTCGCATTCAGCCGCTGGTGCAAAAGCGCCCTCGCCCTCGCCGCCGCCGCGAGTGCGAGCGCCGCGCGCGGGCTGCCGCCAAACTTCACGCCCTCCGCCGCGGTGGACTGCCCGGGGTGCGTCGCATCGACGACCCGCGCGATGAAATTCGCCACGACATCAGGCAGAAAGATGCGCCGAGCGAGCGCGATCATCTCCCGGAATTGATCCGCGGAAAGCACCGGCTCGACTCTCGGCTCCACGCCGATCTCACGGTGGCCGACGATCTTTTCCAGCACCGCCACGGAGTTGCGGTGGATCTCCACTTTGAACAGGAAGCGGTCGAGCTGCGCCTCCGGCAGCGGATACGTCCCTTCCATCTCGATCGGGTTTTGCGTGGCGAGGACGAAGAACGGATCGGGCAGCGCGCGCGTCTCGCCGATCACCGTGACCTGCCGCTCCTGCATCGCCTCCAGCAGCGCGCTCTGCGTTTTGGGCGAAGCGCGGTTGATTTCATCTGCGAGCACGAGATTGGCGAAGATCGGGCCGGGCTGGAAGACGAAGCGCCGCTCACCATTTTCGTCCTTCAAAATGGGGTTGCCCGTGATGTCGCCCGGCAGCAGGTCGGGCGTGAACTGCACGCGCCGCGCGCTCAGCCCCAGCGCCTTGGCAATGGCCTTGACCAGCTCGGTTTTGCCGAGGCCGGGCAGCCCTTCCAGCAGCAGATGGCCGCGGGCGAGCATGCCGACGAGCACACTTTCGATCAGTGTTTCCTGTCCGAAAAGCACACCGTTTAAGGTGGCGACGAGGGCTTGGAGCTTCGGCGCGGCAGCGGCAATCTCGGGTTCGGAGGCGAAGCGTTGGCTCATGGGGTGGAGGCGTTATGCAACGGCTGAGCCATCCAACGCACGAACGTTTGTCATCCCGAACGGAGTGGGACGCAGTCGAGGATGCCAGGCTGGAAAGCGGAAAGTTACTTAGAGAAAAACTGCCGCACGCGGCGGCGCTCTTCCGGCGAGAGATTTTCCTGCGTCCATACCGCCCCGGCGCCTGCGCCCTCCGCCGCGGTGCCGCCCCCGCTCGCCGCGCGGTGCTCGCTCGCGCGATCCACTTCGTGCTGCCCCGTGGACATGCCGATGCGATCCCCCAGCGCCGCCTGCCGGAAATCATCGCTTGCGATTGTCTCCGTGTTTTTCGTGCCGAGGTTGTTCTCGTCTGGGTCGAGCGAGAGCGGCGGATGCCCCGGCCCACGCGCGACGCCGCCACGGCCCTCCTCATCGGGATTTCCTCCCTCGCCATCTTCCTCGCCGAGCTCGTCTCCGACTTTTTTCTTCGCCTGCCGGAGCTTCTCGCGCCACTTCTCGATTTGCTCCGGCGTGAGCGCGCTCAGTTTGGAAAAATCGAGCTCGCGCATCTGGTCCATGAGAGCGCGGTCGAGACCCGGCAGATTGCCTTCCAGCGCCGCGAGCGCGCCCTTGAGCTGCTCATTCCAGGCTGCGGCATCCGCACCGGAAAGCTCACCCTGCGCACCGAGCAGCGACAGCACTTTCGCCGTCCCTTCCTCGCACGCGCGCATCCCGCCCTCCATCTTGGTTTTGAGGTGATCCGCCGCTTCGAGGCTCGCGTGGGAATACCATTCCTCCGGCTTCTGTCCCGCAAGCTGCTGCGCTTCCTCGCGCGGTTGCTCGAGCGTGGCGGGATCGATCGCCTCCGACTGCGCGAGCGCCTCCAGCCACTGCTCGACCTGCGCGAGAGCGGGCGGCTTCACGGCGGGCGGCGGCACGACGCGCTGCGCCGGCGAGATGGGAATCCAAAACGCCGCGGCGATGAGAGCGGCGCACGTGAGCGGCAGCGCGGCGAGGCGGCGCCAGTTCCAACGCCACGCGCCGGAGCGCCACTCGTCCGCGCGCGGCCACGCGCCAATGCCGGCAGCAGCGGAGGAAAGCCGATTGTTCAAAGCGTGCGCCTGGTCGAGCTGCGCGCGCGCTGCTTCCGCGGAAACGAAATGCCGCCGCGCGCGGAGAAACCCCGCGATCAGCGCACCTGCTGCCGCCGCTCCCGCCGCGATGCCAAACCACTGCGCCGGCCAGCCCGCGCGCCGCCCCGCGAGCACCGCCGCGATCAGTGCGAGGCTTGCAAGAAAAGCAATCGGCAGCAGCGCCTCCAGACACCATGCGGCATTGATCCGCCAGCGTAGGAATGCGACGCGACGGCTCCAGGCGCGGCGATCGTCGATCGTCGTGGAAACATCAGCCGGAGCAGTGGGAAGCATGGCGGGCGGAACGTAGATGCCCCGCTCGGAAGCGGCAAGCGGCGAGCCGCAGCCGAGGCACACTCTTGCGCTGGCACTACTTCCCTTTCAGCGATTCCAAAAACGCCAGCAGGTTTGCCAGCTCGCCGGGCGTGAAGGTGCCCATCAATCCTTCCGGCATCATCGAAGTCTCGCGATGGCCGCGTTCGGTGATGTCGCCTTTTTCCAAGGTCACGGTCTGGCCAATGATGTTGCGGACATCGACCGAATCGCCGCCTTCGCGGGTGACGAAGCCTTCCACCTGCTCGCCCTTTTTCGTCTTCAACCAAGTCGTCTCAAAGCCCTGCGCGATCTTCGCATTCGGCTTGAGGATCGACTCGGTGAGCGCGGCGCGGTCGTAGATTTTCGCGACGGCGCTGAGGATCGGGCCTTTCGGCGGCTCATCCTGCGTGAGCGTGTGGCAGGCGATGCAGCCGGCGCGCAGGAACATCCCCTGCCCTTGCGCCGCGTCGCCGCCCTTCTGCACCGCGGCAAAAACTTCGTCGTATTTCATCTGCACGATGGGCATCTGCGGCGCGGCGCCAGGCGCGCCGAGGCCGAGCGCTTGATGGGCAAAGAGAGCCGCTTCGGCGACGGCGTTGTTCGGGTCTTTCAAGTGCGCATCCACCTGCTCGGCGAAGGCTTTCGCTTTCGTCCGCGCGATGGCGCCCAGCAGCGCGGCGGAGCTTTCCGGCTTGGCCCAGCCTTGGTCCACCGCCTTCGCCGCGGAGTCGTGCTCCTTGCCTTTCACGAGATTGCTGGCGGCGAGGTTCACGAGAACGGTCGCGGCGAGGGTGCGCTTCGGAGCGTCGGGGCCGGACAGCGCTTTGGAGAAATCGCCGAGCCATTTCGTGTTCTTCGCGTCGCGGGTCCAGTCTTCAAAGGCGGAGGAAAGCGCCGGGTGCGGCAGGTCGCGTCCGGCGAGCGGGGCGAAGGCGTCCAGCGTTTGCGGAAAGACGCTGCCGCTGCCGGAGCCTTTTGCCAGTGCGCGCAGTGCTTTGGCGCGTTGCTCGGGCGTTTCCGCATCATTCGTGGAGATGGCGTGGAGCGCGGCGACGGCGGCGCTGGGGAGGCGGTTGTCGGGGCCGACGAGTCCCTCGATCGCGGTGAGTTTTGCGGCGGTGTCGCTGCCGGCTTTTTCGAGCATCAGCTCGACTAAGCCGGGGAAGTTCACCTTTGTGCGATACATCCGCTCGACGAGCCACTTCGCTTCCTCTGGCGCGGAGGCGTCGAGCGCCTGCTTCAGCGCCGCTTCGACCTTCGGCGTCTCGCTCCAGGCGATCGGCTGGTAAACCGGTCCGCTCGTGTCCGGCCGCGTGCCCCACCAAACTTTCGGGTCGGTGTAAGGCGCGTCCACATTCGCGAGGCGGCAGAGGGCGTTAAGAATGCCGCGGTGGAGATCGAAAGGCGGCTGTAGCACAGGCGTCCCGCCTGTGGGCGGGGAAGGTGGGATAGGCGTCTCGCCTGCTCCGGTGCCGTCGCTGGCCGACAGGCGAGACGCCTGTGGCACAGTTCCCACCCTCAGGCGGGACGCCTGAGCTACGGCGGGCCGAGTCCCGGCGAGCCGCGCGATGAGGCCGTCCACGACGGGTGGCGTGGGCATGCCATAGAGCGCCTGGAGCGCGCCGGGCTTCACGGTTCCGTCGGAGGAATCGAGCGCGGCGAGGCAGACTTGCGACGCCTTCAGCTCGCTGAGCGCGCGGATGGCGAGGTGGGAGACGATCGGGTCGGCGTCGGCGACGAGCGGGAGGATGGAAGGCGCGGCGTCGGCTTTGCCAAGGCGGCGCAGGGCGGTAATGGCGGCGGCGCGGACGCGTGGGTTCTTGGATAACAGATCAACGCGAACAGAATCTGATTTCACCGCATCAGGCAGCGCGTTCGCAGAAACCACCTGCAAAGTGAGTTCACTGGCCGGGCCTTTTTGATTCAAAAACCCGTCCCACTGCCGACTAAAAGACTGGGCTCCGCCCGACGCCAGTTGGGCGAAGCGAATGACCTGCGCCATCGTATGAGCAAATGCGAAAGCTGCAGGATAGTTCGGCTCATCGGAGAGATCAGGAATCTCGTCGGGATCAAAAGCACCTTTTGCGAGGCGTCGTAACGCCTCCCGCTGCACTGCGAGCCGGACTACCGCGCTTTTGCTCCCTAATGCTGCGCCAAGAGCTGCATGATTCGCCCTGCTCAAATCCGGCACCTCCACCTTCGGCGCGTCCTTCTTCACCACCCGCAGGACATAACCGGCGTTCGGCCCATTGTAGTTGAAC
>CAXSDZ010000267.1:0-2593 GCA_964235505.1 uncultured Chthoniobacteraceae bacterium
CCCCGCTGAGCTTTCCGCCGCTGCCCGCGCCTACCTGTGCGTGGATGATTTCCTGCGCACCTTCACCGACACGCAGGCGGTCGCAGCGGGGCTGAAGCTCGGGTTGATCGATGCACTCGCGCGCGAAGAAGCTGCGGACTTTCCTGCGCTGCACGCGCGTGTGGGCGGGCACACGCAGGGCTTGCGCTTTCTGCTCGATCTGTTGCGCGCGGGCGGGGTCGTGGGAGCGGAAGGCAACGCGCTGCGGCTGACGGAATCTTTTCGCGCGGCACTCGCTTTTCGCGATCTGCTGGAGGCGAAGATCGAGTTCGCAAACCTCTGCGCCGTGGACCTGGCGGAGCACTTCGCGGCGATGATTCACGACCCGCGCGAGTTTCAGCGGCGGGCGCGGATCTTCCGCATTTTCTCCTACGATCGCTGCTCGGAATACACGCCGGAAAACTATGCGCTGACGCAGCGCTGGGTGCGCTTCACCACGGCGCTCACCCGGTATGAAGCGGGCGCGGCGCTGGAGCGTTACGATTTTTCAGCACATCGGCGCATGCTCGATGTGGGCGGCAACAGCGGCGAATTTGTGCGGCAGATTTGCCGGCGGCACCGGGAGCTCCGCGCGACCGTGTTCGATCTGCCGCTGGTGTGCGACGTCGGGCGCGAGCACCTTTCCCGCGCGCCGGAGTCGGCGCGCATCGACTTCGTGGAAGGCGACGGCCTCCGCGAGCCGCTGCCGCCGGGGCGCGATCTAGTGAGCTTCAAGTCGATGCTGCACGACTGGCCGGATGAGCAGGCCAGGCACTTCCTCGCCAATGCCGCGCAGGCGCTCGCGCCCGGCGGGACGCTGCTGATTTTCGAGCGCGGGCGCTTCGAGGTCGGCGAGCGCTCGCTGCCGTATTCGGTGCTGCCGCTGGTGCCGTTCGCGCATGCGTATCGCGACCCGGCGTTTTACGTGGAAGTGCTGCAAGGGCTCGGGTTTCACGCGATCGCGTTGGAGCGGATGATGCTGGAGATGCCGTTTTTCCTGCTCACGGCGGTGAAGGGAAACGCGGGGCAGGTGCCGGCGTTTTCGTCGATGGGCTGGGCGTGACAGGTCGGTCACGGACACGCGCGCCGGATTGCGGAGGCGAGAGCGCCAGCGATTTCCGCCGGGTTGCCGCAACCATCAATGACGAGCTCGGCGCCGGGGCGCACGCGGCGCTCCTGCACGGCGAGCACCTCGCGAACGACGAGGAGGTAGGCTTCCAGATAGCCATGCAGCCAGGCGGCGAAATCCTGCGCTGCGGCGGGAGTGACATTCTCCCGCGCCGCGTTGGCGGTGAATTCCCGGAGCTTGCGGGCGAGGGCGATCTCGGGCGGGAGATCGATCCAGATGAGGAGGTCGATGAGGGGCGCTGTTTCGGCGTGCTCGCGGCCGAGCGGCATTTCAAAAAGGACCCATCGCCGCGCAGGGACGGGCTCGCCCAGCGGCGTGGTGATCGCTTCTCCGCGCTTGAGTTTCTCCAGGTCCGCGCGGAGCTGCGGGACCGCGTGCGCATTGAAGTCGGCGCCCTCGCGCAGCCAGCGGGCAAGGGTGTCGAGGCCCTGCTCGGTGAGGCGCTCGTAGGCATCGAATTGCAGCACGGCCGCGTCGCCGAGTTGCGCGGCGAGTGCGCGCGCGAGGGTCGTTTTTCCCGCGCCGATCGGGCCGGCGATCACGACGATGTGCGTCACCGGGGCGGGCGTTCAAAAAGTTCCATAGTAGCCGCTTTTGAAAACGCGCACGCCGTCCGCAGGGACCACGTAATCATAGCCGATGTCGAACCGGAGATGGTCAAGCCGGGCGCGGTTCGCCTCGATGAAATCGACCAGCGCCGGCGGGTAGCGCAGCTTTTTCAAAGCGAAGAGAAACTGGCCGATTTGGACGCCGGAAAAATAGACGCAGTCGTTGTGGCGCTTGTTCGCAACGCAAACGGTGTGGCAATCCCGGAGCTCGGGCCACAGAAGCTGCGCGAGTTCGAACTCTGCGGACTCGATGTAAGGGGAGCACGCAATTTTGCCGAGGATGTCGTCCACACCTTCGCGCGGCTTGAAGAAGAAATAGAAGTTTTCCAGTTCCTGCCGCTGCGCGCTGAGGCCGTAGGAAACGCCGGAGGAAACGGTGCTGCCGACGTTGCCGAGGTAAAGATGGACGGTGTCCAGAGGCTGCGCGCCGGTCACGATCGCCTCGTTGAAATTGAGCGAGAACATGAAGTAGGGCAGCGTTTCGTTTGGCACCACGTCGCAGGTGACGAGCGGGCGGATGGCTTCCAGCACGCGGGAGATCGAGCGTTCGCGCTCCCGGCGGCGGTAATCGTAGAAGTAGAACTCCCAGCCGAGCGTGCCGTCCGCGAGCAGCTTCAACCCCCAGACGGTGTTGCCGACGCCAATGGCGGCCCGGATGCGCTCGACGATCTCGAAGGCGCGCTCATCGAGCCCAGCCACTTCAAAGGAATGGAAGAGGAGGTTGGCGGACCTCCACTTCCCGTCCGGCGGCGCGGCCGGGCGGTATTGCCAGAGGCAGTAGTCAGAAAGGCGCTCATCCGCCGTGCAGTATTCCATCCGCAACGCGAGCGGGCGGCGC
>CAXSDZ010000267.1:2603-6395 GCA_964235505.1 uncultured Chthoniobacteraceae bacterium
CATTCATCGCTGCGGGCAGAGTAGATCGCCCTCGTCTCCGAACTTCCGCACATACGCGCCGGACAGGCCGAAACACGCCTTGGCCTTGCACTGCGGCTTGTAGATGCAGCGGCCGAACTGGTTTTCGTCGAAGTTATCCCAGAACGCTTTATCGATGAGGTTGAGCGGGAAAAGGTTGTCGAAAAAGCCGGGGCGCCCGAGCGAGAGGCATTCGGGGAAACCTTTGAACACGATCGGCTTTCCGGCGCGCTCGACGATGGCAAGGATGTCGGGCAGCAGCGCGAAAAACTGCTTCATGTCCACGAGCAGATCGTGGCGGTCGTCCGCGCCCATCGGGAAATAATTCCACATGTGCAGCTCGGCCACGGGCAGCGCGCAGATCATTTCGATGAGCGGCAGCAGCGTGGGAAAGTTCTGCCGCGTCAGGACGGTGTTGGTGATGAGGTGGACGCCTTGCGCAGCGAGGTTTTCGATGCCGGCCATGGTTTCGCGCCAGCCGCCGGGGATTTCCGTGATCTCGTCCTGCACCGCTTCGAGGCCGTGCAGCGAGATGAACGCTTCGTTCAAACCGGCGCGCACGAGCCGCGCGGTGAACTCGGGGTCGGCGAGTTTGCGGGCATTGGTCTGGATCTGAATTTTCTCGAACCAACCGAACGACGCCGCGAGGGAGATGTATTGCTCGAGCTTCGGGTAGGTGGTGACTTCGCCGCCGGACAGGATGAGGCAGGTGTGCTGGCCGAGATCGACCACGCTGCGGACGACCTTTTCAAATTGCGCAAGATCGACCGTCGGCAGCTCGCCCATCTGCCGCTCGACCATGCAAAAGGTGCATTTGCTGTTGCAGTGATACCAGATGGGGATGACGACGTAGCGGCTGTAGTCGATCCGCTCGTAGTTTGGCGCGACCGCGGATGCTGCGGGGGGAGGAGCAAGATCGAGCATGAGGTGGCAGCGAAGGGAAAAGCAGGTTTTCAACCGCGGATGGGGTGGATGTTTTTGGAACCGGAGATCGATCCGCTGTATCCGTGCCGTCCGCGGTTTCTTCCGCTCGTCCGGCAATTTTGCAAAGGCTTCCTTTTACCGCCCCGGGGCACGGCCGCCGAAGTAGATCGTGAGGAAATTGTTTCCGTCGCGGTCGAGGCCGGCTGCGATGTGGCCGAAGACCTGGTTTTTCATCTGCCCGTAGAAATGCTGGAACCGCTCCAGTGGCAGGGCGTAGCGCTGGCAGATTGCCAGCAGGACGGGGTAAAGCTCCACGAGCTGGAGGTTGGCGGCGTAGCAGTTCAAGGCGAAGGAAACGCGTGGGTTACCGTCCTCGGTGACTTCGACCAGGAGCAGCTTGTCCGCGGCGGCACGGCTGAGCGCAACGTCGAGAATGAAGCGGCAGATTTCCAGCGCATCCGCGTTCGCTTCGCCGGGGAGCAGGCGGGCCATCCCGGCTTCGATCCCCGCCGGCGTGAGGGCGGGGTGAGCGAGGTAGCGGGAAATGGCGCGCTTCGTATGGTCCGCCGCGTCCCATTTGTAGCCGAGATAAAGCAGCGTGGGTTCCGCCAGCTTCCCGGACTCGGCCGAAAGTGCATCGACAAAAGGCGGGGTATATTCGGAATAGGCCTTGAAGACCGCGCCACCGTCGCCTTCTTCAAAACCGAAGTGGACGAAATCGACGGTTTCGAGATCGCGCTGGAAAGCGTCGGAATATTCCGCGGGCATGCCGAGGCGTTTGCAGATCACCGGCAGGCGCAGCCGGGCCTGCGGGGTGAGCCGGGCAGTGGGGAAGCCGAGGAGGAATCGGTTCCCAAACACCGCTCCCCGGAGGACTTTGAACGAGCGCTCGATCTCGTAGCGGATGCCGAGGCCCTGAATGAGCTCCAGCAGCAAGGCGCCCTTCTCCGGCAGATCATCCAATGGAAGCGCGTCAGTCCTAGGCGCAGGGCTGGGCGCGGTGAGAGCGCGTGAGCCGGGAAGCGGCTGGAACCCGGTATCGATGACGCCGTGGCTCGCTTCAAATTCACTCAGTGTATTCTGGAGCAGAGTCGCGAGCAGCTTTGCGACGACCGGGCGAAGCACCACCCGGTTGCGGAGCTGGACCGTCATTTCCCCTGTGCCTGCATCCGGCTGCGGATCGGTCATGCCAAAGAGCAGCGTCAGATCTCGCGGAGAACTCACGACGTTGCAGAAGTTCGGGAGGTGGAGATTGGCGATGGCAGTGTCGTCCCAGCGGATGCCGGCTTCAGTGGGGTTGGTTGTCATCGGGGAAATGCGGCAAGAGCTACCTGGTCAGTGCAGAAGGAATCGGCTGATGGTGCGGATTCGCAAAAATGGGAGGCGGAAAAAGCATGGAAGAATCTCGACCGGAGGAGGCGTCGCGAAGTTTCTTCGCGGAAGTTTTCGCGCTGGCGACGGGCGGAAGCGAGCAGTTTCGGGCTGGCCGTCCGGGTGGCGGTGCTCCGGGCATCTGAGCGCATGATTCTTCGGCTGCAATTCGCACACAACGTGCTCTCTTCCGCCGACTTCTGCCATGCCGCTCATCCTGCCCACCCGCAAAGATATAGGTCCGTCCCTTATGTCCAAAGAGATTGCATCGGGAAAGGTGGTGTCCTACACCTTGCGGCACTTTTGCGTATCTCAGATTGGAATCAGCTTTCTTTGGCATGACCGCACCCGGGCAATCTTCGCGGCAGCCATCATCCTGAGCCCCAGCACACTCTCCCTGCACTTCCTATGAAAACTCCTCGCGGCAAACAACAGCCAACCTCACGCCGGTCTGCGAAGAACAAGGTTCTGCCAAAGCCGGCGTTGAAGAGGCCACTCGAGGGGCAGTTCGAGCTGGAAACGTTTGAGCCGCGCCTGATGCTCGCGGCGCAGCCCTTTGCCGCGCTAGATGCGGATGGGAAGCTGACGCTGAATGCGACAAGCGGGAACGACTCCTTTATCGTGTCGCACATCGGGGTGAACACTGACGCGGTCGCCGCCGCCGGCAATGTCGCCGCTATTCCCGCCAGTGAGATCATCAAGGTCCGCGACGTGACGACGGGCTTGGAGGAGATTTACGGCGACAAGGCGGTCGCAGGGACGGCCACCGGGGTGAGGTCCATCCTGGCGGATGGCGGCCTCGGGGCGGACACGTTCGACTTTTCAGCGGGCACCGCGCCGATCACAGCGCCGGTGTCGGTGCTCGGCGGGACAGGCAATGACACGCTCATCGCTCCGGTGCGGAGCAATACCTGGACGCTCAGCGCGCAGGATGCAGGCACGCTGAACACGAACTTCACCTTCAGCGGCATCGAGAATCTCACGGGTGCAACGGGGCAAAACGACGCGTTCACCTTCCTGCCAGGCGCGAAACTCACCGGCACGTTGAAAGGGCAGGCGGCGGCGGCGGGCCGCGCGGGCGCGACCGATACGGTGACGGTCGAAATGGCGCTCGGCACGGCGGCGCAATCGCTTTCCTACGGTGCGAGCACGATCACGCGCGACGCCGCGACGCTGGCGAGCTTCTCGGAGATCACCTCGCCGCAGAACGTTGTCGTGCGCGGCACGGGCGGCGTGGATCAAATCATCGCTCGCACGGGGACACCGGCAGGCACGGTGGAGTTCTCGGGTTCGACGGTGCTGAACGCGGCGATTTTGCCCTTTGGCGCGCTCACAGTGCCGGCGACAGGTGGTCCGTTGCGGCTGGATGCAGGCGGGAGCGGCGACACGATCACTTTGCAGGCCGGGCTGACCACACCATTCGCGATCCAAGGCGGCAGCGACGTGGCGGGCGATGTCACCACGGAAGAGACCGATAAA
>CAXSDZ010000268.1:0-6385 GCA_964235505.1 uncultured Chthoniobacteraceae bacterium
GTGAAGCCGACCTGGCAGCCGACGGTCGGCTCGCCCTCGATCGGCAGCAGCTCGCGGTAGCGCCACATGGAGTGCGGGCGCGATTCGATCGCCGCGCGGGTGAGAGAGGCGCGGATCGCCTCGTAGTCGTAAGCGGCTTCCAGTGGGCCGAAGTCGAAGTCGCAAACGTGGATGGCCTGCTTCGGGTAAAGCCGGCCGCACTCGCGGCACTTGAGGGAGGTGAAAAAGGGCGAAGGTTTGTCCATGGCTCGGATGTCTGAATCCCTGCATCCAGAGCGTGAGACGAGCATGAGAAACCCCGCGGGTTGGACGGCGCTTCTCTCTCATCTTTCCCCGGCCGCTTCTTGCGAAGCGGTCGAGCTGGAATTGGCACCTGGTCCTTTGGAAAGCTGATGGTTGAAGGTTGAGAGTTGATCGCCGCTGCCCGGCAGTTCCGCGCTCCTGGTGCGAGACGCGGCGATCAACTCTCAACTTTCCACCATCAACCCCCTGCAAAGCGGTTGCCGTGACGTCATCGGGCCAGTCCCTCGGTCACTCTGGATGAAAGTGGGCGCAAACTAGGAAGGCACCTCGGCGGCGTCAATGGGTTTCTGGCCGGGTGAGTGTCATACGGGCCGCTTGCGAGAGGCGAAGCGCTGTGCCCACGGTGATGGGCTGGGCAAGGCGCGTTCCTGTGGAACGTTGCCCTAAGGTGACGTGACGCTGCGCCGTTGGCGGGAAGAGGGTGCGAGGAAACGGCGGAAAAGCTTCGGAAGCCAGCGAGATAGAAATCGTCACGCCGCTTGCAGCGCGTCTGGGTGATGCTTGGCTACGGCCAGCAGACGCAAGGCAGCGCCGCTCGGTTTGCGGGAGCCATTCTCCCAAGAGATGGCGGTAACGGCGGGCACGTTGAGCAACGCGGCGAATTCGATCTGTGTGCAGCCAAGCTCGATGCGGATCGCACGGATTTCCGCGGCGGGCATCGCTTTGACTGGCGGCGGAAGTTTGATCATTCGCTCGCGCGCTGGTTCACGACCGGCAGCGAAAGCCTCGACGCGAGCGACCAACGCCTCGGCATCGAAGTGGGATTCCGGTTTCCTCGTCGTTGTTTTCATCGGTTGTAAGTTGCTTTGATTGTTTCCACCGCAAGGCGGAGCCGCGCGAGGAGCACGGGTGGGATGTTTGCCTGTTTTGCCTTTGTGTAGAGCATGAAGAGCACGATGCGCCGCGGGGCCGGCAGCCAGAGATAGATTACGCGAGCGCCCGCGCTTCGGCCGCGGCCCGGCAGTTTCATCCGCACCTTGCGCAAACCGCCGGAGTGCCGGATCAAATCCCCCGCTGCGGGAGCCGCGGCTAGTTCTGTTTCGAAGGCACGCAACGTTTCCTCGTCCGCTACGCGCAGCACTTCATCCGTAAAGGCGTGCAACTCGACAAAGGTGACGGTCATCTGGCGCGACCGTCATACATGGTATAAGAGCCGTCAAGATCGCGGAGGGGATGCCATTCACCTTCTCCGCAGGTGCCGCCCAAGGTAGAACGTGTCCCTCTTAGCCAAACCAGTTGATTGCCTGCTCGTTTCCGCTAAACAGGACGGTTCATGTCTTTTCAGGAATTTGGTTTGGCCGATGAGGTCGTTCACGGGGTGCAGTCGATGGGTTACATCGATCCGACGCCCATTCAGCTCCGCGCCATCCCGCTCGTGCTCGAGGGAAAGGATGTGATGGGCTCAGCCCAGACGGGCACGGGCAAGACGGCCGCCTTTGCGCTGCCCATCCTAACCAAGCTCGGCAAGCACGGCGCGATGCGCTGCCTCGTGCTGGAGCCGACGCGAGAGCTGGCGGCCCAGGTGGAGGAGGCATTTCGCGACTTCTCGCGGTTTCAGGATCTCACGGTCGGATTGGTGCTGGGCGGCGTCGGCTTTGGCGCGCAGCGCGAAATGCTGAAGCGCGGAGTCGATATCTTAGTCGCGACTCCGGGGCGGTTGCTGGATCTCATGGAGCAGGGGGAAATCCGGCTCGACCAGATCGAGTATCTCGTGCTCGACGAGGTGGATCGGATGCTGGACATGGGCTTTCTGCCGCAGGTGCGGAGGATCGTGGAAAAGTGCCCGAAGCAGCGCCAGACGCTCTTCTTTTCCGCTACGCTGCCGCCCGAGATCGCCACGATGACGAAGTGGGTGCTGACCGAGCCGGAGGTGATCGAGATCGGCCAGCAGCGGATGCCGGCGGAGACGGTGACGCACGCGCTCTACCCGGTGGCGAAGGACCAGAAGTTCGATCTGCTCGTCGCCCTGCTGGAGCGGACCCACTACGAATCCGTGATCATTTTCTCCTCCACGAAGATCAATGCCGATCGCATCGCGCATAAGCTGGAGGTGGAAAAACACTCGGTCGGCGTGATGCATGCCGATCGCTCCCAGAGCGAGCGGATGGAGGCGCTTGCGGGATTCAAGTCTGGGAAATTTGAAGTGCTGGTGGCCACGGATCTCGCGGCGCGCGGACTGGATGTGGCGGGCGTGTCGCACGTCATCAATTACGACGTGCCGGGACATCCCGAGGATTACGTGCATCGCATCGGCCGCACGGGCCGGGCGGAGCAGACGGGCGATGCCTTTACGATCTACACGGCCGAGGATCTGGATCATGTGCGCTCGATCGAGCGCTTCATTGGTCAGTCCATTCCGCGGCTGAAGCTGGAAGGTTTCCCGTATCTTTACACCGCCATTTTCTCAAATGAGCCCGGGATTGCCGGTGGCGGGCCGCGTGGCGGACGGACTTTGAAGGGCCATTCCTTCGGCGCGGCGCGGAAGCGGCGGTAGGACAAGGTCAGTTGGCGGCACGGACGCTGTGCCCTCGCCGCGGGTCCGAATGCGCGACGGGGCGTCGCGTCCGCTCACTCCGTGCGCGCTTCCCTTTCGCGGCGAAACGTTGCTACGGTTCACGCGCTTTTTCAACCGCCATGCCGATCTACGAATTCTATTCGCCACAGACCAACAAGATCTACTCGTTCTACGCCCGCAGCCTCGCGCTTTCCGGCAAGACGCCGCGCTGCCCGGACAAGCCGAAAGCACCGATGGAGCGGATGGTTTCCTCGTTTGCAGTCACCGGGCGTGCCAAGGAATCCACCCCGGGCGACGATCCGATGTCCGGGGCTGATGATGCACGGATGGAGCAGGTGATGGGAGAGATGGAGCGGGAGTTTTCCGGGATGAACGAAGAAAATCCCGACCCGCGCCAACTCGCGCGGATGATGCGAAAGATGTCCGCGCTCACCGGCGAGAAAATGCCCGGCACGATGGAGGAAATGATCCAGCGCATGGAGAAGGGCGAAGACCCCGAAAAGCTGGAGGCGGAGTATGGCGATGCGATGGAGGACTTCGACCCGATGGGCGGCGGTGAAGCTGGGGAGGAAAAGGGAGCGAAGGCAATGCTCCGGCGGCGCCGGGCGCGCCCGCAGCGCGATCCGACGCTGTATGAAATGGCGGATTTCGTGGATTGAAGCAGCAGGGTGGTGGGGCAGGTGCCTTTAGGCTGCTCCTACCTTCGGATTGCTCCCGCCTGTCACGCCTGCGCACGACTTCCCAAACGGTCGCGAAAAGCACCGTGCTCGCGATGAATCCCTGCCGCGCCAAAGTGGGCTGCCAGCGCGAGGGACACAGACTCTCATTTCTGCTCGGCAGCGCCGGATGGGCACGCTTTTAGCTAAACCTGCGGTCTGCCCATGATCGCCAGCCCACCGAGCCTTTCTTCTGAAGAGCAGGAGCAACTCCTCCAGACCATCGAAATGTTCGAGGTCATCGTGCAGGCGAGCCCGCATGATTGCCAGTCGCTCGAGATCCTGAAGGAAGCCTATTCCAAGCTCGGCAAACAGCCCGAAACGCTCAACGCGACGCGAAAACTGGCGCAAAGCTACTCCGAGATGGGCCAGTTTTCGCAGGCGATGCTCGAATACGAGAGCATCCTGAAATCAAATCCGCACGACGCGGAAGTGATGATCGCGATGGGCGAAGTCGAGGAGCGATTGCACAAGAACTCGCGCCCCGCCGCGCCTCCGCCGGAAACCGTGTCGAATGGCTCGACCAGCGGCATCAACCTCGATTTCCCCACCGCGATCGACGATGGCGGCACGCTGATCACCACCCAGCAAACCGTGCAGGCGACCGGCAGTCGCACGCGGCAGACCGCCGATGGCGAGGCGATCACCTTTGCCGATGATGGCAACGATCTGCTCGCGCGTTTTCTCATCCAGCACAAGCTCGTAGCGGAAGAGATCGTCGCTTCCGCGACCGAGCGCATCCACAAAAAGAACAGCGACCGCGCACCGAGCGCGGTCAGCGCTTCGCTGATCGATGAAATCTGCCGCCGCGGCGCGATCGAGCTCGATGTGCTGCTCTGCGGCATCCTCGACCGCTCGAAATTCGCCTACATCCCGCTGGAATACTACGACGTGGACCGCTCGGTGGTGAAAATGCTGCCGGAAGAAATCACGCTCGGCCGCTTGATCGTCCCCTTCGACGTGATGAGCCGCACGCTCATGGTGGCCATGGCCAATCCCTTTGATGCCACCGGCAAAGACACCGTGCAGGGCCTGCTCGACTACAACATCCAGTGGCACCTCGCGTCGCCCCAAGCGATCACCCGGGTGCTCGGCGAAACCTACCGTCTCCCCTCCGGCAACGGCGCATCTTCTCACGCGCGATGAGCATCAAATCCTTCGGCGAACGCATCGCAGACGTCCTCATCGAGGATGGGCTGCTCCTCCCGGCGCAGCTCCAGGAGGCCATGGACCTCCAGAAAAAGCAGGGCGGCCGCCTGCTGAAAATGCTCACCGACAAGGGCTACGTCACCGAGCAGGACATGGTCATCTCCATGGGCCGCTGCCTCGACACGCCGCCCGTGAATCTCACCCGGCTCCGCGTGCCGGAGGACGTGCAGGCGCTCGTGCCTAAAGAAATGGCGCGCGCCTACAAGCTCGCGCCCGTCGCCCGCCTCGGGAACAAGCTCTTTGTCGCGATGGCGGACCCGCTGAACGTCCTTGCCCTGGACGATCTGCGGCAGCGCACCAAGCTCGAGATCATCCCGATGATCACCACCGAGCGAGCGATTTCTGAAGCGCTCTCCGGCGTCGGTAATGCGACTGCCGCGATGGACAAGGTGATGATGGAGGCGGCGCAGGATTCCGCCGACGTGGAGGAAGTGCGTTCGAAGAACGACGAGATCGATCTCGACCGGCTCGCGGTGGAAAGCGAGGACGCGCCGGTCGTCAAGATCGTCAATCTCATCCTCGTCCAGGCGCTGAAAGAAAAGGCGAGCGACATCCATCTGGAGCCCTTCGAGAAGCAGTTCAAGCTACGCTACCGCATCGACGGCAACCTCGTCGAGGCGACCTCGCCGCCCAAGGCGCTCCAGATGCCGATCGCGTCGCGCATCAAGATCCTCGCCGGGCTCGATATCGCCGAGCGCCGCCTGCCGCAGGACGGCCGGTTCCGCATCCGCGTTTCCGGCAAGGAGATCGATCTCCGCATCTCCTTTCTGCCGACCGTGTATGGCGAGAAGATCGTCATTCGTATCCTCGATAAAGGCGCGCTTTCCGGCTCGATCGACCAGATCGGCATGGATGAATACACGCTCGGTGTCTTCCGGAAAGCGGTCGATGCACCGCACGGCATGATCCTCGTCACCGGCCCGACCGGCTCGGGCAAAACGACCACGCTGTATTCCGTTCTCAGCGAACTCAACAACCCCGAATACAACATCGTGACCGTCGAAGATCCCGTGGAGTTCCAGCTTCCCGGCATCAATCAGGTCGCCGTGAAAGCCGACGTCGGCCTCGGCTTTTCCGAAGCGCTGCGCTCCATCCTCCGGCAGGATCCGGACATCGTGATGATCGGTGAGATTCGCGACAACGAGACCGCCGACATCGCGGTAAAAGCCGCGCTCACCGGCCACCAGGTGCTTTCCACGCTCCACACCAACGACGCCGCCGGCGCCATCTCGCGGCTCGACGACATGGGCATCGAGCCGTTCCTGATCTCCTCTTCCGTCATCCTCACCTGCGCCCAGCGCCTCGTCCGCCGCATCTGTCCGAACTGCAAAGAAGAGTTCAACCCGGAGCCCGAGATGCTGGCCAAGCTAGGCCTGGAAGAAAGCGATGCCGGGACCACTTTCTTCCAAGGCGCGGGTTGCGACCGCTGCAAACGCCGCGGCTATCTCGGCCGCGCTGCGATCATCGAAGTGCTGCCGATTTCCGAAGCCATCCGCCGCCTCATCGTGAAGCGCGCATCGGCCACGGTGATCAAGAACCAGGCGATCAGCGAAGGGATGAAATCGCTGCGCATGGTCGGCATCGACAAAGCCCGCGAAGGCCTGACGACGCTGGAGGAAGTGTTGCGAGTGACTTCGGAGGA
>CAXSDZ010000269.1:0-6343 GCA_964235505.1 uncultured Chthoniobacteraceae bacterium
TCCTGCAACCTGCGCTGACAGGGCTGCTGGGTCGATGTGGAAGCGGAGCGCACGGAGATCGATCTCGAGTCGCTCAACCGCACAATTTCCGACGCGAAGGCGCACGGAAACGCCTTCTTCGGCATCCTCGGCGGCGAGCCGTTCATGCACCCGGAGCTGCTCGACCTGCTTGCAGCGCACCCGGATTGCTACTTCCAGGTTTTCACCAACGGGCAGTTCATCACCAAAAAGATCGCGAAGAAACTGCGCCAGCTCGGCAACGCCACGCCGCTCATTTCCATCGAAGGCCGCGAGATCACCAGCGACGAGCGCCGCGGCAAAAAGGAAGTGCTCAATCGCACCCTGCGCGGCCTGGATCATTGCTTGAAGGAGCGCATCCTCACCGGAGTGGCGACCAGCGTTTGCCAGACGAATATCGATGAGCTTTGCACCGAGGGCTGGCTGCGCGAGCTGATCGCGCGCGGCGCGCACTACGTCTGGTTTCACACGTATCGGCCGGTCGGGCCGAAGATGAATCCGCAGCTCGCCCTGCGCCCCGAGCAGCTCGTGCAAGTGCGCCGCTTCATCGTGGAAATGCGCTGCCGCATGCCCATCGGCATCGTCGATGCCTACTACGACGGCGAAGGTCGCGCGCTCTGCCCCATGAGCACCGGCATCTCGCATCACGTCTCGCCGAAAGGCGAGATCGAGCCATGCCCGATCATCCAGTTCGCCACCGAAAACATCTCCGACTCGCGCGGCATCTACGCCACGATCCGCGACTCCGCTTTCCTCCGCGACTTCCGCGAACTGAGCGCGCAAAACACCCGCGGCTGCGTCGTCCTGGAGCGCCCGGACTTGGTGAAGGGTCTCGTGCAAAAACACGGCGCGCGCGATACCACCCTCCGCGGCACCGCAATGGCCGAGCTCGACGCCATGACCCCGCGCTTTTCCCAATGGCTGCCCGGCGAGGAAATCCCGGAAAAGCACTGGATGTATCGCTGGGCCAAGCGCGTGTGGTTCAATGATTTCGGCGCCTATGCGCAAGTGCCGAGCGATGCCGCGGCAAAGACAAAACGGCTCAGCGAAGAGCTGGCTGGCACCCCGCGCTGAGTCCTGCGTGCAGAGCCATGGCGAGTTATTGAAAGGCCGCAGCTCGCCCGAGGACGCGGCACAGCGGGCGTGGCGCGATCATGCGGCTGCCCGGCCTCCCGCGCAGACGCCTCCGTGCAGCGGGCTTTGCGAAAAGAATCACTCCGCACGCGACACTCGCAGCCGGAGGTAACGCGCCGCGCTCGCACTTCGCGGCGTGTTGTCGCGGACCACGATTGTTTCCACGCCGTCGGTGATCGCGCGGCTCACTTCCGAGGTGACGCCGTTGGAGGAGATGTCGCCGCTGGGCGCATATCGGGAGCCGTTTTCCCAAGCGGCCAAATCGCTGCTCGCTTGCACTTGGTGAGTCACATCGGTTGCGCTGACGTTGCGCCGAAAAGTCAGCGTGATGGCATCCGAACCGCCGAGCACCGGCCGGCCGGCAGCGCTCGCGAGGAGCGGATCGGTGGCGCAGGCGTATTCGACTAGATTGCTCAGGCCATCGCCATCCGGGTCCGCCGATTCGGCCGCGCTAGGGGAGTTCGCATCTGCTCCGAATGCGGCGCGGCGCCACACGTTGAACGGCTTTTCCAGGATGGTCACGGTGACGGTGCGATCGGTGTCTTCAATGCCGAGGCCCGCCACGACGGTCAGGACGAGCGAGAAGCTTTCGTGTCCCTCCACTTCGGAGTCCGGCAGGATCGCCACGCGGATGGTTTTCGGTGCAGCATCGCCGGCTTCCCAAGTGAGCACGCCGCTCGCGCCGGTGTAGTCGGTCCCGCTCGATGCGGTGCCGCCGCCGGGCGCATAAGCAACCGAAAGATTGCCGCTCGTTTCGCCCGTGCGAGTCACCGTGAGCTCCGCCACGCCCGCATCTTCCGGCACGCTGACCGCCGTCGCCGCGAATGCGACAGCGCTCGCGTGAAAGGAAATCTCCAGTCCGGGATTGTTGTTCGAGACTTCCCCTGCCGCCGCATAGATCCACGCGTCTGCGCTCGCGGTCAGCGTCGCCCAGCCGAAGTTCGTAGCGCCGCTTTTCCATGCCTGCACGGACGGGGTCACGTCAAAGGTGACGGCAGTCCCCACACCGGAGGAAGCGCTCGACGGGTAGTTTGGCACCGCCGTGAAGTCCGGCACTGCGAGCGCCTCCACGCCATCCGCACTGATCCCGCTCGTCATCGATCGCCAGGTGCTGGCATCCGTCCAGGGCACGAGCATCCGGTGCAGGCGCATGGGCGACCCCGAGCTTGCGCCGCTTACATTGCTGCACGTCGTCAGCACGAGCTTGGCGGAGACCACATTTGCCGCCGGGTCGAGTTGCCCGGACCCGGTGCCGAAAAGGCTCTCGAAGCGCAGCAGCCCTTGTGTCGCCGAGCCGGCCGCATCCGAAACGGCGATCTGCGTGAGCGCGGGATAGGTGGTGTCCGCCGCGGCTTGGGAAAGCTTCGTATCGCGCAGCGTCACGCCGCTGCCTGGCCGCACGATCAGGCTGCCCACCGGCAGCTCGCCGGAGAAAACTCCCGTGATCGGCGGCGCGCTCGCAGCGCGGCCCGAATGCGGCAGGCCATACATCTCTTCGAGCGTCCGCAGCAGATTGTGCAGCGTCCAGCTTCCGGCGTTCACCCCGCGCCGCAGGTTCGCGCCGTAGAAGATCGTCGGGATCAAATTCGTCGCGCCGAAATTATCCTCATCCCACGTCACGATGAGCAGGCTGTTGTGCGTCTTCGCCCATTCGGCATACGCGCTCAGATTTTGCGAAAGCCACACGTCGCCCGACTGGACGCCGAGATCGTGCATGTTGTTGAAGTTATTCGGGATCACGAATGACACCGTCGGCAGCAGGGTGAAATCAGTCGGGAAGGCGCTGAAAGGCTGATGAACAGAGCGCGGCAGACGATTCACCAGCGTCGGCGTCGCGGCCGTCGTCCACCAGATCCACGGGCAATGCCGGCGCACGTAGCCGGTGCTGAGGTTGTCCGAAGTCGTGTCGCCCGCGGCAGGCACGCTTTCCGCGTAGCCGGTGAAAGTGAGGCCGGCGGCTCGCAGCGCGGCACCGAGATTTGGCGTGGTGAAAGGGAGCGAACTCGGAATTCCATCCGAAGTGATCCCCTGGTTATCCCCGGAAAAGAGTTCGAGATAGTTCGGATGGCTCGGATGCGTGACGCCGCGCATCCGCGTCAGCGACACCCCGCCGCGCGCGAGGGAGTGGATGTAAGGAGCCTGCGCGGTGTTGCCAATGATCTGGGTGATGCCTTCATTCTCCTCGATCACGACCACCACATGGTCGTAGGCCGGCGGGGCAGCCTGCGCCGGTCGCGGCCACCAAACCGCGCTCGCGAGCAGTGCAAGCCCCGCGGCAGCAAGCCGCGAGCGCCAGACCGGCCAAGTGACAAAGGGAACATTGCTCATCTCGTTCTGTGGGGGAAAAGGGTGCGCTGACCGGCGGACCTTCACCCCTGGCCGTCGAGGGCGTCAAACGGAGAAAGCCCCGCCACCCCCGCCCGTGCTCCGCGCACCGGGAAAGCGCAGCGGCAGCCCTTGCCGCCAAATTCCCGGAGCCCCGGAGCCCCGGAGCCCCGGAGCCGCGGTGCCCCGGAGCCGCGCTGCGGAGGCGGCACTTTCCACATGGTGCTAAAAATGCAGCATCTCCGCTTGCGCGGCACTTCCGCCGTGTGCTAGAAAACCAGCATGCCCACGAAGCCTCACGACCTCAGCCGCCGCGAGCGGCAGATCATGGACGCCATTTACGCCCGCGGCGAAGCGACCGCCGCGGATGTCCACGCCGCCGTCCCCGATCCGCCCAGCTACTCCGCCATCCGCGCGCTGCTGCGCATTTTGGAAGACAAAGGCGTGGTGAAGCACCGCGAGGATGGTCCGCGCTACGTGTATCTGCCGACCATGCCGCATAAAAAAGCGAGCCGCTCCGCGCTCCAGCGTGTGGTGCAGACCTTCTTCGGCGGCTCGCTGGCGGATGCGGTCGCAGCCTTTGTCGATGCCGACAATGGCAAGCTCTCACCCGCCGAGCTGGGGCGGATCGAGGCGATCATCAAAGAAGCGAAACGCAGCAGATGACTCCCCCTGCCATGAATCTCCAGAGCTTCTCTCTTTTTCTCGTAGATCAACTGCTCAAAGGCTTGGCGGTCCTCGCGCTCGCCGGTCTGGCAAGCCTCGCGCTACGGCGGGCTTCGGCGGCAAAACGCAGCGCGGTTTGGTCGTCTGCATTCCTCGTGTTGCTGCTGCTGCCGACGACGCGATTCGTCGCACCGCAGTGGGCCTGGAATCCCACCGGACGCGCGGCGATGTCGATCCCCGCATCCGCTGCCGACGCATCTCCTCCCGTCGTCATCTCCTCCGCGCCGGCCTTCGGTGCTCCGGCACTTAAGGCTAGCGAGCCACGTCGGCTGCTGGAGCGCATCGAGTGGGAAACATGGATGGTGGCGCTCTGGGGCGCGGGCGCGGGCTTCCTGATCCTACGGAGAATGATCGGCAGCGTGCAGTTGCAGCGCTTGCTGCGCCGGAGCGAATCCGCGCGGTCCAGTGCGCTGCTCGCCACGTGGCGCGAGATACTGGCGCCCGGTTGCGTTGGGAACCGCGTGCGGCTCCGCGTGTCGCCGTCGTGCCTCGTGCCGGTGACGTGGGGCGCGTGGCGTCCGGTGGTTCTGCTGCCGGCGGAAGCCGAAAGTTGGTCCGCCTCGCGGCTTAGCATCGTGCTCGGGCATGAGCTCGCGCACATCCGCCGCGGAGATTCCGCGGCGCGCACCCTCGCGCATTTCGCCTGCGCGCTGCACTGGTGCAACCCGCTCGCCTGGTTCGCCGTCCGCCGTCTGCACCTTGCACAGGAGGAGGCGTGCGACGACCTCGTGCTCGGCAGCGGCATCGACCCGGCAGACTACGCCGCAGAGCTCGTGGAAAGCGTGCGCCGCTTCCAACTGCTCCCGTCCGCCTTCCGGCAGGCCCTCGCGATGGCGCAGCCTTCCACGCTGGAAACACGCGTCGGCGCAATCGTGGACCCGCGGCGCGACCGTGGCGGGATTGGCGCGTGGCTGTTATTCGCGAGCGGAGCAATCATTACCCTGATCCTCATCAGCAGTGCGCTGGCGCAAGTCGCTTCTGACGCACCTGCGCTGCCCGACGCACTTCCGAAATCGGCATCGCCGGATGTCGCGCCGCAGATAAGGATCGAGGTGCAGATTGTGCGCGTGGCTAAGGGTAATGGCCCGAGGTGAAACCGGGCAAGGTGACGCTCAAGAGCAACGAGGAAGGAACGGAGATGATGCGCAAAATGCAGGAGGACGCCCGCACTAAAATCCTCTCCCGTCCCACCATCGTGACCCACTCAGGAAAGCGCGCTGCCATAATGAGCGGCGAGGGAACGAATGCGCCTGAGGCAGGCAAGCCACCGGTGCCCATCCGCAGCACTACCTTCGAGATCGTGCCAACCTTCAAAGCTGGAGCCATCGAGATGGACTCCACGGTGAAGCTGACTTTCCCACGACCCGAGGAGCCGGGCACCCAAACGCGTGCCGTCACAGCACATTTTACAGTCGGCCCAAATCAGACCGCAATCTTCGGCCGCCTGCAGGATGAGAGCGACCAGAGCGAGATAATCGTCTTCGCTACCCCGCGCCAAATCGAGCCCACCGCAGCCAGCGGCGCGTCCGCGGCAGAGAGCACTGAGAATCCAGTGCTTCCGGGTTTGGAACCCGCGGCCGCGGATGGCCCGATGATCACAAAGGAGTGGCCCGTTCCCGCATTTGTCTTCCGCGGCAAGGACGGCTCACCACAGGATCTGCGAATTGCGACGGTGAAGGAAGTGCTCGCTGCGGAAGGTGTCAGCTTTCCACCGGGCTCGTCTGGCGTCTGGCTGCCCGGCTCCAGCAAACTCGTCGTCCGCAACACGCAGGAAAATCTCGACCGCGTGGACACGTTCATCGCGCGAGTGGCGGCGGCAGCGCCAGCCGGCGAGTGGGACAAGGCAATCGAGGCGGCGAAAATGCCCACTACTGAAGCTCAAGCGGCACCAGTCCAAGCAACACCGGAAGGGCTGGCTGCCATCGTGATTCCCTTGCTCGAATTTCATGAGCTGACGCTGCCGGAAGCAGTTAAGTTCTTGAACGAGAAGGCGCGGGAAGCTGATCCGAAGAAGGCAGGCGTGAATGTCTTCCTCAGCCCCGAGGTGGAGGAGCAGGCTGGGGACTCGCGCATTTCACGTCGGTTAATAGACCTGCACGTTGTTCGCGCCAAAAGTCAGCCGGAAGAGCTGCTGCAAAAC
>CAXSDZ010000270.1:0-6317 GCA_964235505.1 uncultured Chthoniobacteraceae bacterium
ATCCGAGAACACGCTGCCGCGTGAAAGCCGCCTGCGGCCAAGCCGGGAAGGCGGCGGCGAAACGTCGCTCACCTTTGTGAACCGCACGGCGGGCGACGTGCAGTGCGTATGGATTGCACCGGCTGGCGAACACCGCGTTTATGCGACGCTCAAAGCGGGGGAAAGCCGCGAGCAGCACACCTTCGCCGGGCACGTCTGGCTGGCGCAGGCGCTCGATGGTCGCGTGCTCGGAGTGTGGGAAGCCCGCGAGGGTGGGGGTGAAGTCTCCATCGATCTCGCGCCAGACGCGCCGGTGCTGGATGCGCTACCGGCAGCGCACAAGTCGGTCACGCCGCCGCGCGAGTGGCGCGTCTTTCTCAAAGATCACAACGTTTTCGCGCGGCACCGCGACTCTGGCGAAGAGGTGCAGCTTTCACGCGATGGCACGGCGGAGGACGCATATGCCGAGCCGTTCACGTGGTCGCCTGACGGCGCGAAAGTGGCGGCGCGGCAGGTCCGCAAAGGCGCGGAGCGGAAGGTGCATCTCATCGAGTCTGCCCCGAAAGATCAGCTCCAGCCGAAGCTGCACGAGTTCACCTACGCCAAGCCAGGCGACGCCATCGCGCAGGAGCGCCCGCGACTTTTCGACCTCGCCGCGCGCCGGCAGATCGCGATCTCCGACGAGCTTTTCCCAAACCCGTGGGACATCGGCGAGATCCACTGGTCGCCCGACAGTGCGCGGTTCTCCTTTCTTTACAACGAACGCGGGCACCAGACGATGCGCGTCATCGCAATCGATGCCACGAGCGGCGCGGCAAGTGCGATCGTGGAGGAGCGAAGCGCGACCTTCATCGACTACTCGCAAAAAACCGCGCTCCGCTGGCTCGATGCGACCGGCGAGCTCATCTGGATGAGCGAGCGCGATGGATGGAATCACCTCTACCTTTACGACGCGAAAACTGGGCAGGTGAAGAACCAGATCACGCGCGGCGAGTGGGTGGTGCGCGGTGTCGAGCGCGTGGATGCGGAGCGGCGGCAGATTTGGTTTCGCGCGGGCGGCATCCGGCCCGGCGAGGATCCGTATCACGTGCATCTCGCGCGGATGGACTTCGATGGCGGCAGTCTCGCGGTGCTCACGGAGGGCGACGGCACGCACCAGTGGGAGTGGTCGCCGGACCGCCGCTGGCTTCTCGATACCTGGTCGCGCGTGGACCTGCCGCCGGTGACTGTGCTGCGCCGCGCGGAAGATGGCTCGCTCGTCTGCGCGCTGGAGCAGGCGGATGCCGCTGCACTGCTCGCGACGGGGTGGCGTCCTGCGGAGCGGTTCGTGGCGAAAGGGCGCGATGGGGCGACGGACATTTTCGGCATCATCACGTGTCCCTCAAACTTCGATCCTGCGAAGAAGTATCCGGTCATCGAGAACATCTACGCTGGTCCGCAGGGCGCGTTTGTTCCCAAGGAATGGCGGCGCGAAACCGCGCACCACGCGCTCGCGGAGCTTGGCTTCATCGTGGTGCAGATCGATGGGATGGGCACGAACTGGCGATCACGCGCCTTTCACGATATCTGCTGGAAGAACCTCGCGGATGCGGGCTTCCCCGATCGCATCGCGTGGCTGCGCGCGGCGGCGGCCAAGCACCCGGAGATGGACCTCACGCGAGTCGGCATTTACGGCGGCAGCGCGGGCGGGCAAAGCGCGCTGGGCGCGCTGCTTTTCCACGGCGACTTCTACAAAGCCGCCGCCGCGGACTGCGGGTGCCACGACAATCGCATGGACAAAATGTGGTGGAACGAAGCGTGGATGGGCTGGCCGGTCGGGCCGGAGTATGCCGCCAATTCCAACGTGACTCACGCGCACCGGCTCACGGGAAAACTGCTGCTGACCGTCGGCGAGCTCGACCACAACGTGGACCCGGCTTCCACGATGCAGGTGGTCGATGCGCTGGTGAAGGCGGACAAAGATTTCGAGCTGCTGGTCGTGCCCGGCGCTGGTCATGGCGTCGGTGAATCGCCGTATGCGGCACGACGGCGCATGGATTTCTTTGTGCGTCACCTGCTCGGGGCGGAGCCGCGAACGGATCACAAATGAACAGGCACTTTCACGAGCAGGTAAGCCGCAGAAAAGCGTGGCAGCGGCCCTACCGCGCAGCGCTCGTGCCGGCGGAAAGCACTGGAGCTGCATCCGCGGGCAGCTCCGGCGCGCCGGGGCGGTGCAGGTCGTAGATCACGATGGATTGCGCGGCGTGATCGGCGGCGGGATTTGCGCGGCGGGCGATCCCAATGGCGCGGTCGCGGGCGTTGTCGTCCGGGCGGTAGCGCTCGTGCAGTTTGCGGTGCTCGGCAGCACGCCCGGCGTCGCCGAGCTGCGTGTAGATCAGCCCGAGATTGTAGTGCGCGGAGATGTTTTCCGAGTCGATCGCGAGCGTCTTTTGGAACTGCTCCTCGCCCAGCTTCAGCCAGGTGGCGCGGTCCTGCGCTGAGTCGTGCTCCATCTTGGCGCGCTCCACGTAAGTCTGTCCGAGTTCGTTCAGGATTTCGTAGTCTTTTGAGAAATCAAAACCGCGTTGATCCAGCTCCGGGTAGCGATCTTCTACGACTCCGCGGAGGTCGGCGATTGCCTGGTCCAGATAGCCGTTCTGCTTATTCACGAGGCCATTGAGCCAGGCAACCGTCCAACGCGGCGCGGGTGGATTGCATTGCATCGCGCGGCCGAGCGCGGCCACGACATCGTCCAGCCGGCCTTCCTTGAAATAGACTCGCGCAAGGTTCAGCGGCCCGTCGGGGCGGCCGAGCTTTTCCACCTCCAGAAACGCCTGCTCCGCCTGGATTAGTTCGCCCTTCTCACTTCCCTTGTCGCCTTCCAGCAGGAGGCCGATGCCGTAGTCGTTCCAGCGCTGCCACGGGGGGACCGCAGACGTTTGAGCCGTGAGCGGTGATAGTTGAGAGTTCTGCCCTTCGATCGGGAAGGTAAGCTTGTCGGAAGCGATCGTGGTGATCGGCAAGTCATTCACGTGTTCCTTGCCAAAGACATGCTGCATGTAAGTCGTGTCGAACTTCCGATACTGTAACTTGACCTCCACCGTGAGTGGATCGCTCTGCTCCGGCGGCACGGTGAAGGAGTAATGCACCACCTGCGCGGCACCTGGCGGAATCTGGTGATTGTAGAGCGGAGTAAAGATGTCCTGCGGATTGCGCCGATCGATGCGGCGACCTTCGCGGTCCAGCATATAGACATTCACAAAGTGCGACCACGGATCGACCGCGTTTGCTTCGCCCATCCCGCCACTGCGACCTAGCATCCGCGCGCCGCTGGATAGCTTCGCATCCACCCAGACTTCGTTGGAATCTACGGTGCCTTGCGTGAACGGATGCCCGAGCTTCAAGGTTCGCAGCACGACTTCCATGAGGTAAGTCTGTCCCGGCTTCAACGTTAGGACTTGCGGGCGCAGCGGACCGAGCAGCTTGCCGTCCACCGCTCCACCTTCCTTGAGGGCAAAGAGATCGACGCGAAGGTTATCTTTCAAAAAGGTCTGCTCCGCCTTCACAATCTCCAGCTCACCACGGATGTGCGCGATGCCGGTATTCGCTGCGGGAAAGAGGTGGTTGTGCACCTTTAGATCCTTGCTTGCGGGATCGAAATACTTGGCCCCGAAGTCATTCGATGTCTGCAGCGGCATGTGACACTCGTTGCAGTTCGACTTAGCTTTCTCAGGATAGTAGAAAGACCGCGCGCTGTGGCCGGAAACGCCGGATAGGAGAAAGGTATCGTAATGATTCTGACCGCGCAGAAACTCCTTGTAGTGGTTGAGTTCCTTCGGGATGGAGACCTTGTGGCAGGTGGAGCAGAACTCCGCGCTGCGATGCACGTCAGGCTTTAGAAAGGTCTGCTTGTGAAACTCGGGTTTTGCCTTCACGAGCTGTTGATTAATGAACTGCAGCACCGCGTTTTCGCTCTTTGCAAAGGGATAGTGAACTGGCTCCTCGATCGTGTAGTCCCCGTTGCCTTTGGTGGAGTTCACGTGGGTGATCGAGTGGCATACTGTGCAGGTAATGCCGGCCTGCGAAGTCGGGTGCTTTTCCAGATCAAAGTTTGGGTCGTCGAAAGCGCCGGAGAAGAATGGCACAGGATCGTGGCAGCCGGCGCACCAGCGCGCGGCCTTCACGCTGCCATCGCGCTTCAGCGCCAGTTCGCGCGATTCGCGCACGGAGAAGAGATACGGCTTGTTGTTGAAGGAAGAGATGTGGTGAACCGAATGGAACCAGCCTTGATAGACATCCGCGTGGCACTTCTGGCAGTAGCTATCCATCTGCAGCGTGGATGCCGGGATGAAGTTTCCCGTCGCAGTGCGGGCGAGTGACGGCTCGAAATACTTCGTTCCTTCCTTCGGCCCGGCGACGTTCCATTTGCGCGGATCCTGCGTGTGCAGCAGCACGAGCGCGCCGACGAGCACCGCCACCGCGGCCGCCCACGCGCCGCCTACGCGCCACTTGATCCGCGGCCCGGCCAACCGGTGCAGCACATAGAGCCAGATCGCCAGTAGCGGCGTGATGACATGCACCCAATAGGCGACGGAGCGCGCGTTTGGATTCTTGATTTCAAAGCCGCTCACCCGCATGAGCACCACGCCGGAAAAGAGCAGCGCGAGCGCGATGAACCAGAGCGCATAGCCCACGCGGACGGCGTGCCGATTCGGCCGATCGTGCGCATTTCGGATGTGAATGACGCCGAAAATGATCACCGGCAGGATGATCAAAAGTCCCAGCACCAGATGGCCCAGGAACATGAACTGGTAAAAGTAGTTTTGGTAAGAAAACCCGCGGAACCACTCCAGAAAGGTAATCGCGGACAGGTAGAACGAGTTTGCCCCGAGGAGCGCAAAGAGCGCGAACACGACGAGCAGAACGATGCGAAGTCTCGGGCCGACGGCTCGGACGTAGCGCTTCCGCGGCGCGGCGGGAGTGGAGGAATCGGGAGTGGCCATGCAGCAGTAGGACGGGGGCCGGTAATCTGCGATAGCTCGCGGGCTTGTAAAGACGGGCGCTGCGCGATTGACGCTTTCGAGATTCCAATGGCGATAGCGCGATGCTTTCCCCCGCGCCTGTCTGCTCCCGGATGCGCTCCGCATGGCGTCGCTCGCTTCTACTTGCTGCGTGCCTTCTGGTGTGTGCTCGATTTGCATCCGCGCAAAATGCGCCACCCGCGGACCCGCTCCACCAGCAGGCGCGGTTGCTCGTGACGGACGGCAAAATCCCGGAAGCGATCACGGTTTATCGCGAGCTGATCGCGAAACAGCCGGATAATCTCGTAGCCAGCCACGAACTCGGCGAGCAGCTCCTGCGCACGGGCGCCAGCGCGGACGCGGCGGCCTTGTATGGTGGGCTGATCAAGCAGAACGCCAAGGATGTAACCGCGCGGCATCGCCTCGCGATTGCCCTGTATCGGCTCGGCAAGAACAGCCAGGCGATCACCGAACTCGTGGAGGCCCTGCGGCTCAAACCGGACTTTGAAGAAGCGCGCAAAGCGCTCGGCTCCATCCTGCTCACCGACAACCGGCTCATGGAGGCGTCGTCGCTTTACGGCGAAGCGGTGAGGCTGAATCCGAACGATGCCGACGCGCACAATGACTATGGCGTGGTGCTCATCCGGCCGAATGATTTCGATGCGGCGCGCACCTCCTTCGCGAGCGCCATCCGCATCAATCCGAACCACGTGGATGCGCACTACAATCTCGGGCAGGCGCTGCTGCCGGTGTGGAAGCTCGACGAAGCGATCGAGCAGTTTGAAACCGCGATCCGGCTCCAGCCTGCCTATGTGGATGCCTGGCACGGACTCGGGCTCGCGCTCAGCCGCAAGGGGCGGCACGAGGAGGCGATGGAGAAGTTCCAAAAGGCGATCGAGCTGTCGCCGCAACTCGCGAAGGCGCACTTCGAGCTGGCCATGGAGCTGCTCGCCACAGGCAAGGCAAAGCAGGCCGTGCCGCGCCTCGGCGAAGCGCTGCGGCACAATCCTCAGCACGCCGAAGCGCACCGGCAGCTCGCGCTTCTAATGCTCAGCACTGGCAAGGCGTCGCTGGCGCTGCCGCAATTCCGCGCTGTGCTGAAGGAACGCAAAGAGGATGCGCAGGCACACTACGAGCTCGGACTTTGCCTGTCGCGGCTGGGAAAAGCCGAGGAGGCAATCGCTTCATATCGCGAGTCGCTGCGCCTGCGCCCGGAATGGCCGGAAGCCGCAAATCAGCTCGGCTGGCTGCTCGCGACCAGTCCGGACGAGAAGATCCGAAGCGGCGAGGAGGCGATGCGTCTCGCGAGCCGCGGCGTGGGAATGACGCAGCGCCGGC
>CAXSDZ010000271.1:0-1495 GCA_964235505.1 uncultured Chthoniobacteraceae bacterium
AAAATCCAGATGCTCCCGCCGCGCAATCGGCAATCGGACCGAAGTTGCCGTTGCCAAGCCAGAAGGCTTTCCCCGGCAAAACTTTGCTTTGCTCCATCACGAAGCCGTGAGCACTTCGCGTAAGAATGGCGCAGTGCGGGATCGTTTGCTTCTCACGACATCCTCGGGCGTGCCGCAAGCGACGATTTCGCCGCCGGCTTCGCCTGCTTCAGGGCCGATGTCGATGACGTAATCCGCTTCGGCAATGAGCGAGAGATGGTGCTCGATTACGACGACCGTCGCGCCGTCGTCTACGAGCCGGTGAAGCACATCCAGCAGGCGCTGCACGTCGCAGAGATGCAGGCCTATGGTCGGCTCTTCCAATAGGTAGAGCATCGACTTCGATGCCTGTCTGCGAAGACGCGCCGTCTCTGTGCGGCCTGCGCCGCGGGTGAGCTCGGCGATGAGCTTCAGCCGCTGCGCTTCGCCGCCGCTGAGCGTCGGGCTTGGCTGGCCGAGCTGGAGATAGCCGAGCCCGGTGTCGCAGAGGAGTGAGAGCGGGCGGTGGATTTTTGTCACCGCTTTGAAGAACTCAGCAGCCTCCGCGAGCGTCATCTGCATCACGTCACCGATGCTCTTGTCGTTGTAGAGCACCTCCAGCGTCGCGGGATTGTAGCGCCGGCCGTGGCAATCCGGGCACGGGAGCCAGCTCGTCGGCAGGAAGTTCATCTCGATCTTGATCATCCCCTGCCCCGTGCAGGTCTCGCAGCGACCGCCCTCGGTGTTGAAGGAAAAGCGGCTCGCGCTGTAGCCGCGCATCCGGGAGAGCGGCATCTGTGCGAAGAGCTCGCGGATGGTGTCGAAGACCTTGATATAAGTCGCCGGAGTCGAGCGCGTAGTCTTGCCGATGGGCGACTGATCGACTTCGTAAACTGCCTCCAGCACGTCGGCTACGCCCCCCCGTTTCCAGTGCGACGCGAGCGTGCCTTTCGCGAAATCCAGCGCCGGTTCCATCCCATCCGCACCATCGCAAAGCAGCGCTACGACGTCGCTTTCCTCCGCCTTGCCTTTGCGCGATTTGCTTTTCGCAGGACGCCGCAGCGCTTCCTCCGCGGCCGGTTTCAGCACGCCGCGCATGAGCGTGCTTTTTCCCGAACCGGAGATGCCGGTGAGCACGGTGAGCCGGCTCACGGGGATGCGCGCGTGGACGTCCTTCAGGTTGTGCAGCGAAGCGCCGCGCACTTCGAGCCAGCGCGACACGTCCTTCAGTGCGCGCCGCGAGCCGCGCAGCGGATGCTTCAGCGGATTGCGAAAGCAGTTGCCCGTCGTCGAGCCTTCGATCGCGCGGATTTCGTCCAGCGTCCCTTGCGCGACGACTTCGCCGCCGTGCCGGCCTGCACCGGGGCCGAGATCGATGATGTGATCCGCGCGCCGCATCGTCTCGTCGTCGTGCTCCACGATGACGAGCGAATTGCCTTTGTTTTTCAGCGCCGTGAGCGTGTCGAGCAGCGCCGCG
>CAXSDZ010000271.1:1505-6244 GCA_964235505.1 uncultured Chthoniobacteraceae bacterium
TCATCGAGCACGTAAAGGACGCCGCGAAGATTCGAGCCGAGCTGCGCGGAGAGGCGGATGCGCTGCGATTCGCCGCCGCTCAGCGTCTTGGCGGAGCGGCCGAGCGCGAGGTAATCGAGACCGACTTTCCCCATGAATGAAAGCCGCTGCTCAATCTCTGGCAGGATGTCGGCAGCAATGGTTCCCTGCCGCCCGGTGAACTTCAGCTTCGCGATCCACGCGTGCGCGGCTTTCGCGGAAAGCGCAGTGATTTCATCGACCGAGCAGCCCCGAAGTTGCACATGGCGGGCGACTTCGTTCAGCCGCGCGCCGTGGCACGTGGGGCACGGCTTTGCCTCGCTCGCGTCGAGCCCTTCGTGCTGCCGCTCCTTGTCCATTTCGATCTCGATCTCCGAGTCGAGCCGCGGATTCACCCAGACCTTCCACACTTCGCCGAAGCCGTGGCATTCCGGGCAGGCGCCGTGCGGCGAGTTGAAGGAAAACAATCGCGGGTCGAGTTCTTCAAAAGACTGTCCGCAGCCGGGGCAGCTCATCTCGGTGGAGACGATGTGCGCCTGATTCTTCGCGTCTAAAATGCGCGCGGTTCCCTTGCCGATTTCCAGCGCGCGCTGGAGCAGGTTTTGCAAGGCCGGAAGCGCGACCGGCAGCGGCGCCGGCTCGCCAGCGGGAGCCATTTTCTTTTTCGCGCTCCGGGAAAGCTTGGCGGGAACAGGCTTTACGGCCGGTCCGCCGCGCTCGCCGACGAGCACGTCGATGGTGTGCTCGCGGAAGCGCTCCAGCTTTGGGAACGAATCGACCATCACCCATTTGCCGTCCACGAGCAGCTCCTCGAAGCCGTGGCGCTCAGCCCATTTTGCGACTTCGGAGTGGAAGCCTTTGCGCGCTTTCACCAGCGGCGCGAGCACGCGGATGCGGCCTTTCTTCGCGAGCTCCTCCGCCTTTTTCACCGCCGCCGCGAGCGTCTGCTTTTCCACGGGCAGATCGCATTTCGGGCAGAATTGCGTGCCGAGCTTTGCCCACAGCAGGCGGAGGAAATGATAGACCTCCGTGACGGTTGCGACGGTCGATTTTCCGCCGCCGCGCGTGATTCGCTGCTCGATGGCAACGGTCGGCGGCAGGCCCGCGATGGAGTCCACCTCCGGCTTTTCCATCTGCTCCACAAACTGCCGCGCGTAGGCGGACATGGAGTCGAGGAAACGGCGCTGGCCTTCCGCAAAAAGGATATCGAAAGCGAGGGTCGATTTGCCGGAGCCGGAGAGGCCGGTGATGACGACCATCTGGTCCCGCGGAATGGAGAGCGAGATGTTCTTCAGGTTGTGCTCGCGCGCGCCGCGGATGGTGATGTGGCTGTGAGAGTTGAGAGTTGAGAGTTGAGAGTTGAGTGGCGCGTGTCCGTTTTGCGGCGCCTCTTCCGCGACTCGCGCATCAAATTCCTCCGTTCGACGTTCGACGTTCGACGTTCGACGTTCGACGTTCAGCGCGTCGCGCAAGAACCGTCCGGTGTGGCTTTCCTCCACGCGCGCGACTTCCTCCGGCGTGCCCGCGGCAACCACGTAGCCGCCGCCCGAGCCCGCTTCGGGGCCGAGATCGATCACCCAATCCGCACACTTGATGACCTCCAGATTGTGCTCGATCACGAGCAGCGAATTCCCCTTTTCCACCAGCCGATCGAAGACGCGCACGAGCATCGCGACGTCGTCGAAATGCAAGCCGGTCGTCGGCTCGTCGAGGATGAGCAGCGCGTGATCCTGCGTCCGCTGTGTAAGGCGCTCGACGAGCTTGAGCCGCTGCGATTCGCCGCCGCTGAGCACGTTCAGCGGCTGGCCGAGCGTGAGGTAGCCGAGGCCGACTTCCTCCAGCACGCGGAGGCGCTCGGCGACTCCACGGCGCCGCGCCATTTCTGTCGAGGCAGCGTTTGCTTCCGCGCTCGCACCTTTCTCGCGCGGAGCGTTGAGTGCGTAGCCGGTCCGGCCGTTTTTGGCTGATTGGTTTGCTCCGGTGAAAAACGCGATTGCCTCGGTCACCGTCAGCTCCAGCACTTCGTGGATCGATTTCCCGTCGAGCCGCACGGCGAGCACATGCACTTGGTAGCGCCGGCCTTCGCATTCCGGGCAACGCACAAAGACGTCGCTCAGAAATTGCATCTCGATCTTTTCCCAGCCGCTGCCGGTGCAGCGCTCGCAGCGGCCGGTGCCGGAGTTGAACGAAAATGCGCTCCCGCTCAGGCCGGCCGCGAGTGCGTCGGCCGTCATCGCGAAGAGCTCGCGGATGGCGTCGAAAACGCCGAGATACACGGCGGGCGAAGAGCGCGGCGTGCGGGCGAGCGGCGACTGATCGACCATCACCACTTCGCCGATTTTCTCCGCGCCTTCGAGCCCAGAGCAAGCGCCGGCGAGCTCTTCGGACGGCGTTCCTTTTGCGAGCAGGAGCTGGCGATAAAGCACCTCATGCACGAGCGTTGATTTACCCGAGCCGGACACGCCGCTGATGCACGCGAAAACGCCAAGCGGGAAATCGACGGTGACACCGCGCAGGTTGTGCTCGGTGGCTTTGGAAACCGTGAGCCAGTCGGCTGGGCCGAGGCGCTGCGCCGGCACGGGGATCGACTTCGCGCCGGAGAGGTAATCGGCGGTCAGAGTGGAGGCATGCCGGGTTTTCGGGAATCCGTTTCCTAGCTCGCTGAGCGGCCCGCTGAAGACCAGATCGCCCCCGGCTTCGCCCCGCCCGGGCCCGAGTTCCACGAGATGATCGGCCGCGCGGATCACCGCTTCTTCATGCTCCACCACGAGCAGCGTATTCCCCTTGTCGCGGAGCTGCTGCATGATGCGGATGAGCCGCCCGGTGTCGCGCGGATGCAGGCCGACACTCGGCTCATCCAACACGAAAAGCGTGTTCACGATCGACGCGCCGAGGAACGTGGTAAGATTCACGCGCTCCAGCTCGCCGCCGCTCAGCGTCTTCGTGGGGCGGTCGAGCGAAAGGTAGCCGAGCCCAACCAGCGCGAGGTAGCGGAGGCGAGACTCGACTTCGCCGAGCAGCATCGTGGTCGTGGAATCAAGGGTCGAAGGTGGAGGGTCGAGGGCTTGCGAATCTTGCGCCAGCTTCGGGCTCTCGACCCTCGCCTCTCGCCGCTCGACCACCTTCAGCATTTCCTCGATCGAGAGCGCCTGCAGCTCCGGCAGCGTCCTGCCCTGCCAGCGGAAATTCATCGTCGCTTTTTGAAAGCGCGCGCCGCCGCAATCCGGGCACGTCGTGTAAGTGCGATACCGCGCCAGCAGCACGCGGACGTGCATTTTATACGTCTTGGATTCCAGCCAGTCGAAGAAGCCGCGCACGCCATACCACTGCCCATCTTTCCACAGCTCCATACCCGGCGTCCCGGGACTTTCGCCCTGCATCACCCAGTCCTGATCGCGCTTGGAAAGCTCTTGAAATGGGCGTTGCACGTCCAGATCCCTTTCCGTCGCGGCGCGCAGCAGGTCGCGCTGGCACTCTTGTCCGTTCTCGGTTTGGAAGGGCTTAATCGCGCCCTTTGCGATGCTCAGGCGCCGGTCGGGAATCGCCCGCTCCAGATCAATCGCGATCGTCCGCCCAAAGCCGCGGCACTTCGCGCACGCGCCTTGTGGGCTGTTGAAAGAAAACAGGCCCGGCGAGGGAGGCACGATATCGATGTCGCAGTGCGCGCAGTGCCAGCCGGTGGAGAAGGGTAGCAGGTCGAAGGCCGAGGGCCGAGGGCCGAGGGCCTGCGAATCTGGTGCCAACTTCTGGCCCTCGTCTCTCGTCCCTCGACGCTCGACTCCCATCACGGCGATCTTGCCTTTGCCAAAACGCAGCGCCGTTTCGATCGCCTCGCAGAGGCGCGAACGGTTTTCTGCCGACACGGCGATTCGGTCCTGGATGACGGGCACGAGCGCTGGCAGGCGCTGCACTTTCTCCGGCTCATCCACGCGGCGCGCTTCGCCATCGAGCCACACCCGCAGGTAGCCTTGCTGCTGGAGAAAAGCGAAGAACTCACCGACTGCGGTGCCCGGCGGGACGGGCACGCCGAAGGTAATGAGGACGGAGTCGAGCGTTGCGGGCCGAGGATCGAGGACCTGCGCCGGCTGCTGGCCCTCGTCGCTCGTCGCTCGTCCCTCGACCCACTCCACGACATGCTCCGTGATCGACTGCCCCGTTTCCGGGCGCACTTCGCGCCCGCAGTCCGGGCAGAACGCCTGCACCACGCGCGGCAGCAGCAGTTTCAGGTAATCGTTGATCTCCGTGATCGTCCCGACCGTGGAGCGTGTGGTCTTGACCGGGTTCGCCTGCTCGATCGCGATGGCCGGCGGGATGCCGCGGATCGCATCGACGCGCGGCTTATCCATCCGCTCCAAAAACTGCCGCGTGTAGGGCGAAAACGTCTCCACATACCGCCGCTGCCCTTCCGCATAAAGCGTATCGAAGGCGAGCGACGACTTCCCCGAACCGCTCGGCCCCGAGACGACGATCAGCTTGCCGAGCGGCAGGTCGAGATCGAACCCCTTGAGGTTATTCTGCCGCACCCCGCGAAGCTCGATGTGGCCGGGATCGGGGACGACGGAGAAGACGGATTTTGGCATCGGACGAAAGAGGCCCGCATGTTCGGATGAACAGCGGCGGATTGCAAACGGAGGCGTCACCCGGCTGTCGGGCATCGCCCGGCAAACAGCGAAGCGAAGCCTCCCCCCGTCATCCTGAGCGCAGCTCAGGCGGGCGGAGCG
>CAXSDZ010000272.1:0-4683 GCA_964235505.1 uncultured Chthoniobacteraceae bacterium
GCCGGGAGAGCGCGTTTGGGGACGTGCGGGCAGGATGAAACAGCGGGGCAGATACGGATTCAAGCACTTTGTGAAATATTTCACAAACTTTCCGGCACCCGTGCGGAGGGCGTCCGCGAGGGTCGCATCGTAGTCTCGGGACCGGCGATTTTTGCCCACTCCTGCGAGGTCCAGCGCCTGAGAATGTCGGTGCGCGGAGCAACGAACCGGCGCAGCAAACTACTGTGGTGCGCACTTCAGCAAGCAAGCTTCCCCATCCACGCGTGCGCCTGCTGGGCGCCGCCCTTCCGCGACCCGACATCCACTCAGGGCTTCACCTGTCCGCGCAAAATCATGTCGCGGGTGAAGATCTGGAAAAGTTCCGGCTTCGGCCATTTCGCGAGCAACCCCGTGAGCATTTCCGGCCCGGCTTCGAGCCGCCACTCCTTTGGCCCGAGCTGCTGCCACGTCCCGCGCGAGCGGGACGCGGATGCGACCATTTGATTGCGCAACTCCTCCGGCGTGAGCGGCGCCGTCTTCCCCGCAGCATCGTTTTTGAGATAAGAAACTGCCTGGCAGCGGCCATCCAGCATGGTCGCCGCGACGATGATGCTGTTGCCATCGGCAGCCGAGCGCGTGAGGAAAATGAGATCGGTGAACTGCGCGCCATAGACGCTGTCCGCCGTTTCGCGCACCGGGCCATACGTGCGGATGAGCTCTTCGCGATTCATCCCGATCACCGCCTGCGCCTGCCCGGCGAGCAGCATGGCGGCGAGGCAGAAGGCGAGGAGGCGAGACACGAGGCGGAGCATGGGGAGGCAAAGGCGGATCGCAAGCCAGGAGGCCAGGAGCTTGAGAAAACGCACTCGCCGCTACCACGCCACACCCGCGAGACGCGTCCAGGATAGACGCGCGGCAGAGCGCACGATATATCGCCCCGCGCATGGAGCCCCCTCTTGCCGCCATCCCGACGCCGATCGCCTCCTCGGCCGACCTGCATGTCGCGCACAGGAAGGTCGCGCTGGAGCAGTTCCGCGATCGGACCGGCGAAGATGCCACGCACCTCGTTTTCGCACCCGGTCGGGTGAACCTCATCGGCGAGCACACCGACTACAACGGCGGCTTCGTGCTGCCAATGGCGATCGAGCCCGGCGTGTATGTGGCGGCGCGTGCGCGATCCGATCGGCGCGCGAGAGTATGGAGCGCGGAGCAGCCGGACGAGTGTGCGGAGTTCGATCTCGGCATCGATTTGAAGCCGGGCGATCCCGCGTGGAGCAACTACATCCGCGGAGTTTGCGCCGGCATGGCGCGGGAAGAAATCGTGGTGCCGGGATTCGACGCCACGATTCACGCCAGCCTGCCGGCGGGCGGCGGGCTGAGTTCCAGCGCGGCGATGGAGGTTGCGTTTGCCACGCTGGGCGAGACGCTCGCAGGCGCGGCGCTCGACCCGGTGAGAAAGGCGCTGCTTTGCCAGAAGGCGGAGCATGAATTTGCCGGCACGCCGTGCGGCATCATGGACCAATTCGCCGTGATCTTCGGCAAGCGCGGGCATCTGCTGCTCATCGACTGCCAGTCGCAAGCGCACGAGCTCGTGCCGATGCAAGGCAGCGACACCTCGCTGCTCGTCATCAACACCATGGTGCGCCACGCGCTGAGCGACGGCGGCTACCGCAGCCGGCGCGAAGATTGCCACGAAGCCGCGCGCCTGCTGGGGGTCGCGGAGCTGCGCGATGCGACGCTGGAGCGGCTGGAGGAAGTGCGCGCAACTTTCCCCGGACGGCTGTGGCGGCGCGCCCGCCATGTCGTCTCGGAAAACGCGCGGACGCTCGCGGCCGCCGGGGCGCTGCGGCGCGGCGCGTGGACAGAACTCGGCGCGCTGATGCTCGCGAGCCACGTCTCGCTGCGCGACGATTTCGAGGTGAGCTGCGCCGAGCTGGATGCGGTGGTGGAAGCCGCGGGCGCACTCGGCGAATCCGGTGGGGTTTTCGGCTGCCGCATGACGGGCGGCGGATTTGGCGGCTGCTGCGTAGCGCTGGTGCGCACCGCGCAGTCGGCGGAGATCGCGGAGGCGATCCGCGTGCGCTACCGCGCGGCGACCGGCATCGAGCCGACCCTCTTCACCACGCACCCTGCCAATGGCGCGGCAATGCTTTTGCAGCCTTGATTCCGCGGCGATGACAGCTTCCTCCGAGCCGCTGCTTTCAGCGCGCGATGTCACGAAGAGGTTCCCCGGCGTGCAGGCGCTTTCGGGCGTTCGGCTTGATCTTTTCCGCGGCGAAATCCACGCGCTGATGGGCGAGAACGGCGCGGGCAAATCGACGATGATCAAGGTCGTCACCGGGGTGGTTGCGCGTGACGGAGGGACGATTCACTTCGACGGCCGCGAGATCCACCCGCGCTCCACACGCGACGCGGAAGCCGCCGGCATCTCCACGGTTTATCAAGAGATCAATCTGATTCCGACACTGTCGGTCGCCGAAAACATCATGCTTGGCCGGCTGCCGCAGCGCTTCGGCGTGATCCAGTGGCGCGTGGTCCGCGAGCGGGCGCGCGCGGCGCTTGCCCGTCTCGGGCTGGAGCTGGATGTCTCGCGCGAGCTGCGCGGGTGCTCCATCGCGCTGCAGCAGATGGTGGCAATCGCGCGCGCGCTCGATGTGCGCTGCGAGTTGCTCGTGCTCGATGAGCCGACTTCTTCGCTCGACGCGCAGGAAGTGGAGGCGCTCTTCACGATCCTGCGCCGGCTGCGCGATGGCGGTCTGGCGATCCTCTTCGTGTCGCATTTTCTGGATCAAATCTACGCGCTGAGCGACCGCCTCACAGTGCTGCGCAATGGTGCGTTTGTCGGCGAATACCGGACCGCTGAGCTGCCGCGCATCGAGCTCATCGGAAAGATGCTCGGGCACTTGGTGGAGGCCGATCACGCCGTGCATCGCGACGCGGCAGGCGCAGCGGCAAAGGCGGTGCCGCAGCGGGCCACGCTGCTGGAGGCGAAGGCGATCGGGCGGGCCGGAGTCGGGCCGGTCGATGTGCGCATCGCGGAAGGCGAAGTGGTCGGGCTCGCCGGGCTGCTCGGCTCCGGACGCACGGAAACAGCGCGCATGCTTTTCGGGATCGATCCCCACCTCCATGGTGAAGTGCGCGTGGACAGCCTGCCCGCGCCGCTCACCACGCCGGCGGAGGCGATCGGGCGCGGCTTCGCTTTCTGCTCGGAAGACCGGAAGACGGAAGGGATTTTCCCGCACCTTTCCGTGCGCGAAAACATCGTCTTCGCCATGCAGGCCAGCCGCGGCGCGCTGCGGCGCATCGGCCGGGCGGAGCAGGCACAGATCGCCGATCACTACATCCGCGCGCTCCACATCAAGACCCCAAGCGCCGAAACGCCCATCCGCAATCTTTCCGGCGGCAACCAGCAAAAAGTGCTGCTCGCCCGCTGGCTCGCCATCCAGCCGCGCCTCATCATTCTCGATGAGCCGACCCGCGGCATCGACATCGGTGCAAAGGCCGAGATCGAGAAGCTCATCGCGTCGCTGCGGGAGGGTGGAATGTCGGTGCTCTTCATCTCCTCCGAGCTGGAGGAAGTGGTGCGCGTGAGCGGCCGGGTGGTCGTTCTGCGCGACCGCAAGTGGGTAGGGGATCTGGACGGCGAGTTCGATGAAACCCGAGTCCTGCGCATGATCGCGCAGCCCACCGAGGAGGCTCTCCTTTCCCATGCCAGCTAACCTCGACCGCGACGCGGCCGCCCAAATGCGGCAGTGGTTTTCCGGTGGCCGCTTGCTTTGGCCGCTGCTTTCACTCGCCGCGTTGCTGCTCTTCAACCTCGCGTGGCAGCCCGGCTTTTTCCGCCTCGTCGCGCAGAATGGCCATCTCTACGGCACGCTGGTCGATGTGCTGAACCAAGGCTCCAAGGTGATTCTCCTTTCGCTGGGGATGACGCTCGTGATCGCCACCGGCGGCGTCGATCTTTCCGTCGGTTCGGTGATGGCGATCACCGGCGCACTCGCGGCGATGCTGGTGGTCCGCGCGGGCCTGCCTTTTGGCGCGGCGCTGCTGCTGTGCGTGCTGGCTGGCGCAGCGCTTGGCGCATGGAATGGGCTCCTCGTGACGGTGCTGCGCATCCAGCCGATCGTCGCCACGCTGATCCTCATGGTGGTGGGCCGTGGCGTGGCGATGCTGCTCACCGGCGGGCAGGTCATCACGTTTGAAAACGCGCCGTTCGTCTTCTTCGGCAACGGCCACTTTCTCGGACTCCCCTTCACCGTCACGATCGTCGCGCTGATGTTCGGCCTGACTGCACTGCTGACGCGCCGGACAGCGATCGGGCTTTTCATCGAAGCGGCGGGTGACAACGAAACCGCGTCGCGACTTTGCGGCGCGCCCGTGCATCTGGTGAAAGTGCTGGTGTATGCGTTTTCCGGCGTTTGCGCGGCGCTCGCGGGGTTGATCGCCACTTCCAACATCAAAGCCGCCGATGTGTCGCGCGTGGGAGAAGGGATGGAGCTGGACGCGATCCTCGCGGTGGTCGTCGGCGGCACGGCGCTGACGGGCGGGCGCTTCACGCTGCTCGGCTCGCTCATCGGCGCGCTGTTCATCCAGACGCTCACCACCACGATGGTCAGCCTCGGCATGCCGCCGGCCATCGCGCCGGTGCCAAAGGCGCTCGTGATCCTGCTCGTCTGCCTGCTTCAATCGCCCGCCTTCCGCGCG
>CAXSDZ010000272.1:4693-6242 GCA_964235505.1 uncultured Chthoniobacteraceae bacterium
AGTTTGGCCGCGGGTCCGCCCGGGAGGCCACGGCCTGAAACCTCGATGACCGATCGGAAATACATCCCGCTGCTCGCCACCGCGGTCGTGCTCGTGGCGCTCTTCGCCACGGCGTCCGTGCTTTACCCGAACTTCGGTTCGATGCGCGTGCTCGCGAATCTGTTTTCCGACAACGCCGTGCTCGGCGTCACCGCGATCGGAATGACGTTTGTGATCCTGTCCGGCGGCATCGATCTAAGCGTCGGATCCGTCGCGGCCTTCACCACCGTCGCGATTGCCACGCTGATCGGCAAAGGGATGCATCCGCTAGCCGCCATCGCGCTCGCTCTCGCGGCCGGCACGCTCTTTGGCTGGGCGCAGGGCGGGCTGATCTATCGCTATGAGCTGCCGGCTTTTCTGGTGACGCTCGGCGGCATGTTTCTCGCCCGCGGCCTCGCCTTCGCAGTGACCATGGAGTCCGTGCGGATCGAGCATCCTTTCTACACCTCGCTCGGCGAGCTGAGCCTGCCGCTCGGAGGGCGCGCGGCGCTGTCTGCGGCGGCGATGATCTTTCTCGCGCTTTGCGCCGCGGCATGGTTCGTCGCGCACTTCACGGTCTTCGGGCGCCACGTTTATGCGCTCGGCGGGGACGCCGATTCCGCACGGCTCATGGGTCTGCCGGTCGGCCGCACGCGGCCGGCGGTGTATGCGGTCAGCGGCCTTTGCTCGGCGCTGGGCGGCGCGGTGTTCACGCTTTATGCCGGCTCGGGAAATCCGGCGACGGAGGCCGGCCTGGAGCTGGATGCCATCGCCGCCGTGGTGATCGGCGGCACGCTGCTCACCGGCGGCGTCGGCTACGTGCTCGGCACTCTGCTCGGCGTGCTGATCTTCGGCACGATCCATTCCGCGCTGATCTTCGACGGGCGCCTCGACTCCTCGTGGCTGCGGATCGTGATCGGGCTCTTGCTGCTCGGGTTTATTTTGCTGCAAAAAGGAATCTCCGCGCGCGCCACAGCCCGCACCCGGTCAGCATGATGCCACCTTCCGAAACCCAGCCTTTTCGCTTTCCCATGAAAAACCAACTCCCCCACTTTTCCCGCCGCGCGCTGCTCGGCCTCGCCGCCTCGTCGCTCGCCACGCTCGCCTCGCTCCCGCTTTCCGGTTGCCACAAAGCGCCATCCGATGCAGGCGGCGGAAAGAAGCTCGCAGTCGGCTTTGCTCAAGTCGGAGCAGAAAGCGCGTGGCGCACGGCGGAAACGGAATCGATCAAAAGCGAGGCGGAAAAACGCGGTGTGCAGCTCAAATTTGCCGACGCGCAGGGCAAGCAGGAGAATCAGATCAAGGCGGTGCGCGGCTTCATCGCGCAGGGTGTCGATGCGATCATCCTCGCGCCGGTGGTGGAGACCGGCTGGGAACCGGTGCTGCGCGAGGCGAGGCAGGCGAAGATTCCCGTGGTGCTCGTGGACCGCGGTGTTTCCGTGCAGGACGACGCGCTTTTCACCACGCTGATCGCGTCGGATTTCGTCGCGGAAGGCATGATGGCCGGCGAGTGGCTCGCGAAAAAAGCCGG
>CAXSDZ010000273.1:0-6217 GCA_964235505.1 uncultured Chthoniobacteraceae bacterium
GCCGGCCGGCCAAGCCGCCACAGCGCGACATCGATGTCGTGGATGAGCAGATCGAGCACGCCTCCACTTTGAGCTGCGTCCAAGAGCCAGTCACCTTCGCTCCAGCGCGGCACGGCACCCGAGCGAAAAAGGTGCGCGTAAAGCGGGCGTCCGAATTCACCGCTCGCGAGGATTTCCTGAGCGCGGACGTAGTGCGGCCAAAAGCGCAGGCAATGGGCGACCATGAGCTGCGCGCCGGACTTGCGCGCCGCAGTTTCCATCGCTAGGCAATCCTTCACAGTCAGCGCCATCGGTTTCTCGCAGACCACATGCTTCCCGGCTCGCAATGCCGTAATCGCCAGCAGCGCGTGGAGCGGCGTCGCCGTGCAAATGTCCACGATCTGCACCGCAGGATCTGCGATCAAATCCTCTGCTCGCTCGTAAGCCGTAATCCCCGACATCTCTGCCCGCGTTTCACTCTGCCCGCCGAGGTTGAAGTCGTTGCGCGGCCACTCACCAGCGCGCTTCTGCGGGTCGCGCGACGCGATGGCTGCAAGCCGCGCGTGAGGTGACCGCTGCCAGCAATCGAAATGCAAACGCCCAATCGCGCCGAGCCCGATGATGCCGACGTTCACCATGCGCGACTCGAAAGCGGTGCAGAGGGTGCTGACCTTGTAAGTCGCGCAGTAAAGCCGTTGGCGGCAGAGAAGAAAAGCGTGCGCATTCCGACCGAGTTCTTCCGACACGACGCACCAGGGTGACAAGAGCAAATCTCTTGGATTGCACTGCGCATCCTTCAACCGCCTTGCGCTTGCGGCATCCCAAGCTGGCACATCGTCGTCCCGCAGATAAGACGCGAAGTTTGGACGAATCAGCGCCATCCACCGAAACTTATTCGCTTGAGTCCAGAGAGCAGTTTTGCTTACAACCGTCACTCGCTTCTTATGCCTAAAGCCAGCAGTCAGAAATTCGTCGCGCGGAACCGGTCGCCGAGAGTGCAAATCGAGTATGATGTGGAACTCTACGACGCGGAGAAAAAAGTGGAGCTCCCGTTTGTGATGGGCGTCATGGCCGACTTGTCTGGCAAGCCAGCGGATGCGCTGCCCGCCGTGCAAGACCGCAAGTTTCTGGAGATTGATGTCGATAACTTCGACGAGCGCCTCAAGGCTTCCAAGCCGCGCGTGGCGCTCCAAGTGCCGAATACCTTGACGGGCGAAGGGAATCTTTCCGTGGACGTCACCTTTGAAAGCATGGACGATTTTTCGCCTGCGGCAGTCGCGAAAAAGGTCGGTGCTCTCAGTAAACTGCTCGAAGCGCGCATGCAGCTTTCCAACCTGCTCACCTACATGGACGGCAAGTCCGGCGCCGAGGATCTCATCGGCAAGCTGCTGGCCGATCCCGCGCTGCTCCAGGCGATTTCGTCGCAGCCGAAAGCAGCAGGCGAAGAAGAAGCAACCAACGCGTAATCCTCATGGCTTCCCACGATTCTCTCCTCCAGACCGACTCCGCTCCTGCGGCAGCCATTGCTGAAGTCAATGAGTTCGACTCGCTGCTGCAGCAGGAGTTCAAGCCAAAGAGCAGTGATGCACGCAGCGCGGTAGAAAGTGCCGTGCGCACCCTCGCTGGGCAGGCGCTCGCGGGCACCGCGTTGATTGGCAAGGACGCGATTGCATCGATCCAATCCATCATCGCCGAACTTGACCGCAAGCTTTCCGAGCAGATCAACTTGATCTTGCACAATGAGGAGTTCGTGAAGCTGGAAGGAACGTGGCGCGGAATGCATCATCTCGTCACCAACACTGAGACGGACGAGAAGCTCAAAATCCGGGTGATGAATATCTCCAAAAAGGATCTCGGAAGGACGCTGAAAAAGTTCAAAGGGACAGCCTGGGATCAAAGCCCGCTCTTTAAGAAGATCTACGAAGAAGAGTTCGGCACGCCAGGCGGTGCGCCTTATGGCTGCCTTATCGGTGACTACGAGTTCGATCATTCGCCGCCCGATGTGGAGATCCTAAGTGGCATGGCTCAGATCAGTGCGGCATCGCACACACCATTCCTGTCCGCCGCCGCGCCGTCGTTGATGAACATGGAGACGTGGCAGGAGCTCGGAAATCCGCGCGACCTCACGAAGATCTTTCAAACGCCGGAGTATGCTGCATGGCGCTCGCTGCGGGCTTCCGAAGATTCGCGCTACCTAGGCCTCACGATGCCGCGGGTGCTTGGCCGGCTGCCTTATGGCGCGAAGACCTCGCCGGTAGAAGAGTTCGACTTCGAGGAAGATACTGAGGGAGCCGATCACTCCAAATACTCTTGGATGAATGCCGCCTATGCGATGGGCGTGAACGTCAACCGCTCCTTCAAGGAATATGGCTGGTGCGCGCGCATCCGTGGCGCGGAAAGCGGCGGCATCGTGGAAGGTTTGCCGGTGCATTCTTTTCCGACGGACGACGGCGGCGTGGACATGAAGTGCCCGACGGAGATTGCCATCACCGATCGGCGTGAAGCCGAGCTCGCGAAGAACGGCATGATGCCGCTCTCGCACTGGAAGAACACGGACTACGCCGTCTTCGTCGGGGCTCAGTCTCTACAAAAGCCGCAGGAATACGACGACCCTGACGCCACTGCGAATGCGAACCTCGCCGCGCGCCTGCCGTATCTTTTCGCCACGTGCCGCTTCGCCCACTACTTGAAGTGCATCGTGCGGGACAAGATTGGCTCGTTCAAATCCCGCGACGATATGCAGCGCTGGCTGAATGACTGGATCACCAACTACGTGACGCCGGACCCCGATGCGAGCGAGGAGACCAAGTCGCGTTTCCCGCTGGCTGCCGCAAAAGTCGAGGTGGAGGAAGTGCCCGGCAACCCAGGCTACTACACCTCGAAGTTTTTCCTGCGCCCGCACTTTCAACTCGAAGGACTCACCGTGTCGCTGCGGATGGTCAGCAAACTGCCGTCCGAGAAGTCCGGCGCAAACTAGCGCACAACATCGCTTTCGTCCGGTCCAGGGCGGGGAGGCCTGTCTGGCGCGCGGATTTCGGCAAGAACCAAACAAGCAAACTAACCACCACATCCTATGGCTGTAGATATGTTCCTGAAGATCGACGGGGCTCCCGGCGAATCACAAGATCAAGCAAACAAAGGCGAGATCCACATCGAGAGCTTCCAGTTCGGCGTCGAGCAGGTCGGCACTTCCGACTCCGGCGGCGGTCTCGGCGCGGGCAAGGCGAAGTTCGAGGACTTCGAATTCACCATGCCAACGCAAACGGCAAGCCCGAAGCTTTATAGCGCTTGCGCGACTGGCAAACACATCAAGAGTGCCATTCTCACCGTGCGCAAAGCCAGCGGGAAGCAGGAGTGGTTTCTGAAGCACACCTTCTCTGATCTGCTCGTATCGAGCTTCCGCACGGCGAATGGTGATCCCCAGCCAATCGACACTGTGAAGCTGAACTTTGTGAAGCTCAAAACCGAATACCGTGCCCAGGACGAGACCGGCGGGTTTGGCGGAGTGGTCGAAGGAACGTTCGATCTCAAGAAGAACGTCGGCTCGTAAACCGACGTAGCTCTAGTCGGAGCCCCGAATTTCGAGCGCGGCTCTGTTCCTAATGCCGGAACAGAGCCGTGTGCACCTAGGAGCTGACTGAAAAGAGCGCGCCGCCGTCGGGCAGCCGACGCGACGAGGCTCACTTATCCCTCCGCCTGTCACTCCTGCTTGATTTCTTCCGTCGGCTTTAAGTGCCACCGGTTTCGCCCCGAATGCAATACGCGCGCATTGTGTAGTGGGTTATAGTGTTCGTTCTTGGCTTGGAGAGGCGCCGGTCTGCTGCATTGAGTGAGCCGATAAGTGCTCGGAATTCCGTGTTCTCTTGGCTTTCGAGAGATCCGTTTCGTGCCCCCGACGTGTCCAATAGGCCGGCAAGTTCGGCGTAAGCCGGTAAGTTGCCAAACGAGTGTTTGTTGTGCTGCTTTGTAATCTTCGGTCGATGGAAGCATCTGCGGTTCCGAAAGCTCCGTGCAGCAGGCAAACGCGCGAATGTGACGTTGCTGCTTCATCTTGCGTCACGCAGCTTTGTGGCTACTTCGTGGCAGCGCGGTCCTTGGCAGCTTCGATTTCGCGGCACTTTGCGTCCAGTTCGTGCATGCCAGCAGCGTTCTCGAATGTTTTCTGAGACATATCTCCGGCGCGGATTTTCGGTCCGTGCTGCTTTGCTCACAAACGTTGAACTTCAAACACATGCGCGGGTTGCCGCTGGCAGTCCGCCGGGATCCTGCACGGCTTGTCTTACGATCGACCTTTTCCCCATCGCCCGATGACCGCTGAAGAAGCTATCAAAGCCGGACTCCCGGACGAAGCGCTCACCGCGCTGCAAGACTCCGTGCGCAAAGCGCCGGCTGACCCGCGGCTGCGCCGGTTTTTGTTCCAGCTCCACTGCATCTCGGGCAAGTGGGACAAGGCCCTTACGCAGCTCCAGGTGCTCGCGGACATGGATGCAGAAAGCATCATGCTCGCGCCCATTTTTCAGACGGTGATTCAGTGCGAGCTGTTGCGCGCGGAAGTCTTCGCGGGCAAGCGCTCGCCGATCATCTTCGGCGAGCCGGAGCAGTGGATCGGACAAATGGTGCAAGCGATCCAACTCCTGGCGCGCGGCGAAGTGCAGGCTGCGCGCGACATGCAAAGCCAGGCGCTGGAAGCAGCGCCCACGACCAGCGGGCGTTGCAATGATCAGCCTTTCGCGTGGATCGCGGATGCCGACTCGCGGCTTGGCCCGTTGCTGGAGGCACTGATCGACGGGCGCTATTGCTGGGTGCCGTTCACACGCATCCTCCGGCTTGCCGTGGAGGCACCACACGATCTGCGCGACCTCGTCTGGATCCCTGCGCAATTTGTCTGGACGAATGGCGGCGAAGTTTCCGGCTTTATCCCCACCCGCTATCCCGGCAGCGAAGCAGCGGCGGATGGTGGGCTGCGCCTGTCGCGGCGCACCGAGTGGGCCGACAAGGGCGAGGAGTTTTTCATCGGCGTCGGTCAGCGCGTTTTCGCGACGGATCAGGCGGACATCCCGTTGCTCGAAGTGCGCACGATCGAGTTCGACAACGCTCCCGTCCCGGCGCTCGCGCCAGTGGCAGCCACCTCCTGAGCCATGGCGGAAACCACGTTGCTCGAGCGTATTCAGCCGTGCCTCCTCGATCGGCTCACAGACGACGAACCGGATAATCCTCGCGAAAGCCGCGTCTCACGCGTCATCTCGCCGGCACGCTACCGGGATGCTGTGATGCGCGACCTCCGCTGGCTTTTCAACACGAGTTCGCGACTCGAATCTGCAGAGCTGGAGGACTTCCCCGAAGTCGCGCGATCGGTGCTGTCGTATGGCATGCGCGATCTTTGCGGGCGTATTTCCACGAGCCTCGATGTCAGCAGCCTTGAGCGTGAGATGACGGAAGCCGTGCTGCGCTTTGAGCCGCGCATCCTGCCGGAAAGCGTGCGGGTGCGGGCGGTGAGCCACGCGAATGCAAACAGCCCGAGTGTGCTGAGCTTTGAGATTTCCGCCGAGCTGTGGGCGAACCCATTGCCTGAGCATCTCTTCATCAAAACCGAGATCGATCTCGAAACGGGACACTGCAAGATATGAGGCTGCGGAGCGTGGAGCGCCGAGCCCCGCGTCTTCGTCTTTTCCTTCATCTTCATCTTGTTCCAAACCGGACCGGGAAAAGGATGAGGATGATGACAGGGACGAAGATTTCTGCTGCGACACCGTTGCGACTTTCAGACTTGATGTCCTGACCCATGGATCGCCGTCTCCTCGACCACTACAACAACGAGCTGCATCACCTGCGCTCGATGGCGGCGGAGTTTGGGCGAGAGTTTCCCAAAGTCGCGGGCAGGCTCGCTCTGGATCGTGACGCAAAGGAAATCTGCGCGGACCCTTTTGTGGAGCGGCTGCTGGAAGGGTTTGCGTTCCTGACCGCCCGCATCCAGCTCAAACTGGACGCCGAGTTTCCGCGCTTCACACAGTCGCTCCTGGAGACAGTCTATCCGCAGTATCTCTCGCCAGTTCCTTCCATGGCGGTTGTGCGGTTCGTGCCAGATGCGCAAGCCGCACAGATGGACACGGGCTACACGATTCCGCGCGGCACCGCGTTGCGCTCAAACCTCGGCCGCAACGAACGCACCGCGTGCGAATACCGCACGGCTCACACCGTGGAGATGTGGCCGATCCGGCTCAACGAGGCACGCTACTAC
>CAXSDZ010000274.1:0-4325 GCA_964235505.1 uncultured Chthoniobacteraceae bacterium
GACGCAAGCCCGCCGGTCCGGGGCGCGCTGCGGAGCGCGGCGTCCGGGGCGGGCCTGCGTCAGCTGACGTTCGCGATGGCCGAGATCGTGCTCGCCGCTCGCGCCGCGCGGCCCTCCGCCGAGTCGCAGACCATCGTGCTGCGGCCCCGCGGCGAGACTGCGATGCACGCGGGCGAGCGATCGCTGGTCGTAATCACGCCGCATAATGAATCGATCCGCTTCGAGTTCGGGCGCGCCTTTCGCGAGCATCATCTGGCCAAAACCGGGGAGCGCATCCGCGTGGAGTGGCGCTCGCCCGGCGGCACCAGCGAGATCACGCGCTACATCAATTCTGAGTATCTCGCGTCATTTCAAAACCACTGGAAAGGCGCGCTCGGCCGGGCATGGAGCGGCGCGGTGGAGCGGGCGTTCAACAACGCCGAGATCACGCCGGATGACACGCCCGGCGACGACACGCCGGAGCAGGCGGCGCGGCGCGCCTTCCTCGCATCGGATGCCGGCTGCAAGATCGACCTCTTCTTTGGCGGCGGCGTGTTTGACTTCCAAAAACAAGCCGCGCTCGGGCAGCTCGTGGACTGCGGAGTGGTCGCGGCGCACCCGGAGATCTTCAATGAGCTAGTGATCCCGCCGAGCCTGGGAGGCGAGCCGTATTGGGATCCGAAAGGCCGCTGGATCGGCACGTGCGTCTCGGCTTTTGGCGTCTGCTACAACGCCGACTCGCTGCGCCGACTCGGGATCGCCGAGCCGCCCCGACGCTGGACTGATCTCGCAGACCCGCGCTATTTCCACGAGGTCGCCCTCGCAAATCCGACGCAGAGCGCGTCGGTGAACAAGACTTTCGAGATGCTGATCCAGCAGCAGATGCAGCAGTCGGTGGAAGGGCGCAGATCGAAGAGCGAGGGCGGGAAGCTCGCGCCGGAAGCGGAAGGAGAGGCAGTGCGGGAAGGGTGGAGGCGCGCGATGCAGATCCTGATGACGATCGGCGCGAATGCGCGCTACTTCACCGATGCCTCCACGAAGATCGCGCTCGATGTGCATGCGGGCGAAGCGGCTGCCGGGATGACGATCGATTTCTACGGGCGCTTTCAGAGCGAGGCGTCGCGCCACCCGGACGGCACCTCGCACGTGGGCTACGCCAATGCGGAAGGCGGCACGTCTTTTGGCGCGGACTCCATCGGGTTGCTGCGCGGCGCGCCGGGAGCGGCGCTCGCGCGGGAGTTCATCGAGTGGGTGATGTCGGTGGACGGCCAGAAGCTTTGGAATGGAAAGGTCGGCACACCCGGCGGCCCCGAGCGCTACGCTCTGCGCCGCCTGCCGATCCTCCCTGCGCTTTACGCGCCAGAGCTGCGCGCCTTGCGTTCCGATCCCGACGTGCAGCCCTACGAGCTGGCGCAAGGATTTCGCTACAATGGAAAGTGGACCGGGCCGCTTTTCGATCAGATTGCCTTCATCATGCGAGTGATGTGCATCGATTCGCACGATGAACTCACCGCCGCTTGGCAGGCGCTGATCGACGCCAAATTTCCGCCGCGTGCGACCAGCGTTTTTTCCGACGTGAGCGCTGTCGATTACGCTGCTGCGACCGGTCGCATCCGCGATGCGCTCAGCGCTCGCAAAGGCCCGCGCCCCAGTCGCATCCAGGAAGTGCAGCTCGCGAAGGAAATGGCCGATCACTTCCGCGCACAATACCAGCGCGCCGCAGAGCTGGCGCGTGCGGGGGAGTGAGGAAGGGTGAGGGGGAGTGAGCAGTCGTCAGTGCTCGTCAGCAGTGACGCGCCGCTTCGAGAACATTCCTTACTAACTAGCTAAGCACTGTTTCACTTCTCCCCTACTCCTTGCCCCGCCCGGTCTTCTCCTGCAGCTCCTCGATGCGCTTGGAGGCGTCGGCTTTGTTCAGCTTTTCGTCGAAGGGCTCCCCAGCTTCCTGAGACAGCGTCTTCAGGTAAGACATCTGCGGGCCGGTCATCGGCTCATCGCCTGTCACCCAGTCAGCCGGGTCTTTTTCAGGATTCGGTTGGACGTTTGCGTTGTCTGGATCAGCCATGGTTTTTGGGATTGGTTTGTTCTTTCCCGGAATCGGAACAAAGCCGCGCCAGCGCTGGAAAAAAACTGCGCCGCGTGTGATGGCTCACGCTTTTCCGAGATACTGCTCGGCGAGCGCGCGGCGGCTCACTTTTCCTCGTTCATTGGCGGGAATCTCGGGCACGATCCAGAAGTCACGCGGCATTTGCCACGCACTGAGCTGCGCATGGCAGAAGCGCACGAGCGCGGCGCGATCGATCCCTTCACCTGCCACGCAGGCCACCGCTTCTTCCCCGCGCAGGGCGGATGGCACGCCGAAGATCACGGCCTGCCGCACGCCGGGAAAAGCGGCGAGGCGCGCTTCGACTTCGCCGGGGTTTAGCTTGCGACCGGCGATGTTGATCACGTCGGACATGCGCCCGGCAATGAACATCCCGCGCCCGCTCCAGCGCACGAGGTCATCGAGATGAAACCGTCCGCCGCCGAGCACCTGCTCTTCCTGTCGCGGGAAGTAGCCGTCGCCCACCGCTCCGCTGCGCACCACGATGCGGCTCGGCACCTCCTGCGACTCCGGCGTGATCTCGACGCCCTGCATCGGCGTGCCCACAAAGCCGTCGTCATAGATCGCCTCGGGTGCCGCGTCGTAGCCGATCCCGCCGCATTCCGAGGAGCCGTAGAAAGTGTGAATCTTCAGCCCGAATCGCGCTGTCCACCGCTCCGCCACGGCAGGCGGAAGCGGCGCGCCGGCAGAGATGCAAAGGCGAAGCGCGGGGAGCTGCGGCGCGTTTTCCAGGCTGCCGAGCTTATCGAAAAAGAGCGGCATGCCGGGAAAGATGGTCGCGCCGGTGCGGGCGAGGCCTTCCAGAATGGCGCGCGGCATGCGGTCTTCGCTCGCCACGAGCGGGATGCCGCGGCAGAGCAGCGGCGTGAGGAGATTCGAGAAGCCGTAGGAGTGCGAGAATGGGATAACGCCGAAGTTCAAGTCGCCCTCTGTGATGCCCATCGTGGCGCAGATTTGGTCGCAGTCCGCCACGAGCTGAGCCGCGCGAAAGCGCACTGCGCGCGGCGCGCTCGTGGTGCCGGAGGTGAGCTTCAGAAACTCGGGCGCAGGCTCCTGCCAGCGCGGCGCGTGGGGCGTGGGGCGTGGGGCGATGCAAAGCCTGCCCGTGTCGATCGTCACCAGCGCGGCGGCTCCGCAGGTTTCCAGCGCAGCATTCAGCTCGCCCAGTTCCATGTGCCGGCCGAGCGGCAGCGGGATGAGGCCGCGGCGGAAAAGCGCCAGCAACAGCGCGGGCCACTGCTCGCTGTTGCCGATCTGCACACCGACGACCGCACCGCTTGGGAAGCTCTCCCATTCACGCTCGATCTCACGGGACTCCGCTTCAATGTCCCCGAAGCTGCGCAGCGTTTCTCCACTCGCCGCATGGATCGCCGGCTCGCTGCCGAGCCGCGCCCGCACCGCGTCCCAGGCGGACAAGATGGCGTTTTGCGGAGGGCGATCGGGCATGGAAAGACGGGCGAGTTTTTGGTTGCAGGCCGGGGTGAGGCCGGTATCGTCCCTACCTCCTTTTTTCGACCATGAAAGCAGATATTCATCCCCGCTACGAAGAGACCGTCATCGCCTGTGCCTGCGGCACTTCCTACAAAACCCGCTCCACAAAGCGCGATTTGAAGATCGGCATTTGCGCGGCGTGCCACCCGTTCTTCACCGGCGAACAGAAGTTCGTCGATACCGCGGGACGAATCGAGAAATTCACCCGCCGCTACCAGAGCGCCACCACGGAACGCCGCAAAAAGCTCTAGCTTCCCAGTCCCGATTTACCAATGACGGTGAAGACGCCACGATGCGTCTTCACCGTTTTGTTTTTAACCACGGATCGCGCGGATGGAACGGATGGAAACCTCGACTGATCATGCATTGCGCGGTGGGACGGGGCCGGGCTGACGCGTTGCACCAGGAGGCGAACGCACCGTCTCGGGCAGCGCTGGGATTGCCTCCTCCCTTCACCTTTTCTTCTCCGCCGAGCGCTCCGCTTCGGACCTACCTGCCACCTCCGCGCCATCTGCGTTTAATTGCTCCCCATGGACTTCGCCCCACTGATCGCCAGAAAAGCTGACCGTTTTCGCGAGCTGGAATCCGAGATCGGCTCCGGCACAATCTTCAGCGATCCGCGCCGCGCGAAGAACATCCTGCGCGAGCACGTGCAGCTTAAGGGGTTGCTCGGCGGCTGGGAGAGCCTGCTGAAGACGCGCACCGAGCTGGGCGAAAATCAGGAGCTCGCGAAAGGGAACGATGAGATCGC
>CAXSDZ010000274.1:4335-6216 GCA_964235505.1 uncultured Chthoniobacteraceae bacterium
GCGACTGAAGGAGCTGCTCGCGAATTGGGAGGAGCTGCAAAAAGCACGCACGGAACTCGCGGAAAACCTGGAGCTCGCGAAGGGTGGCGATGAATTGGCTGAGATGGCGCAGGCGGAAATTCCGCCTCTGCAGGCGCGCATCGACGAGCTGGAGCGCGGGGTGCAGTTCGCGCTGCTGCCGCCGGACCCGAACGAAGACCGCGATGCGATCGTGGAAATCCGCGCCGGCACGGGCGGCGACGAAGCGGCGCTTTTCGCGGCCGATCTTTACCGCATGTATTCGCGGTTTGCGGAGACCAACGGGCTGAAGATCGAGCCGATGGAGTCCAGCCCTAGCGAGTTGGGCGGGCTGCGGGAAATGATCTTCCGAGTGTCCGGCGCGAGCGTCTTTCGCAAGCTGCGCTACGAGAGCGGCGTGCATCGGGTGCAGCGCGTGCCGACCACCGAAACCCAGGGCCGCATCCACACGAGCACCGCTACGGTGGCAGTGCTGCCGGAGGCCGAGGAGATCGACCTGGAACTCAAGCCCGAAGAGCTGCGCATCGATGTCTGCCGCTCGGGCGGGCCAGGCGGGCAAGGAGTGAATACGACGGATTCCGCGGTGCAGGTGCTCCATCTGCCCACCGGCACGATCGTCCGCTGTCAGGACGGGCGCTCGCAGCAGAAGAACAAGGAAAAGGCGCTGCAAATCCTGCGCTCGCGGCTGCTGGAGCGGAAGCAGCGCGAAGAAGACGAGAAGTATGCCGCGCAACGCAAAGGCCAGATCGGCTCGGGGGATCGCAGCGAAAAGATCCGCACGTATAACTTCCCGCAGAACCGCGTCACCGATCACCGCATCGGACTCACGCTTTACAATCTGGAAAACTTCGTGGAAGGCGACATCCACGAAATGCTCGGAGCCCTGCAAACCGCCGACATGGAAGATCGCCTGGCGGCTGCGAATCTGGCTGGCGGCGAAGGGAAATCCTAATCTTCGCGCGGCACAGCTTCCGCGATCTTCGCGAGTTCCCGCACGTTGGACGCGGCGTTGAAGATCGCAACCACGCGGATTTTGAAGCCGGGCACGGCCGAGCATTCGATCTCGCCGCTCCCATAGACGCCCGCCCGCTCAAACTGATTTCCCTTCAAAACGTAGCGCTCCACCTCGTGCAGCTCAGAATCCACAATCCAATATTCCCTCACACCATGCGCCGCGTAGTCCTTGAACTTCACTCCCCGGTCGCGCGTCTCCGTGCTGGGCGAGAGCACTTCCACGATGAAATCCGGCGCGGGAAACTGCATCTGCGTCGGTGAAAAGCTCGCCGCTTTTTCCGCCGAAAAGAACGAGATGTCTGGTTCGTAATCGTTGCGGTTGAGGCTGATCATGAGCTTCTCGTGAGCGACCAAGCCCAACTCGTGAATGTTCACGTAGGCCCGCAGCAGCGTGTTCAAATTATCCGACGCCTCGATGTGCCGCAGCTTCGCCGGTGATTGAAAAAGCACCTCGCCATTGATGAACTCCACCTTCTGCTGCTCGGTGATCGTTTCGTAGAAATGCCGCCGCCGCACTTTCTCGTCTTCCACGATGCGCTGGAGCCGCTCCACTTGTTGTGGCATGTCGGGCGCGTCGAGGTCCACCGTCATGAGTCCAGTATTCATCCCGGCTACAGTATCGCGCTTCGGCCCGGAGTCGAGGCGCTTGCCACCATGGTGCGGGCTGATTAGGGAACGCGCATGAAGACTGTGCTCGAAGTCGTCCAGGCGACGACGGCTTACTTCCAAAAGCACCAGGTCGAGAGCCCGCGGCTGAACATCGAACATCTGCTGGCGCACGTGCTTGGGATGAAGCGAATGGAGCTCTATCTCCAGTTTGATCGCCCGCTCAGCGACGAGGATCTTGCA
>CAXSDZ010000275.1:0-6185 GCA_964235505.1 uncultured Chthoniobacteraceae bacterium
CGCGGCGCACGCGACCATCGACTCCGCACCGCCGCTCGCCGTGAAGCCGCCGCACTTCCCAGCGAAAGCGAAACGCGTGATCCACATCTTCGCGGAAGGCGCGCCGTCGCACGTGGACACGTGGGATCCGAAGCCCGAGCTGGCGAAATGGGCGGGCAAGGAACTGCCCGGCTTGCGCGGCAAAGCGTTCCCGTCACCGTTCGAGTTCAAGCGGATGGGCAAGTCTGGGATCGAAGTGAGCGAGGTTTTCCCAAAGCTCGGCGCACACGTGGATGACATGGCGGTCATCCGCTCGATGTGGACCGACATCCCGGCGCACGAAGTCGCGCAGGTCTTCATGAACACCGGCTCGCTGCGGCTGCCGCGTCCGAGCCTCGGCTCGTGGGTGACTTATGGCCTCGGCTCCGTGAATCAAAACATGCCCGGCTTCATCGTGCTGCGGCCCGGCGGATCGAAGCCGAGCATGACGGCATGCTGCCAGTCGTCATTTCTGCCGGGCGCATATCAGGGCACGATGGTGAGCACCGCGAAATCGCGGCCGGACGAGATCATCGAGAACATCCGCAACCAATTCATGGGACTCGGCGACCAGCGGCAGCAGCTCGATTTCGTCAACAAGCTCAATCAGATGCATGCGGCGAAGCTGCAGCAGGACGCGCAGCTCGAAGCGCGGCTGGAGGCGTTCGAGATGGCTTTCAAGATGCAGACGGAAGCCACGGACGCGTTCGACATTTCCAAAGAGCCGGCATCCGTGCGGGAGCTCTACGGCTCATCCACGACTGGAAACCAGATGCTCATCGCGCGGCGGCTCGTGGAGCGCGGCGTGCGCTTCGTGCAGGTCTGGAGCGGCGGCTGGGACATGCACAATGATCTGGAAGGCAGCATGACGAGACGGGCCGAGGAGATCGACGGGCCGGTGGCAGCGCTGCTCACCGATCTAAAGCAGCGCGGGATGCTGGAGGATACGCTCGTGATCTGGGGCGGCGAATTCGGACGCACCGTGACCTACGACAACAACGGCAACGAACGGCCCGGGCGCGACCACAACAACAAAGCCTTTTGCACGTGGCTCGCCGGCGGCGGCGCGAAGGGCGGCACAACGTATGGCGCGACCGATGAGTTCGGAGCGAAGTCGGTGGAAAACAAAGTCCACGTTCATGATCTCCACGCGACCATCCTTGCGCTGCTTGGCTTCGATCACACGAAGCTCACCTACCGAGTGAATGGCCGTGATTTCCGTCTCACCGACGTGAGCGGAAAAGCGGTGCGCGACCTCATTGCCTGAATCGTATGTCGCCTTTTCTGAATCTCAGCGCCGCAGGCATCGTGCTGCTTGCCGCCACGTCCCTTTCCGCCGCGGAGCTCTCCGCCGAGCAGACCGAGTTCTTCGAGAAGAAGATCGCTCCAATCTTGTCCGACAACTGCTTCAAGTGCCATTCGCAGGCCGAGAAGATCAAAGGCGGCCTCGCTCTTGACTCGCGCGAAGGCATGCAGAAAGGGGGCGACGATGGCGCGGTGATCGTGCCGGGCGATCCGGCGAAAAGCATTCTCCTGCAGCGCGTCCAATCGAAAGACCCAGACGAGAAAATGCCGCCGAAAGAGGCGGCGTTGAGCACGGCACAGGTGGCCGACCTAACGGCTTGGATCAAGATGGGCGCGCCCGATCCGCGCACGGCAGATGCGTCGGGACCGATCGCTGTCCACAGCACGGCCGCCGGCAAGAGCCACTGGTCCTGGCAGCCCGTGCGTCCGCAACCGCTTCCAGCCGTGAAAACCGCCGGTTGGGCGAAGACGCCGGTCGATCAGTTCGTCCTCGCGAAGCTGGAGGAAAAAGGGATGACGCCCTCCGCTCTCGCCGACCGCGCCACGCTGATTCGGCGCGCCTATTTCGATCTCAGCGGCCTGCCGCCGATGCCATGGGAAGTGCAGGCATTCATCGACGACAAAGCGCCGGACGCTTGGGAGAAAGTGATCGATCGGCTGCTGGCCTCGCCGCGCTACGGCGAACGCTGGGGCCGCTACTGGCTCGATATCGCGCGCTATTCGGACACCAAAGGCGACACCAAAAAGAAAGACACGCCGGTCTATCCCGACGCCTGGACTTACCGCGATTACGTCATCGATTCCTTCAATCAGGACAAGCCGTATGACCGCTTCATTCTGGAGCAGCTCGCAGCCGACAAACTGGATCTCGGCCAAGACAAACGCCCGCTCGCAGCGCTCGCTTTCCTCACGGTCGGCGATCGTTTAATGGAGAACAAAAACGACATCATCAACGACCGGATCGATGTCGTGAGCAAAGGTTTCCTCGGCCTCACCGTGTCGTGCGCGCGCTGCCACGACCACATGTTCGATCCCATCCCGCAGAAGGATTATTACTCGCTGCACGGCATCTTCGCTTCTACCGCAGAGCCGAAGGACAACCCCATCATCGCCGCGCACGGCGACGCCGCGCAGTATCAGGCATATCTCAAAGCGCGTGAGGCCGCGCTCACCGAAGCGTGGCAGTTTGCCGGGGGCGTGTTTGGGGAAATCCAAGAGAAGTTTCGCGAGCACGCAGGCGATTTCCTCATGGCTGCGGTGAGTGAAGGCGCGGCTCGCACCGAGTATCTGAAGAAGATCGGCGGGCGCGGCCGGCAGGTGGAAGAAATGCTGAAGTTCTTCCGCCGTGGCGGGGGGCAGTTGCGGCGCAGCGCGATCTTTTCGCCGTGGGCGCAGTTCGCACAGCTTTCCGCCGGCGATTGGGCGCAGAAGTCGCCCGCCATTCTGGCAGAAGCTGCGGGCGGCGGCTCCGCGCGGTTTCCGGTGAATCCGGCGGTGGCGGCGATGTTCAAAGGCAAGTCGCCGCAATCGCTCGAGGAAGTGGCCGGCTACTACACAGCGTTGTTTTCCGATGTCGGGAAACGCGTGGTCGCCGAGAACGGCGCGGCTTCCAAACGCCCGCCCGCGCAAATGGCGGGCACGCTCGCTGCACCGGCGAAAGCGCTGACGCTTCCGCCGGTCACATCGCTCGCGAGTGCGAGCAAGGCGACTGGTTTGGCGAACATGAAGGCAGCCGCAGTCGTGGTTGTCGGCCCGGCGGTGCCCGCGCCGCTTTCCGAGACGGCATTTGCGAGCTTGCGGTGTGCGCCATTTCCGCGCGATCCGATGGCGGATTTTGACCCGGAAGAAGATGGGCGCATGCTGCCGCAGAAGGCGCAAACCCGCCTGGCAACGCTGCTCACCGCAATTTCAAAGATAGACCTGACTCACCCCGGCGCGCCGAAGCGCGCGATGTCTGTGGAAGACACTGCGCGGCCGGTGAAGTCGCCGGTCTTCATCCGCGGCGAGGCGAACAACCGCGGCGAGATCGTGCCACACCGCTTTCTCGAAATCCTGTCTGGCCCAAACCGGCCTGAGTTTTCCGACGGCAGCGGGCGGTTGGGACTCGCGCAGGCCATCGCGGCGAAGAGCAATCCGCTCACTGCGCGTGTGATGGTGAACCGCATCTGGCTGCACCACTTTGGAGAAGGAATCGTGACCACGCCGGACGACTTCGGCACGCAATCCGCCCCGCCCAGCCATCCCGAACTGCTCGACTACCTTGCCGCGCAATTCATGCAAAACGGGTGGTCCATGAAGCGACTCCACAAGCTGATCATGACTTCCGCAGTCTATCAGCAGAAGAGCGACACCAACGCCGCATTTGCGCAACTGGACCCGGATAACCGCCTGCTCTGGCGCGCGAATATCCGCCGGTTGGAGTTCGAACCGGTGCGCGATTCGCTGCTCTACATCGCCGGCAAGCTCGACCTAAAGACGGGCGGTCAGCCGGTGAATATCCTCAGCGAGCCTTACGCGGAGCGCCGGTCCGTCTATGGCTTCATCGACCGCGGCAACCTGCCGGAAATGATGAACCACTTCGACTTTGCCAATCCCGGCATGCCGCTGGGCAAGCGCCATGAGACGACCGTCCCGCAGCAGGCGCTCTTCATGATGAATTCGCCGCTGATGGTGGAAGTCACTCGAAAGCTCCTCGCGCGTCCTGAGATGGCGCAGGCGAAAACGGATGCGCAGCGTGTCCACGCGCTTTATTGGATGATCTATCAGCGCGCGCCGCGTTCGGAGGAAACAGAACTTGGCCTCGGCTTCCTCGAAGCCGCCGGTACTGCGGTCGATGCGGATGAAGCCGCTACGCTGCCGATCCAGGCCGCGAACTCAGAGCCCGCCCGACGCCCGTTTGCAAAAGGAGGCAAACCGCTGACCAAAGAGCAACGCCGAGCAATGATTCAGCAGGCGCAGCAAAATCGCCGCAGCTTCCAACTTGTGAACGAAGGCGAGCGCGTGGATCGCACCGCTCTTACCCCGTGGGAGAAATACACCCACGCCCTGTTGATGGCGAACGAGACGGTGTATTACAATTGAGGGGCGGAAGTTTCTCTTCGCCAATCGCCCACGCTAGTTCAGAGCAAATTGCGAGTGAGATAGTCCTACTTTCTTTCCGCTGAAAGGAATGTAGGAAATTACAGTTGGGGCTCTACTCGGGAGCTGAATTAGCCAGCTCCAATACACCTTCCTATGCGCCAGAAAATCCTCTTCCTCACGCGCCTTCCGGCCAACGAAAGACAATCTAAGCTCTATCAGAGCGGGATAAACCAAGCTAAGCCGTTCCGCTCTTCGACTTATTCTACATCTTCATCACTTTCTCACACCTAATTAGAGAAAGATGAAGATGAAGAAAAAGACGAAGTGAATGGCAAGCAGCCATAGTGTTTCTGAAACCGCTCTAGCTCACAGCCGCTGATAGACAATCTCCAGCGCCAGCAAGCAATAACCAGTGACCAACACCGGGTCTTTTTCCATCCAGCGTGCAGTGTCATTCACCCAAGAGCCGTCGCCGCTTTGAAGGTTGATTAGTTTCAGAGCGAGTTCCCGTGACCAATTGACTTGCTTGCCATCGGCGGTTGCGAGCTTATCCGAACCTGAGGCGGCCAGACCTTTGGCCATCAGGTGATAGTAGTAATAAAGGCCCGCGCGACCTAGGCCAGGGTTCTCTTCCAGCGTGTAGTTCTTGCGCAGCCAATCGAACGCCGCAGTTGCGCGAGGATCGTCTTTTTGTAGATCGGCGTAGATGAAGGAAAGCAGCCCGGCGTAAGTCATCGTGCCATACGAGCGCAGCGGGGCAGAGCCATCGGCGGGTGCGGCATTTGAAAAGCCGGGGTAATAAACAAAGCCGCCGCGATCAGCGGCATCGGCGCTCGCGTTCGGGTTCTTCACGGGCAGGTTTTGGCAGCGGGTGAGGAAGTCGATCGCCGCATTCCAGTCGAGGTCTTTCCCGGCGGCGACTTCTACCTTCGGGCGGGCGATGCGATAGGCGCGCAGGGCTTCGAGCGCGACCAGCGTGTTATCGAGATCGGGATGCTGACGCTTGGGCGAAACGCCTGTCGCTCCATACCCGATGCCGCCATCGAGTTCTCCCTTCGCCATGTTTTTCGCCTGCATACCGGAGATGAAGTCACGAGCCGCGGTGATCACCGGTTCATCCTGCGGGGCGTTGGCTTCGAGCAGCGCGACGAGACAAAGGGAGGTGTTGTAGTTGGACAGTCCTTTGTCGTAGATGCCGCCATCCGGCTGCGCCTTCGACCGAAGAAATGCGAGTGCCTTCTCGATAAACTCGGCCTTCGGCTGCGCGTCGTATTTGCCGCTCGGCTCGCGCAGAAAAGCGATGAGCGGGAGAGCGGTCAACGACGGCTGCTCGGCGCTGGACCATGAGCCGTCGGGCTGTTGCTGCTTCTGCAACCAGGCGAGCCCTTTGTCGATCGCGAGCTGGACCTCATTGCGGACGGATAGGTTTTCCTGGCTGCGCGGGAGCGGCTCGGCACGGGAAGCGGGCGGCGCAATGGATAGGAGTAGGGCAGCGGCAAGGCTGGTGCGGAGCAGGGTTTTCATTTGAGGAGTGGCGAGGCTGGTTCAGGTTTATTGTCACCCGCGGCTGCGGGCGCAAGCTGGAGGGTGATTTCGAGCGGTGTTCCGACCGGCGGCACGGCCTTCTCGTTCACGGCCCACGCCTGATCGTTGTCGTTGCCTTTGCGTGGGTTGTTGATGAGCGCGCCGGGATTGGTGATCAGCGCTGCAAAGAGCGCCTGCTGTTGCGCGAGGAACTTCCCATCCGCCCCAAACATCGATCCGCTGTAAATCCACGGGCC
>CAXSDZ010000276.1:0-2045 GCA_964235505.1 uncultured Chthoniobacteraceae bacterium
TAGGCTACTTCCGTCACTCTGGCTACCATGGCTAACCCAAACGGCTTTCGCTTTAAACCTTGCTGCAATCGCCTGACGCTCGCACCGGCCGGGAAACATTGGGCATGAGCCATAGCCAGTTCGCCGCGCTCGCCGGCATCAGCCCGCGGACGCTGCAAAAACTGGGAGCGAGGCCGCCGCCTCCTCGAAGGCACCGCCCGCGCCCTTCTCCGCATTGCTGAACGCCACCCGGAGGCCATGCTGGAGGCGCTGCACGCGTGAGAGTGTGAGCTAAGATGAAAAATGCGGGCAATGACGTTCCCAACCTCACTCACTCGCGTTTAAATACCTCCACCTTCGTCTGCTTGCAGCGGCGCAGACTAAAGTCGGCAGCTTCAACAGACACCCAGCTCTCCGGCGGATAGTAAATGTCGAGTCCGCGTCCAATTTTGATGACCCAGCCGTTGCTGAGTCTAATTTCGCGGTCATGAAGTTTCTCATCGCGCGTGAACGACAAAATCACGCCTCGCGATTCTAGTCCGCGACGAAGGGTTTCGAGCCGACTGTCAGCTTCATCAAGGTCCTCGCCGAACGCAGTTCCGGTCTTGAGCCGGATTTCCTTAATCCCTCCAAGCCGTAGAGCAAGCGCACAAAAACGCGTGAAGTTATCCACTTGATAGGGCTTCCGAATGTAAGAGTCTTCGACTTCAATTAGCTCCGCATCGTCGAGGTATGGGCGAAAGATGCGTTCGTAGGTGTAGCCGGTCGCTCCATCGGCGATCTCGTAATGAACAGGCAAACGGGTCGGTGTCCCGCCCACGGTTTCGCTCCCTGTCAGAGGGGCAGGCGAGGTTGCCTGCAGCTCGCTTCTCTCCGTGGTTGCAGGGTCGGCCGCGAAGTTGCGCGCAAGCGCATGCATCTCTTGAAGGTAGGCGACGACACGGGCCTTTTCGCCTTCTGAGGCGATGGCAAGCGTAGATTCGATCGCTTGAATTCGCTGCTCAATCATCGCCAAGGTCGCTTCGCGAATCCGGGGTGCGACCGATTTGGCATTCTCAATGATCGCGGCTGCGAACTCGTGAATACGCTTTTCCAGATGTTCGCGGAGCGCCTCACTCAGCAGAAGTTTCACTTGGGCGTAGAAGTCTTGAACGTCACGACCCTGCCGATTTGTTGTTCCAGCCCCGGCGACGCTCGAAACGGATGATCGAGCCTCATCAAGCCGAGTTGTAACTTCGGCGGTAACGAAATCTTCGAGCCGGTTGATGATGCCATCGCGCTCCGCCTCCCGCAGAAGCGCGAAACGCTTCTCCAAATCCTCGAATACGGGCCGTTGTGCTTCAGCGAGGGCCATCGGCTCCAATCCGGAAAGCTGATGGTCTTCCTCCAGCTTCCGCACGCCAACTTGAAATGCATCCACTCGCGCACCAAGGTTCCGCATGAACTCATCAAGATGACCACGCAATTCATTCAGCCGCGACTCAACTACCGGGAAGATGCGGTCCGCAATCCGCGCCTGAAGGTCTTGGAGGTAGCCCCAATACCCTGCTCGGCGCGTGCGCCAATGGCGCCCAATGTCCGTCCGCTCTGTCTCACCGAGAACTTCCCGGGCGTGCAAAACGACGTTTTCCAACGCGAGCGGCAATTCCTTGAAATGACCGACTTGCCTCTGGCTGAGAAGCTCGACGAGCCTCCCAGCCTCTTCAGCGAAAAAACCTAAGTGCTCCCCCAAAGCGGCACGAATAGACTCAATCTCTTCTTTGACTTTCTTTGGGTCATACTCACTGCCAATCGCGCTTAGCCGTTCGGAAAAACGATCACGTAAGCGAGCGAGGCAGGCATCAAGCCGCTCAGTCAGAACACGTCGTGACTGCTCGAACCGATGGCTGGTGGACAAGATGCGGTAGAGCCCATCGCGCACTGCATCAATCCCACCGCGGTCTGTCTCGCCCGCGTCGTGAAACTTCGTCGAGATTAAATGGATCGGCACGCTTTCGAGCTGCTCCATGAAGTAGTAGCCTTCGTCATCGCTCAGTTGATTGGAACCAAGTAACTCGTCGAGTGTT
>CAXSDZ010000276.1:2055-6164 GCA_964235505.1 uncultured Chthoniobacteraceae bacterium
AATCTCTCCTCGAACGCGGGTAATCTGTTCAGCACGAAACTCGTCGTAAGAGGGTGGAGTGTCGTCCTCCTCCGCCGCATCGCGCAGTGCGTTCTCAAACGTCTCATCGGCCTTCGTAACGATAACTTGAAGATGCTTGATCTGCCGACGGCGGAGTTGGCGAATAAGGAAGTCCTTGTCGCTTTGACCGTAAGCAGCACCACTCGTTGTAAGGAAGAGGATGGCATCGACGTCGCGCACTAATTCTTCAGTGAGCAGCACCCGAAAACGTTCCGTGTCGTCAAGTCCGGGAGTGTCGATCAACTCGATGTGATCGCGAAGGATCGGAATCGGCGCATAAATTGTGAGTTTATTAACGAGATAATGGAGCGGCTTCTGGCTGGAGGTAAACTTGGCGACCTCGCGCCGAAATTTCACTCGCTCCTCTGGCGATTTCCATGCGCCCACCGCTATGGTGTGAACGTGCCCGCCGGGCTTTACCCACTCTGATTCGAGCCGCGTGAGGTCGCTTACCTCGCGCGCCCGTTCCTTGCCTTCCTTGTCTTTTGTGGGAGAGCGATGGTTGAACTTGGTAAAACCGGCGTAGCGTTTCGCCTCGTTGTCTTCCGGATTTTCCGCGTAGGCCGCCCGGAGATTGTCCCACGACTCCCGGCTAACCAATTCCACCTCGGCCCGGGCTTGGTCGGCATAGCGAAATACTGAGATCGCCGCAGTCTCGGGGTTGGTCTTGACGCCTGCCAATTGTTCTTGGGCCAGCTTGTTCACGAATGACGACTTGCCGACTTTGAACCTGCCTACGATAGCGACGCGGTAGTGCTCTGGGATATGAGCGTCATCGAGAGCTTTCCGAAGCGCGGTGACTTCGGCGTCGAGGAATGATCGGTATGCGGGCACCTCGCGCTCGCGAGCTTTCTCTAAGCTTTGGCAAAGGAGGAGAACGCGGTCGCGGGCTTCGTGTAATTCGTGGACGAGCAACATGCTCATAGTTCTGTGTGGCGGAAGGATTTCGGGTTGTATGTGACTACGGGCAGATCAAAGGCAGCGACTGGCGCTTGTTGCGGCGATAGACGCGGAAGTCGGAGTCGAGGGTGAAGATGGGGGCTTCGGGCCAGAGTTCGGACATGCGGACGAGACAAGCGTCGGCGAAGGACATCGGGACGTTGGCGTAGCGGGCCATCAGTTCATAAATCAGGGAATGATGATCGCGGACGGTGAAAGGCAGTTCCAACCGGCCGTCGGCCAGCCAGCATTCGATGCGGTCTTTCGCTGTGGGGAGGTCTTGCGTGAGGAAGTGGACTTCGGCGAGGACGGCTTCGCAGGAAAGCATCTTGGGTGGGAGCCGCGCGAGTTCATGCACGGCCCACGCATGATGCTGTTCGTCGCGGTCGAGGATGGCCACGAGCGGCCCGGTGTCGGCGATGACGCATTTCATCTGCCGAAACCGCGGAGGTGCTTTTTGTTACTGGCGAGGTCCCGCTTGCCAGAGGCGATTGAGCCGACACTGTCGCCGAGCGCTTCGAGCAAGGAGGCAGGACTGTGGCGCGGAGCCGCTGCTTCCTGGGCGATCTTCGCCTCGATGGCCTCCCGGACGAGGACGGACTTTGGGACGCCGCGACGCTTCGCCAAGTCGGCCAGACGACCGTCGAGCGCGGATGGAAGTTTGCAGGTAAGCACACTCATGGGAGCCAGGTAATACCTGAGCATGCCTGTGACAATACCCGAATTGTGCCTACCAACCCCTTCCGACAAGCTGAGTCTTCGACCAAAACAATAAACCCTGCTGGCCACTCGAAGAGCGGTCCGCACTTGGCGCTCCCCATGTTCAACCGAAACAAAATCGTGAACCAAGAATCTCATCTGCCTCGGTGTGCCTGTCGGTGAGCCGGTTCGGGTCGCGCGCGAGTTCATCCAGAGCCTCATCGCGCAGGAGAACTACGGCGCGCAGGGCATCCTTATAGTCCCTGCGGCGCGACTCGAGTTGCGGGTCTTCTAGGCCGGCGAGCAGGCGGCGGAACTCGGCGTTGTGCAGCGGGTCGAAGAGAAAAAAGATGCCGCTGGCGGCGGCGATGTGTTGCGCGCCGGGCGAGTCGGCGCTGTTGCGCGTGGGCTCGAAGTGCTCACCGGCGTTGTCGTAGAAGACGAGGGAGAAATCGTGCCCGTGGTCGCGCGGATCGGAGAGGTTGAAGATGAACGGCTTTGGCAGGCGCACCTTGCGGCCGAGACGCGGGAGCGTCTCACCCATCGCGCCTTCCAGCTCGGTCTTGGCGAGCACCGCCTCCTCCGGCGTGGAGGCGGAGAAGAGCTGCGTCTTCATCTGGTTGAGGATGACGTTTTCCGAAGGATCGGCGTCGCGGAAGGTGACTCCGAACTCTTTGAAAAGCGTGGTTTGCAGCATCTTGACGAGGACACTGAGGTAGTAGCTCTTACCGGAGGAGACCGCGCCGACGATGGAGAAGATGTGGTGCGGCGCGTCGAGAAAGCCGGGCGGCAGCTTGCGCCGGCAGTGCGGGCAAGCCTGCTCGGGCGCGGGGATGCTCATCGGGTCGACGGCCTGGCCGCGGTCGTTGAAGCGCGTGGCGTGGAAGCGCTGCATCGCTGCTTCGCCGAGGATCGGATCGCCGCGCAGTGAGGCGTGAACCGCGATGTTCATGGTGTCGCCGCGGTCGAATTTCAGCCAGCAGACCGGGCAGGTGAATTCGCCGTATTCCAGATCGATCGCCGACAGGTCGCCTGCGTCCGCGGGGTGCGGCTCGTGGAACGTCGGCGAAGAGAGGAATGGGAGCAGCTGATCTGCAAACGAGCCCATGGTGAGCCTGCGGCAGATGAGCACCGCGCTTTCGCCGCCATCACCCCGCACGTGCAGGTGGCTGGTCAGCTCCGCGAAAGTGGACGGGCCAAACTTCTCCTGCGCGGTCTTATCGAAAATGAACCGCTCCCGGAAGCAGCACCCCTTCCCTCTCGCTTCGGTCGACGCGTGCCCGCAAGAGCAGCCAGCTTTGCACCGCTACTTCGCCGTCCGCCGCATCGCCTCAATCACCGCAAGCGTTTGCCGCACGTTTTCCTCGATGGAAAAGCGCGCCCCGAGTGCGCGGAGCCGTTCGCACGCGGCGGTGCGGCGCTCGGCGGGCAGCCAGCGTTCGACGGCGCGCGCGAGCCCGAGCACGTCCGCCGGCTCGGCGACGACTTCCCCTTCGACACCGCTTTGAATGATCTCCGCAAAGCCATTCGCCTTCGTGGTGATGACGGGCAAACCCGCCGCCAGCGCTTCGAGGCAGGCATTGGAAAATGGGTCGTAAAGCGTGGGCAGCAAAAACACATCCGCGACGGCAAGAAAGCGTGCGAGTCCCGGCACCGGGCCGAGGTAGCGCGTGCAGCCGGAGCGTGGCATCCGCTTCGCTCGGCCGCTGCCGGCCACGAGCAGCGTGGCGGGTTGCGTGAGCGCGATCTCGTTCATGGCTGCGACGGCAAATTGCAGCCCCTTCCGCTCCCAGCCAGATCCGGCAAAAAGCGCCACGAACTGCCCCTCCGCAATGCCGAGCTCCGCCCGCACCTCCGCGCGCGCTGCCGCATTTTCCTCCAGCGAGAGCGGCGCGGGCACGCCGTTATAGACCACGTGGATACGCTCCGCCGGGTAGCCAAAGTGCGCGACGATTTCGTCCTTCACCATCTGCGAGTTCGCGATCACGCCGCCTGCCGCTTCGCCGCGAAACATCGTCTCCTCCAGCCGTAGCAGCTCGTAGTGCTTGCCGCTGCGCGAGCGCAGCCACGCCCGCCAGCGCGGCTCGTAAGGCGCGCGGCGTTCCATCCACGCCGCATGCACGCCATCGCCGGCTCGGTAGCAGTCGCAGCGCAGCACGCGCTCCAGTGAGAAAAGGAAATCGCACCGCTGGTCCGGCTGTTTCCCCACGATCTCCAGCGCGAACTCCAGCGGCGATTCGCCATGTTTCACCCGCACAATTTCCCATGGCCACTCCTCCGCCGGCCAGTCGCCGGTGGTGAAGAGGACGCACTCGTGGCCGGCGGCAGCGACGCCGTCGGCAAACCGCTTGAGATATGCTTCCGCGCCGCCAGTCCCGGAATAGCCGCGGCGCACGAGTCCGAGTTTCATG
>CAXSDZ010000277.1:0-5307 GCA_964235505.1 uncultured Chthoniobacteraceae bacterium
GCGGAGATTCTCGGGTGCAAATTCTCCGGCTTCTTTGCGTGGCTGATGTGGCGCACGATCTACCTCGGCAAGCTGCCCGGTCTGGAGCGGAAATTGCGGGTGATGATGGAGTGGACGCTCGACCTGTTTTTCCCGCGCGACATCGCGCTCTTCCAGCCTAAGCCCACGCAGGTGGTAAAGGAGATGCACCTGGAAAAAGGCGACTCACTCTTCCACTCCGGCGAGCCTGCTTCGTCGCTGTATGTGGTGCAATCCGGCCGCATCGAACTGCTGGACAAGGCTGGCGCAACGCTCCGCACCGTCGCCGCCGGCGAGCAGCTCGGCCGCCAGACGCTGCTCGGCAACAAGGTGTGGGCCTTCACTGCCGTGGCTGCGGAAGCGACAACTCTGGTGGTAGTAAGCGGCAAGATTTTCGAGGTGCTGGCAAAGGCGGGCGCAGCCCCTGGCCAGGAGACATTTCCCTCTATGGTCGGGGCAGCAGCGGCCCGCGATGTGACGCTGGCAGCGGACGTGGCGCAGCTGCGAGGGTGACGCTGAATGCCGCGCGGCAGACTGCGAGGACTCCCAACTTTGCGGCTCACGGTTGCTTTGGCAGTTTTTTGAGGTGGGGAAGATTCCGGCGTCGGGCGCAGGGCAGAGCCGCGGGGCGCCTGCTCGTGACGCGTGCAGTTTGGAGAGCCGCACGACTGCCCAGATGTGCTCGACCCTGCTCCGCTTTCCTCCTTGGCAACGCTTTCGCCCCTCCGATACCGTGCGCCGCATTTTTTCATGAAACGACCGCTGCTGCTTTTCCTCGCGTTTTCGCTCTTCTGCCTCGTCTCCGCGCGCGCGCAGTTCGGCAGCTTTGGCGACGTGCCGATCGAGATCAACGCCGAGGAAACGCGCTTCGAGAAGGGCATCGCGGTCGCGGAGGAAAACGTCATCATCCGCTACGGCACCACCACGATCTATTGCGACTTCGCGCAGTATAATCCCGACACCCGCGACGTGCTCGTTTCAGGCAACGTCCGCATCTATCGCGAAGGACGCGTCTTCACCGGGGAGCGCGCCGTCTATAACCTCGAAACCAAGGCGCTCACCGCCGCCGATTTTCGCGGCGCCTTTCCACCGTTCAACTTTGCCGGGGAAACCTTCACTACCTTGGGAGCGAATGGCTACCAAGTCCGCGACGGCGTCTTTACGACAAGTGATAACTCCAAGCCGGACTACTATCTTCGCGCCAAGAGCGTGCGCATTTATCCCAATGACCGCGTTATCTTCACGAACGTAAAGCTCTACATCGGGCGCACCCCCGTCTTTTGGTTCCCGTATATCTACCAATCGCTGAACCAAGAGCAGAGCTTCTCACTGTCGCCCGGCTACTCTTCGATCTTCGGCGCCTATCTGCTCACGCGCTATACTTTCCCGATTTCTGATAACTGGTCGGGAACTCTGCGGCTGGACTTGCTGAGCAAGCGCGGCGTGGCCATCGGCTTCGACTCGGACTGGAGCAGTGGAACCAGTAAACAGAACTGGGGCCGCTTCCGCTCGTATTACCTGCACGACGCTCAGCCGGGACTGGAGCGCACCCGCTTCCAGCCCATTCGCGAAGGGCTCGACCCGAACCGCTACCGAGTCTCGCTCCAGGACCGCACTTACCTCACGGAAAACATCTATTCCTCCATCGACATCAACAAGCTAAGCGACACCCGCTTCTTGCAAGACTTCGAACCCGGCGAGTTTCGGCGCAATCCAAACCCGGATAACATGATTGCTCTCACCAAATGGGACGAAGACTACACTGTGACGTTGCTGGGCCGAAAATCGCTGAATGATTTCTTCGATTTCACCGAGCGGCTCCCGGAACTCTCGCTCGACATCAAGCGCCAGCCCGTCTTTGGCAAGTCAGGCTTGTTTTACGAAGGGGAATCCAGCGCCGGCTATCTCAGCCGCACCTTTGCCAACAACGCGCGGCTGGAAGAGTTCGATACTGTGCGGGTGGATACCTTCCATCAACTGCTCTATCCGCAAACCTATCTCGGCTGGCTCTCCATCGTGCCGCGTGTCGGGCTGCGCGCGACTTACTACAGCGACACCGGAAGCTATGAGGATCGCCTGACGCAAAGCACGACAAGCGAAAGCACTCTCACCAGCGAAGATGCCTTTACCGACAACCGGTTTGAGCGCCGCCTGAGCAACGGCGGTTCGACGGTGCGCGTCGTGGCAAATGCGGGTGTCGAGGCGAGCTTCAAGCTTTCGCGAGCCTACGAGCAGGTGCAGTCGCGCAAGCTCGGTCTGGATGGGCTCCGGCACATCGTCCAACCGTTCATGAACTTCTCGTATGTTTATAGCAGCGAGGACTCTTCCGACCTGCTCCAGATCGATCGGATCACACCGACGACGCAGCAGCCGCCGCTCGACTTCCCGCAGTTCAACGCGATCGATTCCATCGATAACTGGACGGTGCTGCGGCTCGGGGTGCGCAACCGTTTCCAAACCCGCCGGGATAACATCACGTTCAACTGGCTGGAGTGGAACTCTTTCATCGACATCAACGTTGACCGCCCGGACTTCCCGGAAACGCTCGTCGGCAGCGAAGTGCGCCGCACCGGCAACCTTTCCGAGAACCGTCCCGTGCTCGCCGATCCGCTCACGGATCAGGGCACCTTTTCCAATCTGCACAACCGCCTGCGCTGGATTCCGCTGCCGTGGGCGGCGCTCACGATCGACTCGCAGTTTCCGCTGCTGGACACTGGCTTTACGGAGGTGAACACTGCGGTGAACTTCTTCGTGAACCGCGATGTGCAGCTCAATGTCGGACACCGTTTCATCAGCGGGAATCCACTCTTCCTGGACTCGAACCTGCTGAGCTTTGGCGGCTATCTGCGGGTCGGCGACAACTGGGGTTTCTCCTTCCGCGAGCAGTATGAGCTCGAAGATAGCGTGTTGGAATCGCAGCGCTACGAACTGCACCGCGACCTTTCAAGCTGGATAGCCTCGCTGGGATTCCTCGTGCGGGACAATCGCGGTGTCAGCGACGTCGGTTTGATCCTGACCTTTACCTTGAAGGATCTGCCGAACATCAAACTTCCGCTCTCCTTTGATCCCGATCAAACGACGGGCAGCGGCAGCGGACGGAACCGCTAAGTCTCCGGTGCGCCGCGGCGGCGAAGTTCGCCCTTTGCAAACCGCTGCGCGTTCCGCTTAAGTCGCGCCCCTTTTTCGTCCCAACCCATACTCTGCCCACCACACAAATGGATCTTTGCATCATTGGTTCCGGTTACGTCGGACTTGTCACCGGCGCGTGCTTTGCCGAAGTCGGCCACCACGTGGTCTGCGTGGATAACGACCAGCGCAAGGTGGACATGCTGCAGCGCGGCGAGATCCCGATCTACGAGCCGGGCCTGGAGGATCTCGTGCATCGCAACGTCGCGGCCAAGCGGCTGCGCTTCACCAACTCGATCGAGGACGGGGTGGATCATTCGCAGGTAATCTTCATCGCGGTGCCGACTCCGCCGCAGGCCGATGGCAGCGTGGATTTGACTTACATCGAGCGCGTCGCGCGGGAGATCGCCGGCGTCTTGAAGCCGGGGCAGTATCGCGTCGTCGTGGATAAATCGACCGTGCCGGTGAAGACGGGCGAAAAGGTGGAGGGAACCATCCGCCGTTACAACAAAGGGGCGGAGCTCGACGTCGTTTCCAACCCTGAGTTTCTGCGGGAAGGCTGCGCCGTGCCGGACTTGATGAACCCCGACCGCGTGGTGATCGGCTCCTCCTCGCAGCGCGCGATCGACCTGATGAAGCGGGTGTATGAGCCCTTCCAGGCACCGATCCTCGTGACCGATGTGAACTCGGCCGAGCTGATCAAGCACGCGGCGAACTCGTTTCTTTCGCTGAAGATCTCCTACATCAACGCCGTCTCCGCGATCTGCGCGGACGTGGAAATGGTCGCCGATGGCATCGGCATGGATCGCCGCATCGGGCGCAATTTCCTGAATGCGGGCCTCGGCTACGGCGGCTCGTGCTTCCCGAAAGATGTGAAGGCATTCATCGCCATTGCGCGTCAGCTCGGCGCGCCGTTTTCACTGCTGGAAGAGGTCGAAAGCATCAACGATCGCCAGCTCGATCGCTTCATCAACAAAGTGCGCGAGGCGCTCTGGGTTTTGAAGGACAAGAAGCTGGCAGTGTGGGGCATGACCTTCAAGCCCGACACCGACGACGTGCGCAACTCCGTTGCGATCGAACTCATCAACCGCCTCGCAAAGGAAGGGGCGCACGTGACCGCCTACGATCCGAAAGGCGCGGAAAAAGCAGTCGAATGGAAGCTGGTGGATCCTGCGAAGGTAACGATCGCTGCGACGCCACTCGACGCGGTGGACGGCGCGGAAGCGTTGATCCTCGCGACGGAGTGGAAGGAGTTTGGCAACGTGGATTTCGAGGAAGTGAAAAAGCGGATGCACACGCCGCTGATCTTCGACGGCCGCAACCTTTTCAATCCGCAGATGATGCGCGAGCTGGGCTTCACGTATCATGGCGTGGGCCGCGGCGTGGCGGTCGTGAAGTAGCTGCATCGCTGGAAGTGCTGTGAATGGTGGCGCGGCGGACAAGCGGGTGCCGCGATCTCCGCGTTCGACGTCCGCCTGCCGCTGCGCAAGCATGCGCCTTTCCCGCGCCGCCATGCCTTCCGCCAACCCGCGCCAGACTTCCCTCCGTGCCCTGCTGGAATGGGAGCGCGGCAGCTCCTTTTCCGACGACATCCTGCACCGTGCCCTCGCTGCCGATCGGCTCGGCGCCATGGATCGCGCTTTTGTAATGGAGACGTTTTTCGGCGTGCTGCGAAATTTGAGCGAGCTGGATTTCCTCATCGCCCGGCTCCGCAGCGGTGCGCTCGATCCGCAGGTCCGCGCGGTGCTGCGGCTGGGGCTTTATCAGCTTTTCCACATGCGCACCGCGCCGCATGCCGCGGTGAATGAAACCGTGGCGCTCGGCGGCCACGCGCGCGGACTCGTGAATGCCGTGCTGCGCCGCGCTTCGCGGGAAAAGGATGCTCTTTCCGCGCTCCTTGCGGCGGCTCCGCTGGCAGTGCGGACATCGCATCCCGAGTTTCTGATCGCTCGCTGGGAGGCGCAGTTCGGGGCGGAAAATGCGGCGGCTCTTTGCCGCTGGAACAATCAGCCGGCGGAGGTTTATGTCCGCGCAAACGGGTTGAAACTCACCGTCGGAGAGCTGCTGCGCAGTGCGCCCGGGGCGGTGCGGACACCGGCGCACCCACACGCGCTGTAGGTGCGCTCGCTCCCGTTTCCATGGCTCAGTGAAGGGCTCTGCTAC
>CAXSDZ010000277.1:5317-5895 GCA_964235505.1 uncultured Chthoniobacteraceae bacterium
TCGATCCGCAGCCCAGAGAGACCGTGCTCGACGCCTGCGCCTCGCCTGGCGGCAAGACCACCTACCTTGCCGAGCGGATGCAGAACGAAGGCCGGATCGTGGCGTGCGACCTTTACGATTCCCGCGTGGAGCGGCCGCGCGAAAATCTCGCCCGGCTCGGCACCACTGTGGCCCTCGCGGTGCAGCACGACGCGATGCTGCCGCCAGAAGCGGGCGGGCCGATCGCGCCGGGCAGCTTCGATCGCGCGCTGGTCGATGCGCCCTGCTCAAATACCGGTGTGCTGCGACGCCGCGTCGATGTGCGCTGGCGCTTGAGCGAGGAGGATTTCCTGCGCATGCCCGCGCAGCAGCTCGCGCTCGTTCGCCGCGCCGCCGCCGCGCTGAAGCCCGGCGGCACACTGGTCTATAGCACCTGCTCGCTTGAGCCGGAGGAGAATGACGGACTCGTGCAGCAAGCGCTCGCCGCCCTTCCCGAACTGCAGCACGTGGAATCGCGCCGCACGCTGCCCTTCGCCGATGGGGTGGACGGCGCGTTCGCCGCGAAGTTCATCCGGGTGTGAGCTTGTCAGACACGAGGA
>CAXSDZ010000277.1:5905-6157 GCA_964235505.1 uncultured Chthoniobacteraceae bacterium
GATGCTTTTTCGTAATCAGCGCAGCTAGCGCTGGTTGCCCGAAACGCTCAGCCGCTGCGCAGGATCATCCCAACGAGCTGGCGTGGTCGCACGTTTCACCGATTGCGGATGCCAGCGCATCGACTGCGGATGCGAGCTGCTCCGGCGTGGTGCAATAGGGCGGCATCAGCACGAGCGTGTCGCGGATCGGGCGGGTGAGCAGGCCGTGGCGGCGGGCGGCGAGGCAGACGCGCGCGCCGATCGTGGCAGCCG
>CAXSDZ010000278.1:0-341 GCA_964235505.1 uncultured Chthoniobacteraceae bacterium
GGCCGGGGAGAAAGGTCGAGGTTCCAAGTGGCGAAGCCTTGCTCGAAAGGGCGCAGCAGCTTGCGATCGACTCGCCCCGCGCGATCGATCGAGCACGTCACGCCGGTGTTTGCGCAGCGCAGCAGCGGGCGGCGGTTTTCCACCGCGCGGAAGACCGCATTCGCCAGGTGCTGCTCGGCCGCGGGCGACTTCGCGAACCAGCCGTCATTGGTAATGTTCACCAGCACCTGCGCGCCATTGACCACAAAGCGCCGCGTGAGATCGCCGAGCGTATCTTCAAAGCAGATCAGCACGCCGAGCCGCGCGGACGGGTGCGGCATCGGCAGCACCGTCCACTCCTC
>CAXSDZ010000278.1:351-6153 GCA_964235505.1 uncultured Chthoniobacteraceae bacterium
TCCATGTCGCCGGGCACGAGGTTTTGCACGAAGCTCGGCATCCACGCGCGGAGCGGCAGAAACTCGCCATACGGCACCAGGTGCATTTTGCGATACACCTGTCGCACGGTGCCGTGCTCGCTCAGCAGCGCGGCGGCATTGAACTCGCGGACGCGCTCGGGATCGTCGGCATCGATCTCGTAATCGAGCGTGCCGATGAGCAGATCGTAATCGCCCCGCGCCACCTGCCCGAGCACGAAGTCGCGGTTCGCCTCGTCGGCAAACATGCCGCGAGGAGTGGCTGCTTCCGGCCACACGATGAGGTCCGGCTTGCCCGCCGCGGCGAGCTGCGTAAGCCCTGCGAGCTGCTCGAAGACGGCGTCTTCCTGCTCTGCGTCGAACTTCTGCTCCTGCGGAATATTCGGCTGGATCGCGGCGACCCGCAGCGGAATGGCGGGCGGGCCCGGCGCTTCGCGAAGCAGCGCGCGCACCCCGTAGGAAAAGACGATCGCGACCAGCGCCATCGTGAAGGAAAACTCCCACCGCCCGCGCTTCATGAACTGCGGCCCGATCTCATCGAGGATGCGCCGGACGATGATCACCACCATCACGTTGCAAAATGCCACCAGCCAGGTGAGGCCGAAGATCCCGGTGACATCGGCGATCTGGATCATCGGCAGATCGCGGTGCAGCGCGACACCGAGTCCATTCCAGCCGAAGCCATAAAAGAGCCAGGCGCACGCCGCCAGCGCGCCGATCGCGAGGTTTCTTGAAGAAGACGAGAAGCGCGAGCCGCCAATCCCGCGCTGCCCGATCCACTCCGGCAACCGCGCGATGAACCACGTCCAAAAGGCGAAATAGAGTCCGAGGAAAAGCGCCAGCAGCAGCGGAATCGCGATGAGGCCCGAGCTGTGGAAAAGCGGCGCCAGCGTGGCCAGCCAATGGAAAATGACGGTGAAGAAAACAACACCTGCGACGTAGCCGAGGAGGGAAGTATGAAGCGGGGAGCGTGGAGCGTGGAGCGGCTGCGGAGCGGCATCCCCCGGACGCTCCACGCTCTGCGCACCGCGATTCCTGCTTCCAAACCACACGGCGCAAATCAGTGGTGTGAGCGCGATCCACACGAGCCAGCCTTGATCAAACGGCGGCAGAGTCAGCACCAGCAACACGGGCGTCGCGACCGCCGCGGCCCAAGGCCAGAGCGCGTGGAGCGTGGAGCGTGGAGCGTGGAGCGTCTGCGGAGCGACGACTGCCGCACGCTCCACGCTCCCGTCACTCACGTCGCACCCGCTTGCTTTTGGCTTTTTCTGGGCGCGGATCCATCGCGTCTTTCAGCTCCCGTGAATAGCCTGAGTTGATGTGGACTCGCACGGCATCCAGCTCGTCCGGGTTGCGGAATGCCTGCTTGTCCGAGACGACATAGCCGAGCGAAATCATGCCCTTCAGCGAGTCCACGAGTTCCGCGTAGGCGAGGTGCGGCACGCGCGAAACGAGTTGCTGGCCGGAGATTTCACCGCCTCCGACGCCGATCGCTTTCAAGATCGAAATCTCGACGCCGTCCAAATTGATTTCACGAGACATAGGTGGGGGAAAATCCGAAATCCGAATGTCGAAATCCGAAACAAACTTGAAAGAAGTGAAATGGGGAAAAGGAAGAAAACGTCCCGTTCACAAAGCCGCTCGTTTCCAGATTTCTAACGTTTCGGATTTGTTTCGGATTTCGACATTCGGACTTCGGATTTGGAGCTTGGTGCCTATGCGGCTAAGCGCTGCTCCACATCGCGCTGCACCCATTCCCACAACGCCTCCAGCGATTGCTTCACGAACGGCTTGATCGCCGCGAGTTGCTCCGCATCGAAACATTTTCCACCATCCGCCGCGCGTTGCGCGAACAGGTAGAACTTGATCTTTGGCTCCGTGCCGCACTGCGACGCGCCGGCCATCGGCAAGGTCGATCATCAGCATGTTTTCCTTCGGGATCAGATCGCCTTCGACATCGTGGAAAGTGTCGGCGGCGAAGTTGCGCACCTGCGCCACCGCCACGCCATCCGCTTCCGCCGGCGGACGCAGCGCATACGAGGCGACGAGTCGCGCGATCTTCAGCGCGCCCTCGGCTCCTTCAAAGGTCAGCGAACCGTTCTTCTCCAGATAAAAGCCGTATTCCGCATACACCTCGTCGAGCAGCTCCGGGAGCGTGAGGCCGCGCGTTTTTGCATACGCAGCGACTTCTGCGAACACTACGGCCGCGCCGTTGGCATCTTTGTCGCGGACGAAATCCGCCGCCGAGTAGCCGTAGCTTTCCTCCCCGCCGCAGACGTAAAACGACGAGTGCTGGAGCCGCCGCGCACGCGTCTCGCTTTCAGCGAGCTGGCGATAAGCGCCGCCCGCCTCCGGTCCGAGTGCCGCCTCATATTTGCCGAGCTTCGCGCCGATGTATTTGAAGCCGGTGAGCGTTTCCACGCAGCGCAGACCGTTGCGCTCGGCAATCGCCTTTTGCAGATCGGTCGTCACGAAAGTCTTCACGATGACGCAGCGGCTCGCGTTTTCCGGCGTGATGACGCCCTGCTCCCGCAGCGTTTTCACGCGATACCAGGCCATCAGCGAACCAATCTGGTTTCCGGTGAAGAGCTCCATCTCGCCCGTGCGGTTGCGCACCGCCACGCCCATGCGATCCGCATCGGGATCGGTTGCGATCACGAGGTCCGCGCCTTCGCGCTGCGCCTGCTCGATCGCCATTGCGAGCGCGTCGGCGTTTTCCGGGTTCGGCGACTTCACGGTGGGAAAACGCCCGTCCATTTCTTCCTGCTCCGGCACGGTGGAATAGCGGAAGCCGAGCCGCTCCAGCATCGGCTTGGTGATGACGCCACCCGTCCCATGGATGGAGGTGAAAACGATGCGCAACCCGCTAGCTTGCCGCACCATTTCGCGATCGAGGATCAGCGTTTCCAGGCGCGCCATGTAGGCTTCGTCCACCTCGTGCCCGAGCACCGTCACGGTGCCGCGCTCCGGCTCGGCCACCGGCTCGAAAACGTCGCTCTCGATCGCGCTCACGCGCTTGATGATGCCGCTCGCATGCGGCTCCACGACCTGCGCGCCTTCGTTGAAATAGACCTTGTAGCCGTTGTCGTGCGGCGGGTTGTGGCTGGCGGTGAGGACGATGCCTGCATCCGCATTTTGCTGCCGCACGGCAAAGGAAAGCTGCGGCGTGGAGCGCGGCCCTTCAAAAAGGCAGACATCGCAGCCGAGCCGCGTGGCGACATCGGCGACCAGCGTGGCGAAGTCTTTTGAAAAATGCCGCGTGTCGTGCGCCACCACGATCTTCGCCTTTGCGCTGCTGCCACTGCTGCGCAGGAAATCCTGCACATAAAGCACGAGCCCCTGGGTGGCGCGGCTCACGTTGAAATAGTTCATCGCGTTCGTCCCGACGCACGGGCGCTCCGGCCGGCCGAGCGCCTGCGGCTCACCCTGCTCCGCGACGGTCACCACCTTTCCGATCGTGCGCCCGCGCAGACCGCCGGTGCCAAAGACGAGCGTCGTATAAAAGCGGTCATTCAGCTCCGCCCATTGCTCGCCTGCCACGAGCTCTTCCACGCTGTGGTGATCGCTCGGCGAAGTGCTGCGCTCCAGCATTTGGCGGAGATTGCGCGCGGTGCCTCCGAGGAGATGGCCGGCCTGCGCGGCGGCTTCGAGGCGTGGGAAAAGGTCGCTGCTGCTCATGGTGCGAAGTGGGACGCGGACAGTAGATGGCCGCGCTTGCGCGATCAAAGTGCAAAGTTGGCGCGCGCTTTGCGGAGGAAGCGCGTTCCACTCGTGCCCGCCCGCCATTCTCCCATGCCCATCCGTTTCCCGCTCGCGCTCCTCGCCGCCTCGCTGCTCTCCGCCTGCATCTCGCCGGGCAAAGGCATCAAAACGCCTGCCTCGGTCGCGCCGATCGGCAGCGCGGAATTCCGCCAGGTCATGGGCCATGTCGTCGGGCCGCCCTTCTCTGGCGGCAACCGCATCACCACGCTGGAGAATGGCTCCGGGATCCTGCCCGACGTGCTGCGGACGATTCGCTCCTCGCGCCGCACGATCACGCTGGAGACCTTTGTGTGGGAGAAAAGCGAGGTCGGGCGCGACTTCGCCGAAGCGCTCGCCGAGCGGGCTCGCGCGGGAGTGAAGGTGCATCTCATCGTCGATGCCTTCGGCGGTCGCGGCTTTCGCGCGTATCGCGGGATGCTGCGCGACGCCGGCGCGCAGATCGTCACCTATCACCCCATCCTCCTCGGCCTGCGCAATCGCAACCACCGCACGCACCGCAAGCTGCTCGTGGTGGATGGCCGCATCGGCTACACTGGCGGGCTCGGGATTGCCGATGAATGGGCCGGGCAGGCCGAAGCGCCGGAGCACTGGCACGACACACACTATCGGGTGGAAGGTCCGATCGTGGCGGCCTTGCAGGCTATCTTCATGGAGAACTGGATGGAGAACACCGGCGAACTCCTGCACGGATCGGATTACTTCCCGCCGCTCGCGCCCGCCGGGTCGCTGCAGGCGAGCGCATTTGCCTCCTCGCCGGAGCAGGGAAGCCGCCGCGTGGAGTGGATGGACCGCATCGTGATCGCATCTGCCCAGCGCACGCTTTTGATCGAGACTCCATATTTTCTCCCGGACAACGGAACCCTCGAAGCGCTCATCGCTGCCGCGCGTCGCGGCGTGCAGATCCAGCTCCTCATGCCGGGCGAGCACATCGACCAGAAGGCCGTGCGCCGCGGGTCGCGCCGGCGCTGGCCGCGGCTGCTGGAGGCAGGCGTGGAAATCTACGAATACGCACCGACGATGACGCACACGAAGCTGATGATCGCCGACGATCTCTTCGTTTCCATCGGCTCCGCAAACTGGGACTCCCGCTCGCTGCGCATCAATGACGAGGCAAACATGAACGTGCTTGACCGCGGCTTTGCGGCGGAGCAGTCCCGCATCTTCCGGCACGACATCGGGAGCAGCCGCCAGATCACGCTCGATGAACTCCGCCATCGCAAGCCGGTGGATGCGCCGGCGCAAGCCGTGCAGGCGCCCGTCGAGGGGCAGTTGTGAGGGGTTAGGCAGACGCCAGATTTTGCCAAGAACCCGAGCCTCGGGGCTTTCTCACGCCGGACTTTACCGCAGAGGGCGCAGAGAACGCGGAGGCGCGCAGAGACGGAGTCGGGAAACTTTACTCTTTATGGTTTTCTTCTTCTCTTCTCTGCGCCCCTCCGCGTTCTCTGCGACCTCTGCGGTGAAAGAAAGCATCCGCTATTCGCGCAGCTGGCGACTTCATATTTCACTTTTTCCATGCGGCTCGTTCTGAAATTCGGCTCCGGCATCCTCGCGAACTCGGAAGGGACGGGGCTCGATGAAGCGCAGTTCCGCCGGCTCACGAGTGAAGTCGCGGAGCAGGTGCGCGCAGGACACGAGTGCCTCATCGTCTCAAGCGGCGCGGTCGCTGCTGGCCTCGGCGCGCTCGGGCTGCACGAGCGGCCGGAAGATCTCGCCGCGCGGCAGGCGTGTGCCGCGGTCGGCCAATCGAAGCTGATGCGGCTCTACGACAGCATGTTTGCCGCGCACGAGCTGAACGTCGCGCAACTCCTGCTCACCCACGGCGACCTCGATTCCCGCACGCGCCACGCAAACGCGCGCAACACGCTGGAGCGGCTTTTCGAGCGGAAATGCGTGGTGCCGATCATCAATGAAAACGACTCGGTCGCGGTGGAGGAGCTGCGCTTCGGCGACAACGACCGCCTTTCTGCCGAAGTCGCGATGCTCGCCCGCGCGGATCGCCTGATCCTGCTCACGAGCGTCGAT
>CAXSDZ010000279.1:0-2883 GCA_964235505.1 uncultured Chthoniobacteraceae bacterium
CCGGTGAGGAGGAGCTGGCCGAGAGGCGAGGAAGGCATGTGAAATGACGAATGACGAATGACGAATGCTGTAAAGTCGAACGCGGAATGTGTGAACAGCACGGAAGCGCGGAGCCGCTGGCGCGATTATCTCTTCGCCCGCACCATCCGCGCGCAGCGCGCAAGAGACACCCTCGCGTGGAAGAGCATCGCCGGGTGGGAGGAATGCGTCGCGGTTTGCGGGCAGGTGGCGGAAACATCTGCTGGATTGACCGAAGGTCGGATCGCGTTTTTTTACTCTGCCATGAAGGTCCGTGAAATCCTCCGCCTCATCGAGGAAGATGGCTGGTTTCTAGTGCGGACCCGCGGCAGCCATCATCAATTTCACCATCGGACCAAAGCAGGCACGGTGACTGTCGCTGGGAATTTGAACGATGACTTACCGAAAAAGACGCAGCAGAGTATTCTCAAACAAGCCGGACTCCGGTGATTCTATGGAGCACTATTTGATCGTCCTTGAGCGCAGCGAGACTGGCTATGGCGCGTTTTCCCCGGATGTGCCGGGTTGCGTAGCGACCGGGCCGACGGTCGAAGCGACACTCGATGAGATGCGCTCGGCGCTCGCGTTCCATTTTGAAGGGATGAGTGAGGCTGAGGAGCCAATCCCAGAGCCGAAAGGGTTGGAGCACTACATCCGCAGCGGCGAGCAAATGGCGGAGGCTGGTGATCTCATCACCTTCGTTGCCCCAAGCGATCTGCTCTCCGCGGTTTCGACCATAGTTCCGGCGTAGCTCCACGCTTGTCCCGGCATGCGTCTCGCGCTCTTCGGCGGCTCCTTCGATCCGATCCACCACGGGCACCTGATCCTCGCGCGCGATGCGATCGAGCAGCTCGCGTTGGATCGCGTCGTTTTCATCCCGGCGGCCATTTCGCCGCACAAACTAGACACTTCCCCGGCCCCGGCGGAGCTGCGCTGCGCGATGGTCGCGGCGGCGATTGCGGGCGAGCCGCGCTTCGAGCTGGACCCGAGCGAGCTCGCGCGCAGCGGGCCGAGCTTCACCATCCACACCGTCGAGGCGACTCGCGCGCGCTGGCCGGAGGCACAGCTTTTTTACCTCATCGGCCACGATCACCTCGCCAAGCTCCACACGTGGCATCGGATCGAAGAGTTGCGGAAGCTCGTGGAGTTTGTGGTCTTCGGCCGGGGCGAAGATGAGTCGGCGCACGCCTTTCCCACGCTGCGCCGGCGGCTCGATCTTTCCGCCACGGAAGTGCGCGAGCGGGTTGCGCGCGGCGCGTCCATCCGGTATCTAGTGCCCGCAACGGTCCTCGCTTTCATTGAACAACATCGACTCTATCTCCGACCTCCAGGACACCCCGACGGCAGCCAAAGCTCCGTGGCCCGAGCTGGCATCTGACCGCATCGCTACGCTCTGCGCCGATTTTGCCGCGAACAAAAAGGCGGAGGATGTCCTGGCGCTCGACCTGCGCGGCATCTCGACCGTCGCGGACTTTTTCGTGGTTTGCTCGGGAACCTCCGAACCGCATTTGAAAGCGATCAGCAGCGAAATCCAGGACAAGCTGCGCGAAGATCACGGCGTGCGCGCGCTCCACGTGGACGGCTACCCAGCGAGCCAGTGGATGGTGGTCGATTATGGCGACGTGCTCGTCCACATTTTCCATCAGGAAAAGCGCGCTTTTTACGCGCTGGAAGATCTCTGGAGTGACGCGCCGCGGCTGGCCTTGCCAGAAGAGATGCTCGCGAAGTAAGCGGCTGCGAACGCGCTGTCCAGTCGCTCTTTCCGCCATGAACTGGCTCGTGCAAACCGACGTCTCCTGCCCGTGGTGCGGCGAAGAATGGGCGATCACGATCGATACTTCGCAGGGCGATCACGTCACCGTGGAAGACTGCACCGTGTGCTGTCGGCCGATCGATTTTTCCGTCCGGTGCGAGCCGGGTGAGGTGGAGAGTGTGGAGGCGGGGCGGGGCTAGCGGCACCGGGTAGGATGGGCATCCCGCCTGCCGGTGCGCGCGTCCCGCGGGCAACACTCCTCAGCACAGAGATGCACCATTTCGAGCTGGGCGCTCGATGACATTTGCAAGGTGTTCCGCAGAACGCGAACCGCGGCGGGCGGGACACCCACCCTAGGCGAGATGCCCCCTCCGGGTCGCCCCCGCTCGACGGCTCGCCGCGCCGCGCTACACTCCCCGTCGCATGCACGACCAGTCCTCCGCCATCCTCCGCCTGCTCGACGATGACGATGCGGCGACGGTGGCGCTCGTGCAGAGCAAGCTCGCCGAAACTGAATCTCTCACCAGCCTCCGTGCGCTTCATGCTGAAGCCAAAGGCCGAGCTGCGCAGCACCTCGGCGCGCTCATTGCTGACCTTGCGAAAGGCACGGCGGAGAGCGCGTTTGCGCAGATGTGCGAGAAGTTTGGCGAGCACGGCGATCTGGAAGGGGCGAGCTGGGCGCTGGCCTCGGCGCTGGCGCCAGGCGAAGACTTTTCGCGTCAGCGCGAAACGCTCGACATCTGGGGCCGCGAAGTCGCCGGCCGGCTCGCCAATGCCCGGAGCAAAGCCGAACGCGTGCGCGTGGTGTCCGAATATCTCGGCCAGGAAATGCGGCTGCGCGGGAACGACGGGGATTACTACAGCATCGACAATTCGCTGCTCCCGCGCGTGCTCGATTCGCGCCTCGGCATCCCCATTTCACTCGCGCTGATTTACATGCTCATCGGTCGCCGCGCCGGGATCCAGATCGATGGCGTCAGCCTGCCCGGCCATTTCCTCGCCCGGCACGAAAACGTGTTTTTCGATCCCTTTCACGGCGGCGAAAGGATCGGCTTGGAGGAATGCGCCGCGATGATGGAAGGCCAGAACCTCGTCCTCACGCCGCAACATCT
>CAXSDZ010000279.1:2893-4399 GCA_964235505.1 uncultured Chthoniobacteraceae bacterium
CCACCCCGCGCCAGATGCTGCTGCGGATGCTCACCAACATCTTCTACATCGCCGAGCAGACCGATCCGCCGCTCGCCGCAAAGGTCGCGGAGTGGACGCGCGCGCTGCGGGAGAGCGGGAAGTGAAAACGGAGGTGGAGTGCCACAGCGGAAGCACCGCGCGTTGACAGCGACATGTCACTTTCACTCCCACCTTCCACTCCATGACCGTCGAACTCATCAACACCGGCTCCGAGCTGCTCCTCGGCAGCGTCCTGAATACCCACGTCCGTTTTCTCGCGGAGGCACTCTTCCCGCTCGGGCTGCGGATCGCGCGGCAGGTGGCCGTGCCGGATGGCGAGCCGATCCGCGAGGCGCTGGCGGAAAGTTTCACGCGCGCGGGGATCGTGCTGGTCACTGGCGGGCTCGGGCCGACGACGGATGACATCACGCGCGAGATCACGGCGGAGCTGCTCGGGCTGGAGCTGGTGCATGATGAGGAAATCATGCGCGCAATCACCGAGCGCTTCGTGCGGCGCGGGCTCACGATCGGCGAGCGCGTAGGCCGGCAGGCGCAGCGCCCGCGCGAAGCGACTGTGCTGGTGAATCACCACGGCACCGCACCCGGCCTGTATTTACGTGGAGCGTGGTGCGTCGAGCGTGGTGCGTGGGTGGGTGTCGATCCGCAGTCGCTCGACGCTCCACGCTCCACGCTCCACGTCTTCCTCCTCCCCGGGCCGACCCGCGAGCTGCACACGATGGTGCGCGATGAGGTGCTGCCGAACTTGCGTGCGCTCGTGCCGGCGAAGGCGGAGTTCGGCATCCGCACGTGGCACATCGCGGGACTGGGCGAGTCGCACGTGGAGGAGCTCGTGGGCGAGGCGCTGCTCGGGCTCGGCGTGGAGCTGGGCTACTGCGCGCGGCCCGGCGAGGTCGATCTGCGCACGATCGGCGCGGAGGAGCAGCTCGCCGCCGCGGAGCGGATCGTGATGGAAAAGCTCGCGCCGCACATCGTCTCCGCCGATGGGCGGGCGCTGGAGAAAGTGGTGGTCGATCTGCTCGCCGCGCGCGGCGAAAAGCTCGCGACGGCGGAGTCCTGCACCGGCGGATTCCTCGCGAACCGCGTGACCAATGTGCCCGGCGCCTCTGCCGTGTTCACCGACGGTTTCGTCACTTATGCCAACGAGGCAAAAACGCGCGCACTCGGCGTGGACGCGGCTCTCATCGCGGAGCACGGCGCCGTGAGTCAACCGGTTGCTGCGGCCATGGCTGCCGGCGCGCTGCGTGTCTCGGGAGCCGATTATGCGCTCGCCACGACTGGCATCGCTGGGCCCGGCGGCGGCTCGGAGGAAAAGCCGGTCGGCACCGTGTTCATCGCCCTCGCCAGCCGACGCGGCGCGAGCACCGTGGAGCAGCACCGCTTTCCCACCGACCGCGAAAATTTCAAGCACCTCACCACACAAACCGCGCTCAATCTGCTGCGGCGCGCGCTCGCGGAAACCGCGCCCGCGTGACGCTTGCGCGAAGG
>CAXSDZ010000279.1:4409-6112 GCA_964235505.1 uncultured Chthoniobacteraceae bacterium
GGACGACCACCGCGGCACGGATCCCTGGCAGCGGCCACGATCATTGAGCGAAGCGAGAAATGCTGCGCCGCACGCTTCCCTGCTTTCTTCCGCCCACCGGCGGGAATCCAAACGGGCCGGCAACGTTACGGCTCGATCGTCACCGGCGTGCCGGGCTTCACTTTGTCGTAGATCAGCTTTGCGATATCGGACGGGAGCCGGATGCAGCCGTGCGACGCCGCGTAGCCTGGCAGGATGCCGACGTGCATCCCGACACCACCATCCGTGAGCCGCATGAACCAGCGCATCGACGCCCCGACATACCGCGTCCCACTAGGCGCGGAGTCCACCTTCATCGAGACGCCCGCACGCACGGTGCGGCCCTGCCGATCCACGAAATCGCCGTAGATGCTGGAGTGATGATCGGGATCCTTCTCCAGGACGTGGAAGCTGCCGGTGGGCGTCATCCCGACGCGTTTGCCGCTGGAGATCGGCGTATCGATGTAGATGTTTTCCCCGGCCATGACCCACGCGCGCTGCTTGGAAAGCGAGATAACGACGCGCGAATTGCTGGCGCTGATCAGCGGTTCGAGATCCTTCGCCACTTTAGGTCCCTCTTGCCGGTGGAGCAGCTCGCCGGGCCTGCGCATCGGCTCGCGTTTGCGCCCGAAAAGCTGCGCGGAAGCGGGTGCGGGACCAAAGCCCAGCCACACAGCCAGGCATGCGGCGAGGAAAGTGGTAGCTCTGGCGGTGCGCATGAAGTCGAAGCGGGTCAGATCAAGATTGGCGAGGTTCTTTACGGGCAGGCGCTGGAAGGGGCAATCGAAATTCTGCGCGCAGCCCGCAGTCGGCAACGCAAAGGCAAACGCTCGATTCCCAAGGCCGAAGATTTTCCCTCGGCAATGCTTCGGACCGCGTCGCACATCGGTGATGGAGCGGCGGGTGTGCGTCCCGGCTTCCCTGTCTGGAGGCTCCTCCTGTCCCACCGCGACAGCTCCGGGTGGGAGTGCGCAGAAAAGTTCGACGCCACCGCCGCCGCCGCGCCATCCTTGCAGCCCGTGCGTATCCCAGCCCCTGCCCTTTTCTGCCTGCTCGCAGCGGCGTTTCTGCTGAGCGCACCTGCTCCCGCCTCCGCGCAGGGCGAGCGCCGCAAGGAACAGCCCTCGCTTCCCACGCCGCCGCCGCAGCCGGTGCCGATCAGCTTGAAAGTGAAGCGCGGCGCAAAGCTCGAGGTTCCGCTGCGCATCTACGGAACGTTCGGGCAGCCGCTCCAGTTCTCCATCCGCAGCGCGCCCGAGCATGGCCGGCTCAGCGAACCGCGCCCCATCGGCAAAGGCGCGGCAACCGCGATTTACGAACCGCCGGCGGACCTCGGAGTGACCCGCGACACTTTCTCTTATGCCACCCGGAGCGGGCTCGGAGTTTCCGCCGCGGCGGAAGTCCGAATCACCATCGTCGATGACGCGCCGATTCTGGTGATTCCCAATACGACGACCTTCGAGCCGCTGCTGGCTGGCGCGACCGCACGGCGCGAACTCGAGCTGATGAATACCGGCGGCGGCATGGCCCGGGGCGAAGTGGAAGTGGATGCGCCTTGGCAGATCGAAGGCTCACGCGCATACCGGCTCGGGGCGGGTGAGCGGCAGCGCTTCGCGGTTCTTTTCGCGCCGGAGCTCGCGGGGGTTTTTCAGCGTGAAGTGCGCTACACTTCGCATCCCGATCGC
>CAXSDZ010000280.1:0-6060 GCA_964235505.1 uncultured Chthoniobacteraceae bacterium
GGTCGATCACGCAGTTGCGGCCGATACCTACACCCGGACCGCCGGTTTGCTGCGCGAGGTTCACTTCGTAGAAATCCGCGCCCATGATGATGGAGTTGCGGATTGTGGTGCCGGTCTCGATGTAGGAACGCACGCCAATGACCGAGCGCTCCAGATAAGCATCGGAGATCACGCAGCCGTCGGAAATGATCGCCTGCTTGATCGTCGCGCCGTTCACTTTGCTCGCAGGCAGGAAACGGGCGTGGGTGTAGATCGGCGAGGCGGTGTCGAAGAAGTTGAAGGGCGGCAGGACGTCGGTCAGCGCGAGGTTGGCGTCGAAGAACGATCGGATGGTGCCGATGTCCTCCCAGTAGCCTTGGAAGATGTAAGCCTGCACGCGCGTGTTGTGGATCATCTCCGGGATCACGTGCTTGCCAAAATCGACGTGCTCGTTGTCCAGCGCGCGGATGAGCGTTTCGCGGTTGAAAACGTAGATGCCCATGGAGGCCTGATACAGATCGGCATCCGCGGCGAGCCCGAGCTCTTGGAGCAGCGGCGACGGGATGCGCAGCTCATCGATCAGCGCGGGATCTTTCGGCTTCTCCTCGAAGCGGATGATCTTCCGCTGGGCATCGGTGTGCATGATACCAAAGCCCGGCACGTCCGCGCGCTTCACCGGCAGCGTGGCGATGGTGAGTTCCGCGTTCGATTTGATGTGCTGATCGAGCACTTCGCGGAAGTCCATCCGGTAGAGCTGATCGCCCGAAAGGATGATGTAATATTCGTAAGGAAACTGGAGGAAATCGCGCAGGTTTTGCCGCACGGCATCGGCGGTGCCTTGATACCAGCTCGTGTCGGTGGGCGTCTGCTGCGCGGCGAGGATCTCCACGAAAGACCGCGAAAAGGCGTCGAACTTGTAGCTCGAGTTGATGTGCTTGTGCAGCGACGCGGAGTTGAACTGCGTGAGGATGTAGATGCGGCGCAGCCCGGAGTTGATGCAGTTCGAGATCGGAATATCGACGATGCGATATTTCCCCGCCAGCGGCACCGCCGGTTTGGAGCGCTCTTTCGTCAGCGGGAAGAGCCGCGAACCCGCGCCACCTCCCATGATGATCGCGAGCGTTTTATCGGCGAGGGAGGTGTGGGGGAGGCTCATAGGTTTCGTTCAAAGAGAACGAAGCTACGAGCCGCCGCGCTCGGCTGCCGAGCGGAGAATTCCTTTGTCAGCGCGCCGAGCGGCGCGCCAGTGCGTCGTAAAACTCGGCGTCCTCTTCCTGCCGCCGCCGGTTCAGCTCCGCGGCTTTCAAGAGGCCCTCGGAGTTTTCGGGCGAAAACCCGAGTTCCAAGTGACGCCGTGCAAGATCGGTCTCGCTTGCGGCGGGCTTGCCTTCCACGCGATCCAGCGCGGCCTTGAAAGTCTCCAAAATCAGCTCTGCCTGGGCCGGTGTGAAGTTCCCATCCGTCAAAACCTTGATGCCCTGCTCGTGAGGCGTCATGCGGCTACTTCAAGAGTTTGAAAATCGCTGCGATGATCGGCACCAGACCAACCCAGAACAGGAACATCCACTTGATCATGTCTGACTTGGATTCTGCGATGTCCGCTCTGGTTTCCGCGATGAGCGCCGCCAACTGCTTTTCCCCGTCGATGATCCGCTCCAGCAGCCGGGTTTCGCCTTCAGCGATCCGTTCCCGCAACTGCTGGTCATTGTGGGCAATGAGTTCCCGCAACTGTCGGTCATTGTGGGCGATGAGCTCCCGCAACTGTTTCTCGCTGCCGGCAATCAGCTCCCGCAGATTCTGTTCGCCTTCCGTGATCCGCTCCAGCAGCCGGGCGCCATCCTCCTTCGTCATCAAAATTTTCTGCAACTCCTCGCGCTCCCGCCGTAGCGAAAGCTCCAGCGCTTTCGCGATCATGCGGCTTTGCAGCGCATCGAAGCGCCCTTGATCGAGCGTTTCTTCGATTTCCGCTGTCGTGATCATTCGCGCTACCTAATCGCGCGGTGCGGCCAAGTCAACGCGCCCACCGCTTGTCGGCCCCGCGAATCTCTGCGAGCGTCGCCGCGCTGCGCGAGCGGCGCCACTCCACACTCACCCTTCATCCTACAACTCTCATGTGCGGCATCGTCGGCTACATCGGCAACTCCAACTCGGTTCCCATCCTGCTCGACGGTCTGCGCCGGCTGGAATACCGCGGCTACGACAGCGCGGGGATCGCAGTTCTGAACGGCGGCAAGCTGGAAGTGCGCAAGCGCATCGGGCGCATCGCGAGCCTCGCGGAGTTCATCAAAGAGTCGCCGGCGGAAGGCCAGGTCGGCATCTCGCACACGCGCTGGGCGACACATGGCAGCGTGACGGATGCAAACGCGCACCCGCATTTTGACAAGAGCGGCAGGCTCGTGCTCGTCCACAACGGCGTGATCGAAAACTACGCCACACTGCGCGAGGCGCTCATTCGCGAAGGCCACATCTTTGAATCGCAAACGGATACCGAAGTCCTCGCGCACCTCGTCGGCAAACACTACGACGAAGCGGGCGGTGAGCCTTCCAAAGACCGGCTCGTGGGCGCGCTTCGCACTGCGCTGAAGCAAGTCGTCGGCACGTATGGCATCGCGATGGTGCATCAGGATGTGCCGGATTTCATCGTCGGCGCGCGGCGCGGTTCACCGCTCGTGCTGGGCGTGGGCAAAGGCGAAAACTTCCTTGCGAGCGACGTGAGCGCCATCGTCGCCTACACGCGCGACGCCGTGTATCTAAAGGACTACGACATTGCCACGGTTTCGCGGGATCAGTTCGAGATTTCGAGTCTGCTAGGCGGCGCGAGCGGCTTCGAGGTGAGCAAGGTCGAGTTCTCGGCGGAGGATGTCGATAAGGGCGAGTATCCGCACTTCATGCTCAAGGAAATCTACGAGCAGCCGGAGACGATTCGAGACGCAATGCGCGGCCGGCTTTCGCGCGAAGAGGCGACCGCAAAACTCGGCGGTCTGGAGATGAGCAACGCAGAACTGCGCGCGGTCGAGCGCATTATCGTGAGCGGCTGCGGCACGGCGGCGCACGCGGGGATGACAGGCGAGTATCTCATCGAGCACCTCGCGCACATCCCCGCGGAAGTGGAGTTCGCGAGCGAGTTTCGCTACCGCAATATGCCGCTGCCGAAAGACACGCTGGTCTTCGTCATTTCGCAAAGCGGCGAGACCGCCGACTCCCTCGCAGCCATGCGCGAGAGCCAGCGCAAAGGCCATCGCACGCTCGGCATTTGCAACAACGTGGCGAGCACCATCGCGCGCGAAAGCGATGGCGGCGTCTATATGCATGCCGGGCCGGAGATCGGCGTTGCCGCGACGAAATCGTTCACCAGCCAGGTGACGATCCTCACGCTCATCTCCGTGCTGCTCGGGCGCATCCGGCATCTCTCCTCGTCGCAAGGTCTGGACATCATCGACGAGATGGAAGCGATCCCGGACAAAGTCCGCAGCATCCTCGCGCAGAACGACCGCATCAAAGCCATCGCCGAGAAATACTCGCACGCGCAGGCGATGATGTTCCTCGGCCGGCAGTTCAACTACCCCATCGCTCTGGAAGGCGCGCTGAAGATGAAGGAGATCTCCTACATCCACGCCAGCGGCTATCCGAGCGCGGAGCTGAAGCATGGCGTGATTGCGCTCATCACCCCGGAAGTGCCGAGCGTTTTCATCGCGCCGGAGGATTCCGTCTTCGACAAAAACGTGAGCAACATTGAGGAGGTCAAAGCGCGCAAAGGTCCGGTGATCGCGATCACCACCGAAGGCTGCCACAAGCTGGAAAAGATCGCGGATGATGTGATCTACATCCCGCGCTGCCCGGACTTCCTCTCGCCGCTGCTCACCGTCATCCCGCTCCAGCTTCTCGCCTATCACACCGCCGTGCATCTCGGATGCGACGTCGATAAGCCGCGCAATCTCGCGAAATCAGTGACGGTGGAGTAAGGCTCCGAACGGGCCGCAAAGTCCGCTCAGCAACTTGTTGCGCGAGCCGGTCGCCGGTTACAGTCCGGCGACCATTTCCATCGGGTTGGAGTGCCGCCGCCTATTTGCAGACTGAGAAGCGGCGCGACGTGTTTGCATCGGTGCATTCTCGTCGCAACGGGAGCATCGGGGCAAGGCCTGCGAAGCTTGTGGGCACTGTGCGAGCAGGCAGCTTTCTCCAAGGTGCGCCCTGCAAACCGCTTGCAACCCACACCCGCGGCATGCGGCCCATCCGAATTTGGAGCATGCAAGTTTCCATCCGCACAATCCTGCCCGCCGTCTCACTGAGCCTGCTCGCCGCATTCGCCTTTTCCAGTTGCGAAACGCCGGGGCAGACTGCCCTGCTCGGCGCTGGCATCGGCGCAGCGGCGGGTGCAAATGGCCGCGGCGGAGCATTGCGCGGAGCGGCGATCGGTGCCGGTGCGGGCTACGTGGCCGGTCGCGTGGCACAGCACGAGCGCCGTCGCGCTTACGAGCAAGGTCTCGCCGATCGCGAGGGCTACTACTACGACAATGCCCGCTACAACCGTGGCGGCAGCTACTACGACGACCGCGACCGCGTCATCGTGCGCGAGCGCCGCTACTACACGGCACCGGCTTATCGCACCCGGCGCGTTTATTCCTACTGAGTGCGCGGTGAAAAGCTGCGGAGCCGCAGCGCATTTGTGACCACGCTGACGGATGAAAGCGTCATGGCTGCGCTGGCGATCACAGGGCTCAAGAGCCAGCCTGTAAGGGGATACAGCGCACCGGCTGCGATCGGAATCCCCAGTGCGTTGTAGATGAATGCGAAGAACAGGTTTTGACGGATCGTGCGCATTGTGGCGCGGGAAAGCGCGAGGCTGGTGGCAACGCCCGCAAGGTCGCCGCGCAGGAGGGTGACGTCGGCGGCTTCGATTGCCACGTCCGTGCCATGACTCATCGCAATCCCGAGGTCGGCTTGTGCCAGCGCGGGCGCGTCGTTGATGCCATCGCCGACCATCGCGACGATCTTTCCTTCGCGTTGGAGCTGTGAAATTGCGTCCCGCTTTCCGGCCGGCAGCATCTCGGCGAGCACGCGATGCACGCCGACCGCGCGAGCGATTGCCTTCGCAGTTTGGTGGCGGTCGCCCGTGAGCATCACCACCTCCAGCCCGAGGCGGTGAAGGTGTGCGATGGCACCACGCGCATTTTCCTTCGGCGCATCGGCCACCGCGATCACGCCGGCAAACACGCCATCCACTGCCACGAAGAGCGGCGTCTTTCCTTCTGCTGCGAATGCCTCTGCGGATTCCTCTTTGAACCCGACGCCGCGCTCGCGGAGCAAGGCGGTATTGCCGATCAGAACGGCGCGGCCTTCCACCTGCGCCTCGAGACCGCGACCCGGGAACGCTGCAAAATCCAGCCCCCCCGGCAGATCGAGGCTTCGCTCGCGCGCGGAGGCGAGGATCGCCGCGGCCAGCGGATGCTCGCTCCCGCGCTCGGCGGCAGCCGCGATCCGCAGCAGCTCCGCCTCGCTCATGCCGCTGGCGGCGATATCAGTCACGCGCGGCTCGCCGCGCGTGATGGTGCCGGTCTTGTCGAGCACCACCGTGGTCACGCGGTGCGCGGTCTCCAGCGCCGCCGCATTTTTGATGAGGATGCCGAGCTGCGCGCCGCGTCCCGTGCCGACCATGATCGCCGTCGGTGTCGCGAGCCCGAGGGCGCACGGGCAGGCGATGATGAGCACCGAGACAAACGTGATGAGCGCCATGGAAACGCGCTGCTCGGCCGGCGCGGCGAAGAACCACACGAGGCTCGCGGCTGCTGCGATGAGCAGCACCGCTGGCACGAAACGCCCCGCGATCACATCCGCGAGCCGCTGGATCGGCGCCTTGCTCCCCTGCGCCTCGCCAACGATCCGCACGATCTGCGCGAGCACGGTGTCGCGGCCCACTTTGGTCGCGCGGAAGCGGAACGCGCCGATCTTGTTCACCGTGCCACCGATCACCGCCGAGCCCGCGCTTTTCGCCACCGGCAGCGCCTCGCCCGTGAGCATGCTTTCATCCACCGCGGACGCGCCGTCGAGCACCTCGCCATCGACGGGAATCTTTTCGCCCGG
>CAXSDZ010000281.1:0-4874 GCA_964235505.1 uncultured Chthoniobacteraceae bacterium
AAAGAGCACCGCGCCGAGCTTCGCCCCCAACGGACTGATCACGCCATGGAAGAATCGCACGGTGTCAGCGCAGTTCGCCAGCTTGGCGAAGTGCGTGATCTTTTGCGGCGCTTTCAAGCTAAAGCAAAACTCCGCCGGCGTCCCCGCCGACCAGCGCGCGATGGTCTTCGCGCTCGGCAGGTGCCGGAAGGAGTAGTTGCTCTCCGTGCTGTTGAAGCGCTCCGCGTAAAAGCCGAGCATCTTGCTCGCCGACAGCGTCTCGGGGTAGAAGCTCCCCTTCCACTCGGGATACTGGTAGCCCGACGTGCCAATCCAGATGCGCATGCCTCGACTCCGCGAATCCTAAATGCGCCGCGGCAGCACGACCGTAAACCGGCTCCCCTGCCCCATTTTGCTATCGACCTTTACATCGCCGCCGAGCCGCTCCGCCAGCGTGCGGACGATCGAGAGCCCCAAGCCAAGCCCGGGCCGGTCGCTATGCGCCGGCAGCCGCTGAAACTCCGCGAAAATCCGCATCAACTCGTTCTCCGGGATGCCGCAACCGGTGTCGGTGACCACGACCTGCCAATGCGTCGGCCCGACCGCTTGCAGCGCCAGCCCGATGCTGCCGCTGTCGGTGTACTTGATCGCGTTGGAGAGCAGGTTCACGGCGATGCGCTGCACCTTGTTTTCATCGCTCGAGATCAGCCCGAGCCCCGGATCCAGTTCAGCCTGAAATTCGAGATCCTTCGCGGCCGCGAGCGGCTCGAAGCCGGCGGCGAGGTATTCAAACAGCGGGCGCACGGGGAACTCCGCGATCTTCAGCCGCTCCATCCCGCCATCCGCGCGGGCGAAATCGACCAGTTGATCGAGCATCGTGCGCAGATGCTCCAGCGTGCGGGAGATGAGGAGCTGCGCCTCCTGCCGCTCCACCGGCGAATCGCTTTCCACGAGATAAGTGACGCCCAGCCCCAGCGCATTCACGGGCGTCACCAACTCATGCGCGACCGTGCGCAGGGTGCGGCGGCGCGATTGATCGGTGGATTCGTAGTCCTGATTGGCCTTCGCCAGCGTGGCATTGAGCATCTGTAGCGCCTGCTGCGTGTTGCCGCTTTGCTGCTCGCGCTCCTGCACATAGCAGGCGACCGAGGTGGTCGCGATGGAATCGAAGAAGCGGTGAACGATCTGCGCGGTGCGTAGAAATTCCTCGGTGTCGATCTGCCGCCGCACCTTGAGATATTCGGAGAAGAAGGCGAGGAACTCCGCGCGCAGCACCGCGATCTCGCGCAGCAGTTCATCTACGCGGTAGTGCTGCTTCCAGCGGGCATCGCCATGCTTGCGCGCCTCGCGTTGCGCCTGCGGATTCTCCGGATCTGCGCGCCCTGCGGCGGAAAGCTGCTCAGCTAGCTCGGCGAGGAGACCATCCAGGTGATCGCGCAAACCGGCGTCGGCGAGAGAATCGGCCGTGGGAATGTCGGGCTCCCGGCGCACGGCGACCATCCAGCGCTCGATGAGAGGCTCGTGGCATTGGCGAATGTGCTGGGCGAGATAGTGGAGCATTGCAGTGGGGTGAGCGTGCCAAGGCCCGCTGCGAGTTGTCTTTAACAAAGCTCGGCGCCAGCACAAGCGGACAGCGCGCACAAGAAGAAAGGTTTCCCCCGCGACCCTGCTTGCTGAGCGGCTCGGCGTCGCAGTCCCCGCACCGGGCCATTTTTCCAGTCTATTTCAGCGTTGCCATTCAGCGCGCAGCAGTCTTGCCGTGCCGCCTCTTTGTGGTAAGGACGGCTGATGCTTATGCGCCGGTTTGCACTCATTCTTTTCTTGGCTGGAGCAGCGTTGCAGGGAGGCTGCGCGACCTTCAGCAAGCTGAAACCAAAGCCCGCTCCCGCGCCCCCAGTCGAGCCAGCGAAGCCGAAGCACAAATCTGACGCGGAGCGCGCGTCGGAAGCGGCGGCGGGCCTAGTGGCGGCGGGCAGTCCACACATCACCATCGATCTTTCCGATCAGCGCGCCTACTTCTACAAAGGCGAGGAGCTTGCCGCCACTTCACGCGTTTCCACGGGCAAACCCGGTTTCCGCACCCCGAGCGGTTCTTTCCACGTCACGCAAAAAGAGCGGGTCCATCACTCCACGGTTTATGGTAAATACGTCGATGCGTCCGGCGACGTCGTGAACGGCGACGTGGACGTGCGCAAAGAGCCGAAGCCGGAAGGTGCGAGCTACGTCGGGGCGTCGATGCCGTATTTTCTGCGCTTCAATGGCGCGGTCGGCATGCACGCCGGTCATGTGCCAGCTTCCGCCGCTTCCCACGGCTGCGTGCGCCTGCCGCGCTCCATGGCGCCGCTCTTCTTTGAGCATGCGCCCGTCGGCACGCCGGTGCTGGTGCGGGAGTAAAGGCCGGCCGCAGCGGGCGGGAGCAGCGGAAATCTCTCGCGCCCATTTGAATTCCGGCGCGGCCCCCGCTATCGGTAGCGCCGCCATGCGCCGGATTGCACTTCTCGCCCTTGCCACCCTTTCGCTCGCGCTCCGTGCGCCCGCCGCGCTCCCGTTTGAGACTGTCTTCAAAGGCCGCGCGAAGTTCGACCAGCTCGTCGCCCAGGCGGAAGCGTGGAAGCCGCTCCCGATCGGCGAGCGCACCGCGGCAGTCGGCCGGGCGCTGGCCGGGACGCCTTACAAGAGCTTCACGCTCGAGATCGACGATCGCATCGAAGCGCCCTCCGCGAACCTCGATGGGCTCGACTGCTGGACATTTTTCGAGACCTCGCTCGCCTTTGCCCGGATGCTCGATGAGCCGCGCGAGCAGTGGACACCGGAAACGCTGCTGCAAAAGATCGAGCAGGATCGCTACCGCGGCGGCGCCTGCAGCGGGTCCTACCTTTCGCGCCTGCACTACCTGGAGGATTGGCTGCACGACAATAAAGAGCGCGGCCTAATCGATGATCTCACGCCGAAGCTCGGCGGCGTGCGGGCGCCACAATCCGCGGTGGAGATGAGCGTGAACTGGCGCTCCTACCGCTACATGCGCTGCGATCCTGCCCTGCGCACCGGCATCCGCGAGATGGAAGGCAGCGTCGCGAAACTTGGCCTCTTCCACATCCCGAAGAACCGCGTCGCGGGCATCGAGGATAAGCTGCAAAGCGGCGACATCATCGGAATCACCACCTACGACGGCTGGAAGATCGGCACTTCGCACGTGGGCATGGCGGTGCGCGCAAGCGATGGCGTGCTGCATTTCATGCACGCTTCCGCGCCGCGGAACTACGGCAAGGTCGTGCTCGACTCACGGCTCAGCGAGTATCTCGCGCGCTTCCGCACGAATGCCGGCATCCTCGTCGCGCGGCCGCTGAAGTAGCGGCGGCCCTTCGTGATCAACGGCCGGGCTTTTTAGGTCCGATGGCTTTGGCTCGGGCAGTGCGCCCTCCGCGCCGCACCCTCGCCGCGGAAAACCTTGGACAACGAAAACGCGCCGCTTAACCTTCGCTCCCCATTTTTCAGGGGCCTTCCGGCGTCCGAAAAGTGGACGCCTGCTTTCCACCATCCAGCCGCATGATCTCTCTCGCCTTCCTTCTTCTCGCGCAGACCACGACTCCGCCCCAGCCGCCCGGCGGCCTGCTCGGCAGTCCCATGTTCATGCTGCTGCCGATGATCGCGATCTTCTACTTCCTGCTGATTCGGCCGCAGCAGAAGCGCGCAAAAGAGCTCCAGTCCTTGATCTCCGGGCTGAAGACCGGCGATAAAGTGATCACCTCCGGCGGCATCCACGGCATCGTGTCGAACGTGAAGGACGGCGCGACGCTTTCCCTCAAAATCGCTGACAACGTGAAGATCGAAGTGGATAAATCGGCCATCGCCATCGTGGACCGCGGCACCGCGAGCTCCGCGAGTGCCGCAGTCGTCCCCGTCGTTGCGGCAAAGTCCTGATCCTTTTCGGAACCTCAACTCCTGCTTCCTGCCATGTCTCCCATCGGGACCTTTTTCCTCGGGTTAGCGCTGCTGATCTTGTTTGGCTGCTACCTTTTCAGCGACAGCGATCGGGCGAAACGCATCCTCGGCACCGCGCTCGCCATCCTGCTGGTGGCGTTTTGCCTCCACTCGATCACGCCGCCTTTCGACGTGAAAGACGCAGCCGGCAAAATCCTCCGCGCTGGCAAAATTCACCTCGGGCTCGATCTTCAGGGCGGCACGTCCTTTCTCATCCAGCTCATCCCAGGCGTCAGCGACGCGGGTGAAAAGCGCGACATCGATACGCGCACCGTGGAGCAGGCGATGGAGGCGATCCGCAAGCGCGTCGATGCCTTCGGCGTTTCCGAGCCGATCATTTCGCCGCAGGGCAAGGACCGCATCCTCGTGCAAATCCCCGGCCTTGATCCGGCGCAGATCCGCGATGCGCGCGAGCAATTGCAGAAAGTGGCGAAGCTCGAGTTCAAGCTCGTGCATCCCCAGAGCCGCAGCATCATCGCCGGGCTGGAAGCTGGCCAGGGTGTGATCCCGCCCGGCTACAGTCTGGAGGAGATGAACGAAGAGCGCGGCGGCAAGCCTTTCAATGACCGCCTCATCGTCCGCCGCAAGGCCGACCTCGCCGGCAGCCACGTCACGCGCGCGAATTCCTACTTCGGGACGGAAGGCTACGGCGTGAGCCTGAACTTCGACAGCGAAGGCGGGAAGCAGTTCGGTGACCTCACGAAGCAGGTCTTCGAGGAACAGTCGCAAATGGCCATCGTGCTCGATGGAAAAGTCATCTCGGCGCCGGGCGTCACCCACGGTCCCATCTACGGCGGCCAGGCGCAGATTTCCGGCGGCAGCATGGATGAGAAAAGCGCGCAAAACCTCGCGAGCGCGCTGCAAAATCCGCTGCAAACTCCTGTCCGCATCGAAAGCGAGCGCAGCGCTTCCTC
>CAXSDZ010000281.1:4884-6032 GCA_964235505.1 uncultured Chthoniobacteraceae bacterium
CGCAGCGGCATCTTAGCGGGCGTGGGCGGCCTGCTGCTCGTGCTGCTCTTTGTCGCCGTTTATTACCGCTTCGCTGGCCTCATCGCCATCGTCGGGCTGCTGGTGAACATCATTTTGCTCTTCGGCTGCATGTCCATGTTCAACTTCGTGCTGACGCTGCCGGGCATCGCGGGCGTCATCCTCACCATCGGCCTCGCTGTCGATGCAAACGTGCTCATCTACGAACGCCTGCGCGAGGAATTGGCCGCCGGCAAGAGCCTCGGTTCGGCGGTTTCAGCGGCCTACGACAAAGCGTTCACCGTCATCTTCGACGCCAACGCCACGACGCTCATCACTGCGGCGATCCTCTTCTGGCGCGCGAGCGGCCCGGTGAAAGGCTTCGCCGTCACGCTCACTGTCGGCGTCATCGCGTCGGTCTTTTCCGCCATGGTGGTCACGCGGGTGCTCTTCTCGTGGGCGCTGCATTGGGGCTGGCTGCGGCGCGTCACGATGCTCCACATCATTCCTACGGGCCGGAATTTCAACTTCCTCGGCCGCCGCAAGCTCTGGGTTGGCCTGTCTCTCGCGGTGATCGCGCTTTCGATCGCTGGCTTCACCCTTCGCGGCGAGCGCAACTTCGGCATCGACTTCAAAGGCGGCGACTTGCTGCTCATGAAATACCAGCAGCCGGTCGATATCGCAGCGGTGCGCAGTCAGGTGGAGCCGCTCGGGCTTGGCGAAGTGATTATCCAGAAGGAACGCGATCCCGCTTCCAACACTGATTTCCTCTCTGTCCGCGGCCCGATCGATTCAGCCGAGAAAATCAAAACGCAGCTCTTGAAAGCCATGCCCGAAGCCGGGTTCACGGTGGAGCAGGAGGACAAGGTCGGCAATGTCGTGAGCGGCGAGCTGGCGCGCAATTCCCTCTGGGCGTTGGGCCTCGGCATGCTCGGCATTTTCCTCTACGTCTCGATCCGGTTTGAAACGTCCTTCGCCGTCGGTGCGCTCGTCGCGCTGCTGCACGACGTCATCATCACCGTGGGAGTTTTTGCTCTCGCGGGCAAAGAGCTGTCGCTCGTGATGGTTGGCGCGATCCTCACGATCGCTGGCTATTCCATCAACGACACGATCGTCGTCTATGACCGCATTCGCGAAGGTCTGAAAGCCGG
>CAXSDZ010000282.1:0-5979 GCA_964235505.1 uncultured Chthoniobacteraceae bacterium
GATGATCAACAAGCAGGATGCGCTGAAGGGCGGGATGCCGATGTATAAGTGGGTGGGGAACCAGGTGCTGACGTTGTTCCAGAATCGGATGCTGGGATCGAAGCTATCGGAGTTCCATTCGGGCTATCGGCTCTACTCGGTGGCGGCTCTGAAGAAGATCCCTTTCGAGCGAAACTCGAATGACTTTCACTTCGACACAGACATCATCGTGCAGTTGCACTTTGCGGGGCTGCGGATCGTGGAGATCCCAATCCCTACTTTCTACGGGGATGAGATCTGCCATGTGAACGGACTACAATACGCGTGGGATATCTTCCGCACGATGGTGCGGGCGAAGTTCCATGAGATGAATCTCTTGTATGACCGGAAGTTCGACGTGGGACAGGTGGAGCTGACCTATGACCTGAAGCTAGGCTTCCCGTCGTCGCATACCTTTGCGATCGATGCGGTGGAGCCGGGGGCGACGGTGTTGGACTTAGGCTGTGGGCAGGGGTATGTGGCGGAGGAGTTGGTGAAGAAGGCGAAGCGCGTGGTGGGCATAGACCAATACGTGCGGGCTTCCACGGACCCGCGCATTGAGTTCCGCGAGTGGGACATTGATGACAAAGAGTTCCCGGTGGATGTGTCTCAGTTCGATCAGATCTTCATGCTGGATGTGATCGAGCACTTGCATGACCCGGAGGCGTTCATGGAACTACTGCGCGACGCGGCGGCGCAGAAGCGGCCGGAGGTCGTGCTGACGACGGCGAACGTGGCGTTCTTCATCACGCGTTTCATGCTGCTCTTAGGGAATTTCAACTATGGGCGCAAAGGGATCCTAGACCGGACACACACGCGGCTGTTTACCTTCCGCTCGCTGCGGGAGCTGTTCGATCAGACCGGCTATAAGGTGATGGCGGTGGACGGTGTCCCCGCGCCTTTCCCCAAGGCACTCGGCGATAACGTGCTGGGCCGCGGGCTGGTGGCGTTGAACCAGTGGCTTATCAAGCTCAGCCCCGGGTTGTTCTCCTACCAGATCTTCGTCCGCGCGCGGGCGCTGCCGACGGTAGCGCACTTGCTGGTGGAGACGATCCATTCCAGCGAAGAGCTAAGGAAGACGACGCTGGTCGGGTGAGGGGGAGTTCACGGTTGCCTGCCGGATGTAGAGGCGGCTCTGTTCTGCGCTTAAGCAGAACGTGTCGCCTGGGGGCTTCACAAGAGTGCGCCTGCTTTTCCCATGCTGTCATCCCGAGCGAAGCCGAGGGACCCCGCGGTGAACCGCTGATCGCAGAAGGCAGAAAGCGTGCGGGGGAACGCGTTGCCCCTCACCGCTCGTGCATCCGGAGCGCTGGGATTGGCCGAGAGGTCCCTCGGCTTCGCTCGGGATGACAACATGGGAGAGCACGCGCGCCATCGTTCACCGCAGGCGGCACGTCCGCTCCGCGGACAGAGCCGCCTCTACACAATCAGGCTGCACGCTGTAGCGGCGAAATCCTTTTGTCTTTAGCACTTAGCCTTTAGCCTCCTCCCCGTGCCTGCTCCGCAAAACATCATCGCGATCGTTTACGATTATGACCAGACGCTGTCGCCGAACTACATGCAGGAGGAGGTGCTCTTTCCGGCGTTCGGGATCGATGCGCGGCGTTTCTGGAAGCGCTGCCACGAGCTGGTCGCCGACGGGTTCGACAGTGAGCTCGCCTACATGAAGGTGATGCTGGATTACCTCGGCATGGACCGGCCGACGAACGCGCGACTGCGCGAGCTCGGCGCGACGCTGCGGTTCTATCCGGGGCTGCCGGAGATGTTCGATCAATTCGCCAACGGGCTGCTCTCGGCGCAGCACGAGGCGCACGGGATTCGCGTGGAGCACTACATCATCTCCAGCGGGCTGAAGGTGCTGATCGAGGGGAGCGGGCTCGCGCGGCATGTGCGGGCGATCTTTGGCTGCGAATTCGCGGAGGACGCGGCGGGCGGCATCACTTTTCCGAAGCGCGTGATCTCGCACACCGGCAAGACGCAGTACCTTTTCCGCATCAACAAAGGGCTGCTCGACATGACGCAGGACGTGAACGACCACATGCCCAGCGATCTGCGCCCGATCCCCTTTTCGCACATAATCTACATCGGCGACGGCCCGACCGACGTGCCGTGCTTCACGGTGGTGAGCAAAAACGGCGGCCACGTGATCGCGGTTTACAATCCCGACGAACCCGGCCGCGCTTCCTTCAAGAAGTGCTACCAGCTTTCCACCCACGCCGACCGCGTCCGCCACATCGCGCCCGCGGATTACCGTGCCGGGAGCCACCTGCGCCTGCTGTTGGAGCAAATGGTGGAGGAAGTCGCCAACGGCATCACCGACCGCCGCGCCCGCGCGGTGGAAGCCGGCGTGGTCCGCGCGCCGAAGCATTCGGCGTGAGGGGCAAGTCTCTCGCTGATCGGCTATTTCCTGGCAGGCCTCTTATCCGCAAAATGAAGACCGCAGTAATCTTTTCCACTATCGCATTCTCGATGCTCAACGTCCTGCGCGCCCAAGAGCATCTGGTTCCCGAGCCAGGCTTACTCGCTGAATACGACGAATACCGCTCCAAGGTTAGAGAGGCCTTCGCCGCCGCTCAGAAGGAGGAGGTCGTCTGCCAAGCCGTCATTCTCGCCTCCATTGTTCCTGAGCAGGCCATTGGAGTTCGCAAGTCAGCCACAGGTCACGAGGTTTTCAGCAGCGTGCCTTCCTCCGCCATCTGGGACACCGAACTTGTCCGCATGCACGAGTCCGGGGAGATTCAGACCTTCAACAAAGATGGCAAGAAGCTCACACTGGAGGAGGACGAGTCCTATCAAAAACTCAAGAAACGCACCCCAGCCGACTTCCGCAAGATTACGACCGATGTGAAGGCCGTTGCTGTTGACAACGCAATTGCCAAACGAATCGCTGCCGTTTGGGAGCGCATGCTGTTGGCTACCCGCCAGCCGAAGGAGCAGCGCCAAGGCCTCGATGGTGCGTCTTACCATTTCTCCATGCTCGTTTCGGGCCGTGGGGTTATCAGCGGGCAGGTCTGGTCACCAAACGAGAAGACGAAAACCGCGGCACTTGTTGATCTTGCTTATGCGCTGTCGGACTTCGCCATGGGCCGCAGCAACGCCGAAGCTCTCAAGAAAACTATGACCCGTGTCGAGAAACTCACAAAGGCCTAAGCCGGTGAGCGCGCGCGAACGAAGTCCCGCGCTCGCGATCCGTAGTCGCGAAGCGATGCCAAGAAAATAGCCCAGCACTTCAGTGCTGGGTTCCCGCGCGACCGCGGGCAAGTCGCGAAGCGACGAAAGAGAACAAGACCAGACCCATGGGCCAAACCTTTTGCAGCCTCCACGCGCATTGCGTTTTCAGCACCAAAGAGCGCGAGCCGTGGATCGACTCGGAACTGGAGCCGCGCCTGTGGGCGTATCTTGGCGGCATCGCACGGGAGCTTGGGATCAAGCCGCTTTGCATCGGCGGCATGCCCGATCACGTGCATTTGCTCCTTTCGATGCCGACCACCATCGCGCCTGCAAAGGCAATCCAAACGATCAAAGGCAACTCCTCGAAATGGGTGCATGACACGTTTCCGAAACGGCACCTGTTTGAGTGGCAGAAGGGCTACGGCATTTTTAGCGTCAGCCAGTCGCGCATATCTGCGACTGTCGCTTACATCGAAACGCAGCGGGAGCATCACCAAAAGCTCAGCTTCCAAGACGAGTTGCTCGCGATCCTCCGCAAACACGGCATCGCCTACGATGAACGCTACATTTGGGAATGACCTGTTCTTTCGTCGCTCCGCGACTTGCGCGCTGTATGCGCAGGAACCCAGCACTGAAGTGCTGGGCTATTTTCTTGGCGTCGCTTCGCGACTGGATCCCTGATGCGAGAACGCCAACGAAGGCTCCCACTTCGGCGCGCGGTTGTCTGGCGGCTCGCGGGTGCGTTACTTCTCCGTCAGCACGAAGGCCACCCACGCATCACCCGTTTCACCGCCGAGCTTGCCGCCGCCGGTTGCTGGGAGAGCAATGAATTGTCGCCCACCGACCTCGTAGCTCATCGGCGGGGCCGTGCCGTGGAGCGGAAGTTCGTAGCTCCAAAGCTCCGCGCCGGTATCGGCGTCGAATGCTCTGATTTTTCGATCACGCGTGCCGGAGCAGAAGACGAGGCCGCCCGCGGTCACCATCGCACCGCCGAAGTTCTCGGTGCCGGTTTTCGGGATGCCCGCGGCGGTGAGTTCGGGATACTCGCCCAGCGGCACTTTCCACGCGATGCGGCCGGTGTTGAGATCGATGCAATTCAGCGTGCCCCACGGCGGCGTGCATCCGGGATAGCCTTCGGGATCGAGCAGCTTGTTCCAGCCGGTGAAGGTCCAATGCGGATCGGAGCCGGGCGTGACGCGTTGCTCCTGACGGTCCCGAGCGAAAAGGAAATCGAGCAGCGGCACGAGCTGCTCCTCGGTGAGAAAAGGCTGCGCGGGCATCGTATTGCGGCCGTGCTTCACGATCGCGCGCACGTCGTCATCCTTCAGTCGGTGGCGCAATCCGCGCAGCGGCGGCGCGTGGCCGATGCCGACGCGCTGCGGCCCGTGGCAGGCGGCGCACGCGGCTTGATACACTGCCTCGCCCGCGGTCGGCGGCTGCGCGGGCGGCGGATCGTCGTCGCGGAAGACAGTGACGTGCCACGGGATTTCATTGGCGCTCACGAAGAGCTTGCCCGTGCGCGGATCGGCCGCCGCGCCGGTCCATTCCGCGCCGCCGTGGATGTTGAACATCACCGTCGGCTTCGCCTCCACGAATGGCGGGAACCAACCGAGCGTCGCGCGGTCCACGAGCGGCTGGATCGCAGCGCGCGCTTCGGGCGTGCGGTTCGTGAGGTCGGCGCGCGTGAACTGCTGCCGCGCGAAGGGCTCGGGCAATTCCAGGTCCGGCTGGAACGGCGCGCCCTGGTCACCGGGCAGCGCCAATGCAGGCGCGCGGCGCATCCGAACCGGAAACAACGGCTGCCCCGTCGCGCGATCGAGCAGCAGCGTGTTGCCGAGTTTTGTCACCTGCGCCACGGCATCCACGCGCACGCCGTCGTGCGTGACAGTGACGAGATTTGGCGGCGCAGGAATGTCCCAATCCCACACGTCGTGCCGCACTTCCTGGAAGTGCCAGAGCCGCTTGCCCGTGAGCGCGTCGAGCGCGAGGACGCAGTTGGAAAAGAGGTTGTCGCCGAGATGGCTCATGCCGAAAAAGTTCGGCTTCGGCGAGCCGGTCGCGATCACCGCGATGCCGCGCGATTCATCCATCGCCATGCCGCCCCAGCAGTTCGCGCCTTCCTCGATCTTGCTCCACGTCTCGCCGCCTGGCTCGTTCCCGGCAGGCTTGGTCACAAAGGTCCAGAGCCGCTCGCCGGTGCGCACATCGTAGCCAAAGACATCGCCGAGATAGCCGGGAATCACGAACACATGGCGGAAGATCGCGCCGCCCGCGGTGCCGCCGGTCGGCAGCTCCGAGCGCCCGTCTTTTCCGAAGCTCGCGATCGGCTTTCCCGTCGCTGGATCGAGCGCGTAAATCCAGTAGCCTGCGGCGAAAAGGATGCGCGAAGGATGTTCCGCGTCGCCGCGCCAAAAGAGCAACCCGCGTCGCGCGGGCGTGTCTTCCTGTCGGTTGCCCGCCATCTCCGGTTTGAAGCGCCAAAGCTCCCGCCCGGTCGCCGCATCGAGCGCAGCGATCTGCTTCCCTGCGGTTGGCAGATACATGACGCCATCCGCCACAATCGGGTTGCACTGCACGTTTGCTTTCCCGTCGCCGGAGTGGAACGTCCAAGCCACTTGCAGCTTCGCGACGTTGCCCTTGTTGATCTGGTCGAGCGCGGAGAAGCGGTTGGAAGTCGGCCCGCCGAGCGAGCGCTCCCACCGGCGGAAGTCCTCGATCGCAGGCCAGCCATTCGCACGTGTGAGCTCCGCAGTTTTCGCAGCGGGAAGTGTCCACGTGTCCGGTGCAGCA
>CAXSDZ010000283.1:0-1481 GCA_964235505.1 uncultured Chthoniobacteraceae bacterium
AACCACCGGATTGCCAGCGCCAGAGCGCACCCGTCCCGGCAGGGACGGCGGAAGCGTCGGCCAGCGAATGAATGGCCAGCGCATTTGCGTGACCCGATCGTGCGCGCCACACCAGCAGTGCGGGACGGCTCCGGCGTCCCTCCGGGACGCAGGCGTGTGCGTGCCAAGATCCGGTGGTTTCACCACCGGCTAATGTCCGGCAAGCCTCCGGCTTGGGGAACCCGGCACACCCGCATCTCCCATCTCCCATCTCCCATCTCCCATCTCCCATGCGCCTGCTCCGCCACTTCCGCTATCTCCGCTACCTGTATCAGGACGCGCTCCGGCCCATCGCACCCGCCCCGCATCACCCCGAGCCCGCGCTCTGGTCGCCCGATCGCATCACTGCCGCATGGCTCGGGCACGCGACGGTGCTGTTGAATTTCTACGGCCTCACCATCCTGACCGATCCGGTCTTTTTCGCCCGCTGCGGCGTTTCGCTGGGCGGGTGGACGGTGGGGCCGAAGCGCTACATCCGCTGCGCGCTGGAGCCGCGCGAGATTCCGCCGATCGATCTCGTGCTGCTGAGCCACGCGCACATGGACCACCTCGACATCCGCTCGCTGCGGCGCGTGCGGCGCGAGGCGGTGGTGGTCACGGCGGAGCACACGGCGGACGTTTTCCGCCGGCTGCGGTTCCGCGACGTGCGCGAGCTGGCGTGGGAAAGCGAGACGCGCGTGGAGACCGCGCAGGGCGGGATCACGGTGGCCGCGCATCAGCTCCGGCATTGGGGCGCGCGGCTGCAGTGGGATGAGCACCGGCGCTACAACGCGTATCTGCTGGAGCGCGGCGGGCGGCGGCTTTGCTTCACGGGCGACACGGCGCGCACGGACGGCAGCGCCCTCGGCCGGCGCGGGCCGATCGATCTGATGATGGTGCCGATCGCCGCCTATCACCCGTGGATCGGGAGTCACTGCACGCCGGAGGAAGCGGTGGCGATGGCGGATGAAGCCGGCGCGCGCTTTCTGCTGCCGATCCATCACGAGACATTCAAGCTGAGCTGGGAGCCGCTCACAGAGCCGATCGCGCGCTTCCGGGCGGCGCTGGCGAGCGATCCGCAGCGCCTCGCGCTGGCGGAAGTGGGCGAGACCTTTGTGCTGCCGCAGCAGGGGTGAAGCGCCCGCGCGATCGTCGGCACCGGGCGCAACTTCGCGCCGCGCTCAGGCGACCGGTGCTTCCTCCACCGGCCGCGCGCCCGCCGCGGCGTCGGGCGATTCCTTCTCCTCGTCCGCCGCGTATGCGAGATCGCGGTCGCCGGTGACTTCATCCCAATCGTAGCCCGTGAACTGCGCGTAGCTGTGCAGCGGAGCTTCCCATTCTTCGCGCTTGGCGATGTATTCGCGCAGGCCGGCAGCGGGATCGGGAGGCGGCGCGATGCCGGCCGCGGCGAGCCGCTGCCACGTCTGCTGATAGCGAGGTGCTTGTTTCCTGCGCAGTGCCGG
>CAXSDZ010000283.1:1491-5942 GCA_964235505.1 uncultured Chthoniobacteraceae bacterium
CAGCGAGGGCAGCGATGGGGCCGACCCGTCCCACGCCGAGCACGTGGCGCGCGCTCGCCTCCAGCGTGCCGAGGTGCGGGTGGCGCGCGATGGCGCGGTAGCGCTCGGTGTCGATGGCAGACTGGAGGACGGAGCAGAGTTCCAGCAGGAGAAACAGCACGCGGGGCAGGCTTTTATGCACCTCCACCGGGTGGAAATAGTGGATGACCGGATGCTCGAAATGCGACTCCGCCAGCATCTGCAAATCGCGCGCCGCGGTTTGCAGCACTTCATCCAGCGCCACAAATTCGCCGTCCCGGAAATGGTGGGCGATGAGCCCGGCGACGTCCGCGCCTTCCTGCGCCTGGTGGAAAAAGGCGAGCGCCACCACGCGTTTCCGCTCCAGCGCGCCGTAGATCGTGAGCACGTAGGTCACAGTAAGTGAGATGATCGCGAAGCCGGACGCCGCTTCCACGATGGCCGCGAGCCGCATCGCGGAAGTGCGCGGCGCGATCTCGCCGTAGCCGACCGTGAGCAGCGTCACGCCGCTGAAGTAGAAGGAGTTCATCCAGCGCGAGGCGGCGGGCGCTTCAGCCAAAATGGTGAACTCCGCCGGCATGCGCGGCACGTAGATGAGCGTGAAGCCGGCGACGACCATGGTCAGCACCACGGCGATCAGCGCCGGGACCAGAAGCGGCCCGACCTGGCTCAGCAGCCGGTGTCGGCGCGGACGCGGCAGCCGGAAAGCCATCGCGTGCGCCAGGCGCCAAGTCATGCGCGCCAGCACATGGCCGACAGGTCCGATCTTCCCGCGCGAGTGCAGGATGCTGACGTAAAGGTCGCAAGCCGCGAGCGCGAGGAACAAGAGGCCGAGCGAAGTGAAAAAGAAACGTTCGCCGAGCATTGCTTCCACATCGCTCCCCGGCCTGCGCACGCTCGCATGCGCCGGCCGCCGGGCGAGCTCCGCACTTTCCGCAGAAGTGCGGCGACACGCTGGCGGCGAAGCCCCGATGCCGCGCGAACAAACAGCGGCGCGCGCGGCGGAAACGTCCGCAACTCACGGCAGCCAGGCGGGTCTGCGCGGCGAAAGCGAGTCGTGCCTTTGGGCGCTGCCTGTGCCTTGCTTGCAGCATGCACCTGAGCACCACCGAGCCGTTTCCCTTTCGAGCCGCAGGCCGCCTCATCGATTTCATGCGGCAGGCCGATGAGCCGGGCTTGATCAATCTCGCGGCCGGCGTGCCGGGTCTGGAAACGCTGCCCGCCGCGGCGCTGACGGAAGCCTTCACACGGGCGCACGCGCGGGACGGCGCAGCGATGTTTGCCTACCACCATCCCGAGGGCGATCACGCCCTGCGCGAGGTGCTCGCGACGCGGCTGCAAGCGCGGGGCGCGGCGGTGGCTGGGCGGCAGCTCGTCACTGTCACGGGCTGCACGCAGGCGCTGCACGTCATGCTTTCCGTGCTGCTCCGGCCGGGCGACATCGTGGCCTGCGAAGCCCCCGCTTACTATGGCCTGCTGGAGATGCTGAGCGAAGCCGGCGCGCGCGTCCTGCCGCTGCCGGTCCGTGACGCGGCGGGCATCGATCCCGCGGAGGCGGAAGCATTGCTCGAGCGCTGGAAGCCGCGCTGCCTAGTCGTCTGTTCAGCGCTTTCAAATCCCTCCGGCGCCACGCTGCCGGAGGCGACGCGCGAGCGGCTGGTAGTGGTCTGCCGCCGCCTTGGCGTGCGGATCATCGAGGACGACATTTACGGCGAGCTGGTCGATGGCGGCGCGCCGAAGCCGATGCTCGCGTGGGATCCGGACGGCAGCACGGTGAGCTACGTTTCCTCGTTCTCGAAAACAGTCTCGCCCGGCCTGCGCGTCGGCCTTTGCGTGCCGGGGACGCTGCACGAAGAGTTCGCCGCGCGGAAGTGCCAGCAGGATTTGCACAGCGGCGTCCCGACGGAGGCGATGCTGCGCGAGTTCCTGGCGATGGGCGCACTGGACCTGCACCTCGAAATGCTCCGCGTGCGGAATCGGCGGCGGCGCGAGCTCGCGCTGGAGGTGATCGCGCGCGCCTTTCCCGCTGGGACGAAAGTCGCGCCGCCGCGCGGCGGTTACATGCTTTGGGCGGAACTGCCGCGCAGGATCGATCTCACCGCCGTGCGCGAGCAGGCGCGGGCGCAGGGCGTGGTGTTTGCGAGCGGCGGCGTCTTTTTCGCCGCGCAGCCCGCGAGCACTTTCGTCCGTTTGAATTGCGCGAAAGCAAGCGAGGACGAACTGGTGCGCGGGCTGGAAGTGCTCGGGCAAATCCTCGCGCTCGCCCCGTAGCGGAGGTGTCGGGGCAAAGCAAAGCGCGCGATCTTTGCGGGATCGCGCGCCTAGAAAAAAACGATCGGGGAGGCGAGTCGCTTAGCTCTTTTTACCGAGCTCCTCGTAGGCCTTCAGCACATCCGCCGCGTGCGTCTGCGTGCTGGCTTTCAGCATCGTCCACGCGACTTTGCCATCCTTCACCAGGAACGAATTGCGCGCGCGGTGCGGCGAACCAAAGGCGTCCGCCACTTTGAATTCCGCATCGGACAGCAGCGTGAACGGCAGCTTGTATTTCTCCTCGAACTTCTTCTGGTCTTCGGCCGTGTCGCCGCTGACGCCGACGACCTGAATCCCTTTGTCCTGCAGCGTTTTCCAGTCGTCGCGGATGGAGCAGGCCTGCTTCGTGCAGCCGGGTGTGTCGGCTTTCGGGTAGAAATAAACGAGCGTCGGCCCCTTGGCGAAGACGGTCTTGAGATTCACGCTTTTGCCGTCCTGATCGACGGCGGAAACATCCGGCGCAGGCGCGCCGACAGCGAGAGGGTCTCCGTGTGCGAAAAGGCTCATGGCAAAAAGGGAGCTGAGGGTAAGGAAGGATCGGATGAGTTTCATGGGTTGCGAACGGGTCAACCCGACGGTGGCGGAAACGTTGGGCTTTGGAGAGGGGAAAGTGCGCGGGCGGCGCGGAGCGGTGCAGCGTTATTCCGCCGACTACTTGAGCGGCAGCCAGTCGAGCACGCGCTGGATCTGCGCATCCCAAAAAAGCCAGTCATGCGCGCCTGCGCTTTCTTCAAAATCGCACTCGATCCCCAGCGCGCTGAGGTGCTGCTGAAACGCGTGGCTTTCGCCGAGCAGCGCGTCTTCCATGCCGCAGGCGAGATGGATCGCCGGCCTCGCTGCGCCGGATTTTGCGAGTGTTTCAGCGAGATGGAAAAGGTCGGCATCCGTGCGCTCGACGGCGAGTTCCGGCCCGAAGATGCCGGTCATCTCCGCGCGCGTGAGCCGCGAAGTTTCGCGCCCGGCTTCGCGGCAGCGGCGCGCCACATCGAGCGCGCCGGAAAGGCTGGCGACGGCGGCAAAGCGCTCCGGCTTCGCGAGGCCCAGCCGCAGCGCGCCGTAGCCGCCCATCGAAAGGCCGGCGGCGAAGGTGTCTTCGCGCGCGGCGGAAAGCGGAAAGAAGCTCGTCATCAACGCGGGCAGCTCTTCGCTCAAGAACGACCAAAACCGCGGGCCACTCGCCATGTCCTGGTAAAAAGAGCGGCCTGCCGCGGGCATCACGACGGCGATGTTTTTCGCCGCCGCGTAACGCTCGATGGACGTGCGCCGCATCCAGATCGTGTGATCGTCCGAAAGCCCGTGGAGCAGGTAGAGCGTGGGATACCACTCGCGCTGCGATCCGCCGGCCATGCCGATCTGGCGCGCGGCGGGTTGCGGCAGGAGCACGTGCGCCGAGCAGGAAAGCCCGAGCACATCGGAGAAGAAGTGGCAGTCGAAAAAGGCCATGGAGATCGCGAGAAAACCGGAGAAACCTTCTGCCGCGCGCGCCTGCCCGCGTCCACTCGATTGCGCTTTCGCGTTGCTCCTGCATCCGCGCCGGAATGGCCGCGCCGCCTGCTTAGCACTCGCCGATCCCACCGCTCGCATCACCTCGCCACCTGCGGTATTTTCTCCGTCCCGCGATGTCCACGCCGCTCACTTCCCCTTTCTTCGATGTAATCGTCATCGGCGGAGGCGCGGCAGGCCTGCTGTGCGCATTCACCGCGGGGCAACGCGGGCGCCGCGTGGCGCTGCTGGAGCACAGCGAGCGCGTCGGAAAGAAGATCGCCATCTCCGGCGGCGGTCGCTGCAACTTCACGAACCTCCACGCCGGCCCGGAGAACTACCTTTCCGCGAACCCCGATTTCCCGAAGTCCGCACTCGCGCGCTACACGCCGTGGGACTTCCTCGCGCTGGTGGAAAAGCACGGCGTCGCGTATCACGAAAAGACGCTCGGGCAGCAGTTCTGCGATGACAGCGCCCGCCGCATCATCGACCTGCTGCTCGCCGAGTGCGCCGCGGCGCGGGTGGAAATTCGCTGCGGCTGCCACGTGCAGGAGGTCACGAAAAATGAAGCGCGTTTCCAGGTTGCGACCGGCGCAGGCATGCTGGAGTGCGACTCGCTGGTGATCGCGACGGGCGGCCTT
>CAXSDZ010000284.1:0-5837 GCA_964235505.1 uncultured Chthoniobacteraceae bacterium
GGTCGCGGAATTCCTCGCAAAGCAGGGCACCACGGAGCTCTCGCCCGGCGAGGTGATGACAATCATGGAAGCCTCGCTGCGGGCGGGAAACACGCAGGTCGCTTCAATCCGCGTGGACTGGGCGAAGTGGCGCGCGTTCTTCCGCTCGATGCAGGACAAGCCGCTGCTGGAGCGGATTTTCGCCTCGGTGGAAAGTGCGGAAGGCACCGCGGGCACAAGCGATTGGCGCGCGCGAATCGAAGCCGCCGCGCCTGCGGAAAAGGAAGAGGTGATCGCCAATGCCGTGCGCGAAGTGGTCGGCTCGGTGCTGCGGGTGAAGCCCGAAACGTTGCGCGACGACCAGCCGCTGACCGATCTCGGGCTCGACTCGCTGATGGGCGTCGAGATTGAGAACTCGCTCGAAGCCGCGGTCGGCGTCGCGCTTCCTCCGACGAGCCTCATGCGCGCCCGCACGATCGGCCAGATCGCCACGCTGATCGCCGCGCACATGGGCGGAGCCGCGCCCGCCGCGGCGGCTGCTGCTGCATCGGTCGCGGCAGAGCCGGCCGCGGCGGGAGAGGTGGATCTCGAAGCGCTCTCCGACGACGACATCGACCGCCTGCTGGGCGGCGGCGAATCCGATGAAGGCGAGGCTGCCCTGGTGGACTCTGCGCCGGCGACGCTCGCATGACCGGCGACAAACGCGCGCGCCTGAAGCAATGGCTCGCGAGCGGCGAAGGGAGCCTCCATCCGCTCACGCTGCCGCAGCGCGAGCTGTGGGAGGCTTCGCCGCTGCCACCGGGCGACGTGTCGCAGCAGATTTGCTGTCTCATCCACGTGCAGGGGATCGTCGCGCCGGACGATTGCCGGGCGGCGATCCAGCGCGTCGTGGACCGGCAGGAAGCGCTGCGCATTTCCTTTCTGCCGGGCAAGGATCAGCCGCTGCAAATGGTGCGCGCGAGCGGCGAGGCGAACTTCCGCTTCCGCGATCTCTCGCCCGCCGAGGCCCGGCCAGAAGCGTTGGAAGAGCTGGCGCAGGAGCGTTTTCGCGAGCGGTTCGATCTCGTGGGCGGGCCGCTCTATCAGGTCGAAATGCTGCGGCGCGCGCCGGATGATCTCGTGCTGGTCTTCACGATCCACCACGCGGTGGCAGATGGCTGGACGCTCGGCGTTTTCGTGCGCGACCTGTGCGGCGCCTACTTGCAGGGGATGATGGGCTCGCGCGAACCGCTGCCGCCGGTGCCACTTTCTTACACGGCGTGGGGTGCGGCGGAGCGCGCGCTTTGGACTCCGGCGGAACTCGCGCGGCGCGCCGCCTTTTGGAAGCGCGACCTCGCCGGGACGCGCCGCATCTGGAGCGCGCCCGCGGCTCCCGCGCCGCTCCAGCGCTGGCTGTCACAGCTTTCCGCGGAGCTGGGAAATGCCGCGCGCGAGCTGGCGAAGCGCACCGGCGCGACGCTTTATAGCACGCTGCTCACCGCGTTTCAGATCGCCTTTGCCCGCTGGAGCGGGGTGGACGACGTCGTCGTCGGCACGCCCGTGGCCAATCGCACGAAGCAGAACGTGCGGGAAACGATGGGCTACATCTCCGGCGTGGTGCCGCTGCGCGGGCAGGTGGATGCGCGGCGCTCTTTCTCCTCCGCGCTGCGTGCGGTGCAGGAGCGCACGGTCGAATCTTTCGCCCATGCGATGCCCTTTGCCGAGCTGGCGCGCGCGCTGGGCGATCCGCCCGCACCCGGCCGCAATCCCATCTTTGAAGTGCGCTTCGCCTTGCAAAATCATCCCGTGCCGGACGTCTCGGTCCCGGGGCTTTCCGCACAACTGCGGATGCGCTCGACCGGCACGCCGCGCTTCACCCTCGGCTGCGAGATCACCGAGCAGGGCGACGCGCTGGAGGTGGCCTGGCTGTTCCGGCCCGAGCTCTTCTCGCACGAAACCGTCGTGGACCTGAGCCGCCTTTTTGAAGCCGTGCTTGCGGGCGCGTGCCGCTCGCCTGAAAGTCGCGCCGCCCTTTGAAATGAACGCCTCGCCGATGAACCCGATCGCACCTGCCGCCGCGCCCGTGGAGGAAACGCCACCGCCGCATTGGGTGAGCCGCGCGGCGTTTCCGCTGATCTCCGCCGCGCTCGTGCTCGCGCAGATCACGCTCGGCGTGGTGGTGCATCGCGGCTGGCTCTGGCTGGCCGTGCCGCTCGTCCTCGTCGTGAGTCATCTCATGCATGGGCAGCTCGTCGGCTTCCACGAAGCCTCGCACGGGATGCTGCGCAAGAGCCGGCGCTTGAACGAAATCGACGGCGTGCTCATCGGCATCTTCAGCCTGCTGAGCTTCAGCCTTTATCGCGCCGCGCACCAGACGCACCACGCGCATCTCGGCACCGCGCGGGATGAAGAGTTCTGGCCTTTCGTCGATCCGAAAACGCCACGCTGGGCGCGCGTCCTGGCCGCCTTTGCGGAGCTGAATCTCGGCATGCTTTTCACGCCGCTCGTGTTCATGCGAACCTTCCTCCGCACCGGCTCGCCGATCCGCAGCCGGAAAGTGCGCCGCCGCATCTGGACCGAGCTGGCGCTCACGGCGGTGGTCTGGATCGCGATGCTTTCCGCCGTCACGTGGTTTGGAGTTTGGAAATATTTCCTCTGGGTGTATCTCGTGCCCGCGGTGCTCGCCGGGAACCTGCAAAGCTGGCGCAAATACATCGAGCACGTCGGCCTCACGGGCTCGACCGTGCGCAGCGCGACGCGGAGCATTGTCGCGGAAGGGCCTGTCGGGCGGCTCGTCGCGCTCACGCTGCTGCACGAGCCGTATCACGGCGTGCATCATCAGCGCGCAGGCGTGGGCCACGCGGAGCTGCCGCGCTTCGCTTCCGATCTCCTGCCCGAAACGCCGGAGGAACACCCGCCTTTCCCCAGCTACCGGCATGCGCTGCTGCACCTGCTGGGGAGTCTGGAAAATCCGCGCGTCGGCGCGCAGTGGCGAGCCGACACCCAGCCGGACCGGCGCGAAGGCGCGACCTGCGCATGAGCCTTCCGCCGCCGGAGCGCGCGCCTGGCTCGCGAGCTCTTTTCTTTTCATGAACGACGCACCCGCAAACGCCGCCTCCACCGCCCCGGTCTTCGAGGCGCGCGGACTGAAAAAGGAATACGACGAGGGGCAGGTGCAGGCGCTGCGCGGCGTCGATTTCCGCATCGCGCAGGGAGAGCTCGTGGCGATCGTCGGGGCGAGCGGATCGGGCAAAAGCACGCTGCTCCAGATGCTCGGCGCGCTGGATCACCCGAGCGAGGGCGCGCTGCTGTATCGCGGGAGCTCGCTCGCGGAAATGCGCGACCTCGCGGCATACCGCGCGCGGGAGATCGGTTTCATCTTCCAGGCGTTCCATTTGCTGCCGACCTTCACCGCCGTCGAGAATGTGCAGATCCCGATGTTTGAATCCGACCGGCCACTCGTGGAGCGAAAGGCGCACGCGATCGAGCTGCTGCAGGCGGTCGGGCTGGAGCGGCGGCTCAATCACTTTCCCTCAAAGCTTTCCGGCGGTGAAAGGCAGCGGGTCGCCATCGCCCGCAGCCTCGCGAATGGTCCCCGTGTCCTCCTCGCCGACGAGCCGACCGGCAATCTCGATAGCGAAAATGCGCGCGCCATTCTCGAGCTGCTCACGCGGCTTCACCACGAACGCCACATGACGCTGATCCTCGTGACGCACGACATGAGCATCGCGCGCCGCGCCTCGCGCGCGATCCAGATGCGAGACGGGCAGATCGTCTTCGACGGCCCGCCCGCCGAGCTTCCACCCAGCGTCTGATTTATGAACTTCCTCACCGTCGTGCTCCGCGGCCTCCTGCGCCGGCCTGTCCGCACCGGGCTCACGCTCGTCGGCATCTCCATCGGCATCGGCGCGGTCGTCGCGTTGGTCGGGATGTCGCGCGGGTTCGAGTCGAGCTGGACGGCGGGAATGAAGTCGCGCGGCACCGACATCGTGGTGAACAACATGGGCAGTTCGCTGACGCCGAAGCCGTTCCCGGCGGAAGTGCGCGACCGGATCGTGGGGCTGCCCGGCATCGCCGCGACGTGCGCGATTTTCGTGGAGCTGATGAGCATCGAGAGCGCCGAGATGTCCATCGTTTCGGCGCGCGAATGGGGTGGCTTCGCGTGGGAAAACCTGAAGGTAGTTTCTGGGCGGTTGCCCCGCGATGCAGCCGAGCGGGCAGTCGTGCTCGGGGTCACAGCGGCCGAGGTTTTGAAGAAGAAGGTCGGTGACTCGATCCAGATCGAAACCGAGGAACTCGCCGTCGTCGGCATCGTGGATGGCGGCGCGGTGGTGGAAAACGGCTCGGTGATCCTGTCGCTGCCCGTGCTCCAGCAGATCATGGATTCTGAGGGGAAGATCAACATCATCGACGTCCGTGTGACGCCCGGCACGAGCGACGAGGAAATGCACCGGCTTTGCCAAGAAATCACGAAGCTGATCCCGGAAGCGCGTGCCGAGGCGGCAGGCGAGCACATCCGCGGTTCACAGGGCTACCGGCTGATTTCCGCGATGAGCTGGGGCACGTCACTGCTGGCGGTGCTCGTCGGCGTGCTCGGCGTCATGAACACGATGCTGATGACTGTCTTCGAGCGAAAACAGGAGATCTCGATCCTGCTCGCGATCGGCTGGCGGCGCAGCCGGATCGTCCGCATGGTGCTGTGGGAATCCGCGCTGCTCGGCCTCTTCGGCGGCATCGCGGGCGTGGCGCTCGGCGTGGCTGGCATGAAGGTGCTCGAGCGGACTCCGGCAATCCGCGGGCTCTTGCAGCCGGACCTGAGCGCGGGTTTGCTAGCGACCTCCGTGGCCATTGCGGTGGTCGTCGGCATCGTGAGCGGGTTGTATCCCGCCTGGCGGAGTTCGCGGTTGAATCCGAGTCACGCCTTGCAAGGCTGACCGTTCCACCGCCGGACGCGGCTCGCGGGGCGAATCGAACGCATGAACGTGTCGCCCTCCCTGCTCCTCCGCACTGCCGCCGCATGCGCGGTGCTTGTCACCACGCCGGTTTTTGCGGCTGCGCCGGAAGCTCCAGCATTATCGGCGGCAGAGCTCGCCGCGCAGCTCAGCGCCCGGCAGGAGGGCACTTCCCTCGTGCGTCTGCGAATGGACATTGCCGGTCCGGCGAAGACCGCGCTTCAGCTTCAGATCAAGTCCCGCGCTTCACGGGGAGGCGCTGAGCTCGTCTATCAAGTGCTCTGGCCGAAGGAACGGAAAGGCGAGGGGGTGCTGCTGCGTCGCGGTGGCGGAGCGGTCTTCACTCCGCCTGATACCGTGCGAACGATCACCGCGGCGCAGATGCGCGAACCGCTCTTCGGCAGCGATCTTTCCTACGAGGATGTGGTCGAGAATTTCTTCTCGTGGGATCAGCAGGCGATCGTCGGGAATGAAGCCGTGGACCGCGTGAACTGCGCAATCCTCGAGTCGAAGCCGGGCAAAGGCGGCCGCTCTTCCTACACGAGCGTGCGGACCTGGGTGGATACCCGGCGCCTCGTGCCGCTGCGGGTGGAGAAATACACGGGCGCGGGAAAGCTGGCGCGCCGGATCGATACGACCGCCGTTCACCTCGATGACAAAGGTCGTCCTATTCCCGCCAACTTGACCGTGCGCGGTCCCGGCGATTCCGTCACGGAGCTCGACGGCTCGCGCATCAAGCACGGCGTCAGCTTTTCCGACGAAGAATTCACGCCGGAAGGGCTGAAGCAGCCAATCAGCGGACGGAGCACGGCGGAGTAGCGGTTGAACTGCGGCGAGTATTTCGTGGTTCGGAGCAGTTCTTCCATGGTGGGATGGGTTTCATGCTCTGTCTCCGGGAAGGCTCACCTCCGCCGGCCTGACCGATCG
>CAXSDZ010000285.1:0-5783 GCA_964235505.1 uncultured Chthoniobacteraceae bacterium
GGAACACAAGCGCGGGGGACAAAGCTTCGTCGTTTGCCCGCGCGTCGAGGACATCGAGAGCGTCGCAAACCTCGTGCGTCAGGACAAAGGGCGTCTCTCCGTCGGCGGCATGACTTCCAAACTTCAAGCCGTGAAGCTCGCGGTGGATGCGGGCATCCCCACGTGGATCGCCAGCGGGTGCAAAGCGGGGCAGATCGGAGCGATCTGCGCAGGGGATAATGCGGGCACGGAGTTCGTTGCCAAAGGCAACCTTCGCAGCGAAGACAGGCGCCAACAAAATCTGCTGAATGACTGACCTCCAAGCACAAGTCGAAGACTTCGGCCGCCGCGCCCGCGCGGCTTCTCGCCTGCTCGCGCGCGCCACGAGTGAGCAGAAAAATCGCGGTCTGCTCGCGATGGCGGACGAGATCGTGGCGGCGAGCGACGAGATCCTTTCCGCGAATGCGAAAGACTTGGAAAAGGCAAAGGCGGACGGGTTTTCCGTGGCGATGCTCGATCGGCTGACGCTCAATGCGCAGCGGCTCGAAACGATGGCAGATGGCATCCGACAGGTCGCCGCGCTGCCCAATCCCGTGGGCGAGACGATCAAGGATTGGACGCGTCCGAACGGGCTGCGCATCACCAAGGTGCGCGTGCCGATCGGCGTGATCGGCATCATCTACGAGTCGCGCCCGAATGTGACCAGCGACGCGGCGGTGCTTTGCACAAAAACAGGCAACGCCACGATCCTGCGCGGCGGCTCGGAGTCGATCCACTCGAACGTGGCCATCGCTGCGGCGCTAAGCCGGGGTGCGGCAAAAGCGGGCCTGCCGACGGATGCGATCCTGCTCATCCCCGTCACCGATCGGGAAGCGGTGAAGCACCTTTGCGCGATGGATCAGTATCTCGACGTGATCATCCCGCGCGGCGGCAAGGGCCTGATCGAGACGGTCGTGAGCCACGCGCGGATGCCGGTCATCAAGCACTACGACGGCATTTGCATCCTCTACGTCGATCGGGAGGCGGATCTCGCGATGGCCGAGCGCATCGTGCTCGACGCGAAAGTGCAGCGGCCCGGTGTCTGCAACGCGGTCGAGACGGTGCTCGTGCATCGCGATGCCGCAGAAAGGTTTTTCGCCACGACTGGCCGGGCGCTTCTGGAGAAAGGCGTGCAGCTCCGGTACGATCAGCGCGCCATGGAAATGCTCAACAACTCGCTGCCATCAGCGAGAGCCGGCTCAACTCCCAACGCTCAACGCATTGTCGCCGCGACGGAGCAGGATTTTCGCACGGAATTTCTCGATCTCATCTTGGCGGCGAAAGTCGTCGATGGCGTGGAGGAAGCCGTCGCGCATATCGAAGCACACGGCTCGCATCACAGTGACGGGATCATCACTGCGAACTCGGAAACGGCGGAGCGCTTCTTGAGTGAGGTCGATTCCGCGACGGTGTATTGGAATGCCTCCACGCGGTTCACGGATGGCGGTGAGTTTGGCTTCGGCGCGGAGATTGGCATCTCTACGGATAAGCTCCACGCGCGCGGCCCAATGGCGCTGGAGGAGCTGACGACTTACAAATACCTGCTGCGAGGGAATGGGCAGGTCCGGGGGTGAATCGGCGGTTGCTCGCGATGGCAGAGGCCGCTGCGCGGGGCTGAACGTCGAACGTCCAACGTCCAACGACCTGCAAGCGGCGGAGCGATGTCACCGTCGCTTCATTCAGTGTTCGGTGTTCGGCGTTCGGCGTTCGGCGTTCGGCGTTCGACGTTCGACGTTCGACGTTCGGTGTTCAGCCCGCCGCAGGCGCCACGCCTGCCCTAGACGCCGCGAGTAGAAAAATCCCTCTTTCCGCCCATCCGCCCGCATCCTACCTTCCCGCTGCTCATGCTGAACGAGGACACTTTCCAATACGCGATCGACAACACGCAGGTCATCCTCGCGCCGCAGCAGCGCATCCAGACCTTTGGGTCCACTTCGTTCCGCTTTTATCTCATCACGGAACTCATGGATTCCGTGGATCGCGTCCGCGTGCGCGACGGGCGGCTCCACGCCGAGCGCCCGCAGATCATCACGCCGGGCAATATTCACCACATGCTACTGGATGGGTTTGGCGAGCGCGCGGAGGAGTTTGCGCGCTGGATGGAAGATCACGGGCAGCATCTTGCCGTGCTGAAATACGGCTTTCAGTTTCGCAAAACCGACATGTCGGAAAACATCGTCCACAGTTCCGTGGAGGAAACCGTCGGCCGGCTGCGCGAAGTCGTGGACCGCTCCGAGGACCCGCTCTCGGCGATCATCCAGGGCGTCGATGAAGGGTGGGAAGTCTGCCTGCTGAAATTTGCCACCGATATGATCCAGGATTCTTCCGGCGGGAATCTCGGCGACTTCCGCAAGCGCGGGCTCTTGTGATCGCGCGGCCGACGGTGTGCGAGCAGCAGTGGACCGTGCAGAAGGGAGCGCATTAAAGGTGGAGCTGCGCGCCCGTCTTCTCCATTAATCGCGCCATCGATCGATCCCGCCATCCCGCACCCTTTCAGCGTTCGTGAAAGCTCTCTTTCTCATTCTCCTCTCCATCGTCGTGTTTGGGAGCGCGAGCTACTTCACGTGGGTGATCCTTTTCAAGCCGCAGCAGGAGCTGCAGCATGAGCAGCGGCTGCCACCCGCCCCGCCGCCACCGGACGAGACGATCCCGGAATTCAACAAGGCAGCCGAACTGCACAAGGCCGGCAACACGCTCGAAGCACGCGCGGCGCTGCAGGCCTTCGTGGAGCGCTACCCGGAATCGACCAAGCTCGACGAAGCGAAAAACCGGCTCGGTGAAATCAACAGTGACATCTTCTTCTCACCCACGCCCGCGCCGGAAAAGCAGGTGTATGTGGTGAAAAGCGGCGACGTGCTCAACCGCGTCGCGAAGGGGTTGAAAGTGACGCCGGAACTGCTCGCCCGGGTGAACGATCTGAAGTCGAACGCCACCGGCAACATCATCCTCAGGATCGGGCAAAGGCTCGTCGTGTCGCCGGCGGAATTCTCCGTGGTGATCGATCGCGCTGGCCAGAAAGTGGCGCTGCTGAACAAGGGGCAGTTCTTCAAGCAATACCCCGTCGCATCCATGCCGGCGAAGGCGCACGCGGCAGCGACGCCCGCGAAAAAGGGCGCGCCGGTGAAACCGCCTAAAATCGCGGGCAAGGTGACCGACAAGATCGCGTGGAAGGATGGCGCGCGCATCACTTTCAGCGACAAAGGATATTTCGAGGCGGACCACTGGGTTGTCATCGCCCCAGCGACTTATACCCTCTACGCCGAACGTGTGGCGGGACCGAACGAGCCCCCGCCGCAGAAACCGCCCAACGGCGGCGTCGGCCTCACTCCCGAGCAGATGCGGGAGCTGGCCGTGATGCTGCGCAAAGGCGATGCCGTCTCCATCGAGTGAAATCACCCGTGAAACTTCAGATCCTGGAATTTGAAAAGCCGATCGCCGAGCTGGAGGAAAAGCTCGCCGATCTGAGGCGGCATTTTCGCGCGAACGATCTGAACTTTGATGCCGAAGTGCGGCGCATGGAAGTGAAGCTCGAAGGGATGCGGCGCGACATTTACCAAAACCTGAGCGCTTGGGAGCGGGTGCAGATCGCGCGGCATCCGGCGCGGCCGTTTGCGCTCGACTACTTCCAGCTCGCGTTCAGCGGATTTCTGGAAATGCATGGCGACCGCTTCTTCGGCGATGACGCCGCGATGCCCGGTGGCTTTGCCACGCTCGGCAACCGGCGATGCGCCGTGATCGGCCACCAGAAAGGGCGCGACACAAAGGAAAACTTGAAGCGCAACTTCGGCAGCGCGCACCCGGAAGGCTACCGCAAGGCGCTCCGCATCATGCGGCTTGCGGAGAAATTTGGGCTCCCCTTCGTCTCGCTCGTGGATACCCCCGGCGCGTATCCCGGCGTCGGTGCGGAGGAGCGCCACATCTCGGAAGCCATCGCGGTGAATCTGCGCGACATGATGACGCTCCGCACGCCGACCGTCGCTGTCGTGATCGGCGAAGGTGGTTCTGGCGGCGCGCTGGGAATCGCGGTGGCGGATCGGGTGCTGATGCTGGAGAACTCCTACTATTCGGTGATCAGCCCGGAGGGTTGCGCGGCCATCCTGTGGAAGCATCGCAAGCATGCGCCCGAAGCGGCGGAAGCGCTGAAGCTTACGGCCACAGACCTGCTGGAGCTGCGGCTGATCGACGGAGTGGTGCCCGAGCCACTCGGTGGCGCGCATCAGGACCAAGGCGCTGCGATCGAAAACCTGAAGGGAGCAGTGAGCCGCCATCTCGATGAGCTCTGCGCGCTGCCGACCGACGAGCTCTTGCGGCAGCGCTACGAGAAGTTCCGCCGCATCGGAGAATTTGCCGAGGCACCGTAGCACCCAGCTATTTGGCTGCACTCACGCGGCAGATGAATGCCGCCGCAGCGGCCCGGATGTCGTGCGCGATATGCGCTTTTGGTGTGACGAACTTCGGAGTGAACCACGGGAATAAGCCGACCAGATCATGCGTCACCAGCACTTGTCCATCGCACTCCTGGCCCGAGCCGATGCCGATCGTCGGAATGCGTAGCGCACGGCTGATCTCCGCTGCGACTTCCGCTTTTACGAGTTCCAGCACCACCGCGAAAGCGCCCGCATTTTCCACCGCAACAGCGTCGGCGAGCAGTCGCTCCGCATCCTCCAGCGTTTTGCCTTTGATCCGGTAGCCGCCCTCCGCGAGGACGCTTTGCGGCAGCATCCCGATGTGGCCCATCACGCGAATCCCGTCCGCCACGAGCGCCGCGATTTGCGCGGAATGCGACACGCCGCCTTCGAGCTTCACCGCGTGCGCACCGGCTTCGATCAAGCGCTGCCCGTTTGCCACCGCCTGCTCTGGCGTCGAGTAGGATGCGAAGGGCAGGTCCGCCACGATCGGCGTGCGCGCCGCGCCGCGCGCGACGGCGCGGGTGTGGTGCAGCATTTCCTCCATCGTCACGTGCGTCGTGTCGGGATAGCCGAGCACCACCATGCCGAGCGAATCGCCGACCAGCAGCAGGTCGATCCCGCTTTCCTCCAGCAGGCGCGCGATGGGAAAACCATACGCCGTGAGGACGGCGAGCTTCTCCCCGCGAGCTTTGCGCGCGGCGAGACCAGCCAGGGTTTCGGCGGCTGTGCTCATGGCTCCCAAGCCCCCGAGAAACGCTCCACTCGCGCCGGATCCCGGAGCGCTCGCAGCAGTTCAGCGACTGAGCTTTCCTGCCCCGGCAGCAGCAGCTCGGGCCGGATGTCGGCGAGCGGCTGAAGCACGAAGCGCCGCAGGTGCAGGCGAGGGTGGGGGATCATGATCTCGTTGTTGCTGAGTGCGACATTGCCAACGTAGAGCAGATCGAGATCGATCGTGCGCGGCGCGTTGCGAGGCCGTTTGGAAGCGCGCCCGAGCCGCGCCTCGATCGCGCCGAGCGCAGCGAGCAGCGACACAGGATGGTCGTCGAATTCCACTTCGACGACCGCATTTAGAAACGCTCCGGCATGCGGCTCCGTGCCGACCGGCTCCGTCTGATAGACGTGCGACGCGAGCAACGGTCCGCTCACTTGCGGAAGCGCGAGCACCTCTGCGCGCGCATGTCGCAGGTGTGCGAGGCGATCGCCGACGTTCGAGCCGAAGGCGATGCCAGCTCTCATGCGGATCGGAGTGAAGGATCGCGCCTGCGACGGAAGCACAGCTCAGATCTCTCGCGCCGGATCATCCCTTCAGCCCCAGCACATCTTGCATGTCATACAGGCCGGGCGCTTTCCCCTGCG
>CAXSDZ010000286.1:0-5778 GCA_964235505.1 uncultured Chthoniobacteraceae bacterium
GAAGGAGGTTGATTTCCGGCAATTACGCCCCCACACCTCATCGCGGCTCCCGTGCCGGAATTCGGCGGAGTCCCATCACCCCAACGAAACGAACAATGGCACAAACAGAAGATGTCGGGAGAGTCTTGACCGAAGTTGAGAAGCTCCGCGGTAACCTGAAGGCGCTGGAAGCTGAGCAGAGAACCCAGCACCAGAAGGATATCCAAACCGACGCGGCGAACCTGCAACACAGCGACCAGCTAAAGAAGACGCTCGAGTATCTCACCAAAGCACTTGAGAAATCGGTGAACGATGCCGACCGCGACAAGACTTTATGGGGGACAGAGATCAGGTCCACTGAGCAGACGATCAAGAGGCTGGAGCGTCAAGTCGAGCTGCTCAGCAAAGAGGTGGGGACCCTCAAGAAGGAAGCGCTGACAAGCGCGGATCTGAAACCCTTGAGTGATCAGATCAAGAAGCTCCAAAAGTAACGCTCACAGGAAGCCGCAGACGGCCTAGGAGCTGGGCTTCAACGGGCAAGCGGGCCCGGTGTCGCACCCCAACGCATTTTGCGCGACCGCCCACTCCTGCACGGGCTCGCCGCCGAGCAGATGTCGCTGGAGGATCTCCTCGAAGCGCATCGGAGTGACCCGCGCATACCAGACGCCTTCGGGATACACGACTAGCAGCGGCCCCTGCGTGCAGATGCGGAAGCACGCGGCCTTCGTGCGCATCGCCCGCAGGCCGGTTTCCTTGAGCCTGCGCTTCACGTATTCCCACATTTGCCCGCCCTCCGCGGCCGTGCAGCAGTCCGGGCCGATGCAGAGGAAAAGGTGCCGCTGCGCTCGTGCCACGCCTGCTTTGGCGATTCCCTCGGAGAGTTTGTCGGTCATGCGCGAAGCAGAATACCGCGTCCTCCGCGCGCGACAATGCACGGCTGTCCGAGAGCGAGGTTGCGCTTGCGCAGCAGGCTCGCATGTCCATCTTCGCCGGACCATGAAAGCGCGCCCTCTTCCCTCTGTTCGTTTCGCAGCTTTGTCCCTGGCGATGGCGAGTGCCGGCTATGCGCAGGAGGCCGTGCCGATCGAGCAAGTGCGCGAGTTTGCGCGGCGGCTCACGGCGGGCGAGCCGATTGCCGATGCGCCGGTAAAAATGGACCTCGATGCGGAGCAGCCGCAGTCGCTCCGCTGGGAAGGCGGCAGCGCGATGGTGATCCCGGACCACAAGCTTTCCATCGTGGCGCTGGAAGGCGCAGGCGATGTGCTGGTGCCGATCGGCCGCATCTTTCCCCGCACTACGGTGCTGGTCACAGACGGTGCGCCGATTTCAGCGGAGAAGATTCGCCGCGTGCCAGCGGGCGGGAGCGAAAGCACATTTCAGGTGCCGCTGCTGCTGCTTGCCGCGAAGAAGAATGGGAAAGGCAAACTGGAACTTCTCGTGCTCAGCAAGGATTCCGAGCCGCTGGTCCGCGTGCCGCTTGGAAAAGTGGCGCACGCGACAAAGTTCCCCGTCGAACTCAGCCTCGAGAAGGATGACAGCGGCGGCCCGGGCACGCTGACATTAAATATCCTCGGACAATACGAAGCGGAACTCGCAGTGCGGCGAGGCGAGGCGCGCTGAGTTGCCCTGGCCATCTCCCGGGAAACAAAGCAGCCTCCAGCCGCACAATCGCGGCTGGAGGCTGGTTGAATTGTAAATTGGTTCGCGCTCCGGCTTTCTAAAAGAGCCCGCCGCCACCGCCACTTTTCCCACGTCCGCTCATCATCTTGGCCGCGGCCATGGCCAGCGCACCCATCACCACCGGGTGACCCATGGCCTTCATGAGCCACGGCTTTTCCTGCACCTGCTGCTGAAGCAATTCCGGCCGCTCGCGGCGAACGTGATTCATCACTTTTGCGTAATCTTCCGATCCCATTTGATTCGGATCGCTGCTGCCCAAGCCGAGCATCTTCGCGATCCCGCCGAGTCCGCCGCCACCACCACCACCGGCTGCGGCGGCTGCGCCACCGCCCCCGAGAGCACCCATCAGCGTGCCAAGCATCCCAGAACGCTCCGCCGGCGGGGCCTGCGTGTAGGCGCTGCGCGCGGCTTGTTGAAACTGATCATCCGGGAGCTTGCCGAGATACTCGGTCGCGCTCTGGTGATAGGTGTTGTTGTCGAACTCGCGGTCGTCGGCGTGACTGGAGGTGAAGCGCTCGTGGTAGTGAGCCGCGTCATTCTCGTCCATCGCTCCGCCACCGCCGAAGCGGCGCATGAAATCATCAACAGTTCCTGGCATGGTTTGTAGTTGGGTTTGAGGGTTTGTGGTTTAGTTGAAAGCGTTCAGCCTTCCGGCGTGTAAGACAAATCGCGAGTGCGTGAGTTGAGATGGCCGGTGCCGATCTTGTGCGGCGGATTCGATGGCGTGTAGGCGATCACGTTGAGATCCTCGCCGGGAAATTCTTTTGCCATCTGCGTGAGCATGCTTCGCATCAGCGCCGGGATCTTGTCCATTTCCACGTTGCGCGAAAGGATGAGCCCAAGCTCGTTTTGCTCATTCAGCACAGCGCGCTCGATGGTTTGTCCCTGCGGATCGGACTGCCGGATTCGATTCAGAAAGTCTGCCTGCCGCTGCCGCGAAGTGCCGCCGCCATCGGAGCCCGCGAGCGGGCGATCCTGCTCCGCCATCGGCCGAGCCCGTTCCACCGTTGGCGGTGGCGCGGAAGCGTTGCCGCTGGCAGCGGGTGGCGGGGCATCGCAAGCGGCGAGCGCCAGCGCGCCGACGAGTGCGATCGGTGAAAAGATGGATGAAGTCCGCATGCAGGAAGAACTTCGGGGCGAGCCGGTTGGCTGGTCCCATCACGATGGCGAGTGCGCAAGATGCATCGAAAGCGCCGTGTGCGCGCAAACTCCTGCCGCCTGCGCTCCACTCCTGCTGATGGGCAATGGCGCGAGATGATCCGCCGGGCTCGCAACGGCGTCGCACCTGCAGGCTGCGGCCCGCTCAAGCGCCTGCCGCGCGCTTCACCTCGTCCCAGATCGCATCCATCTCCACGAGCGACATCTGCTCCCAAGCCAGACCACGTTCCCGCGCGATTTTCTCCACCTGCACGAAGCGGCGGATGAATTTTTCCGTGGCCCGTCGCAGCGCCACTTCGGCGTCAAGGTGCAGCTTGCGGGCGAGGTTCACCACCGAGAAAAGCAGATCGCCGATCTCGTCCTCCAGCGCTGCGGCATCCCCACCGGCCATCGCTTGTTCCACTTCCGCGATCTCCTCGCGCACCTTTGCCAGCACCGGCGCGGGGTCGCTCCAGTCGAAGCCCACTTTTGCCGCTTTCTTCTGCACTTTCGCAGCATGCATCAGCGCGGGGAGCCCGGCGGAAATCCCATCCAGCGCGCCCGGCATTTCTGGCGCACCGCCACTAGCGGCCGCTTTTTCTCCACGCTTGATTTCGTCCCACCGCACGAGCACCGCCGCGGAGTCCGCGACGGACTCCGCGGCGAAGACATGCGGGTGCCGGCGCACGAGCTTTTCCACGATGCCGCGGGCGACATCCTCGAAAGTGAACCGCCCGTTTTCGCTCCCGAGCTGCGCGTGAAAAACGACCTGCAAGAGCAGATCACCGAGTTCCTCCCGCAGGTTCGTATCGTCTGCCGCATCGATCGCGGCGACGACCTCATACGCCTCCTCCAGCAAGGCACCGCGCAGGCTCCCATGCGTCTGCTCGCGATCCCAAGGGCAACCACCCGGGCCCCGCAGATTCGCGACGATTTCGCTGAGCTGGTCGAGCGGGGGATACTGCGGATCGGGCGGGGAAATCATGCGCGCTCACCAAACACCGCGCCCTCCCCACCGGCAAAGAAAACCGCAGATTGCGCGGATGCCGCGGATGAAATTTCAGCAACCTGCACACGCCTCAATCATCCGTTTCATCCGCGCGATCCGCGGTTCAAAAAGCCCTCTTCGCTACAAACGCCAAAGCGAACGGTGCGTGCGGAACTCCGAAATCTCGCCCGAGGTTTTGCGCGAAATGTAGATGATGATCCCAACGACGCTCGTCAGCGTGCCGAACAAGATGCAGCCCGACACCCAGCCTGGGATATTGCCGACCGCAAGCGCGCGCCGGAAGGTGGCGAGACTCGTCACCGGCGGCTTCGCGTGGAGGAAGATCTTCGTCAGCCACGCGATGAAGATGATCAGAAAGATGAAGCCGTAGTTGCGTTTCAGACGCCTCCCGACCGCTTCAAACGCCGTCACTTTGAAGCTCGGCATCAGCAGATCTTCGCACACCAGCTTTTGCCAGTCGCCCTGGAGGAGCTGCATGTTTTGCGAGACCATCGGCACCAGAAAGTGCGCTTCCAGCATGCGCACCCGCGCGCGAAACGCGTCGTAAAAGCGGTAACGCCGCGCCTCGATCCAGAGCATGATCCAGACGATCAGGATGTTGAAAAAGAAGATGATGTGCGGCACGGCCTCCAGCGAAAGCGACAGCGTGAAGATGGAAGTCGTCGTGGTGATCGCCCACGTTGTCGTCGTATCGAAGCGCTGCCGCCACGCCATCATCCGCCCGAGTTCGCCGCGATAGAAATGCGACATGGCAGTGACATAGACCGGGTCGAACTGCGTGCCTGAGGTCGTGGGACGGGACGATGCGGGATGCGGGGTGTCGCGGGCAACTTCTTCGCTCATGTCCAAGGGAGTTCGGCTGTCGCACGGCGGCCGGGCGCGGGCAGGCTGACTCACGACGCCGAGCCCCGCGCGTAATACCAGGCGTGCAGCGTTTCCGGCGACACGCCGAGGCGATAAAGCGCGATGAGGAGCCCGTTCCGCACGGTCGTGCGCCAGGCACCGCCGCGGTCGTGATTCCGAGATGAAGAGGCGAGCGGCGGATCGAGCGCCACGACGCGTCCCGCCTTCCGCAGGCGCCGCGAGAACTCGATGTCCTCCATCAGCGGGATCTCGGCAAAGCCGCCGAGCCGCTCGAAGACGAGCCGCCGCACAAAGATGGATTGGTCGCCATAAAACGTGCCGCCCAGCCGCGTCCACGCGCGCGCCCACCATTCCAGCCAGCGCAGCCCCGCGTGCCGGGCGTCGAAGCGCCGGTGAAACGCGCCACCACAAATCCGCGGGTCACTCGCAGCGGTGAGCAGCGCGTCGATGTGCCGCTGCGTCAGCTCGGTATCGGCATGCTGAAAAAGCAGCACCTCGCCGCGCGCACGCCGCGCGCCCGCGTTCATCTGTGCGCCGCGGCTGGGCCGCTCGCATCGCACCACGGTGGCTCCCGCCGCCGCGGCGATTTCGCGGCATTGCTCGCCCGGGGAAGCGTCGGCCACGATCACCTCCCCGATGCCGCGCCGCGTCGCGAGCTGCGCGAGGAGGGCGCGGAGCGCGTCGGCGTCATTCCAGACGGGAATGATGATGCTCAGGGCAAACTCCGCCCTTTCACCGTGCGCGGACGGGCGCTCCGATTCAGCGACCATCCGCATCTTTTTTCAGCAGCTCCACGCGCGCTTTTTCCAAGCTCTCGCGCTCCTTCGGCGTGAGGCTCGCAAGGCCCGAGCGGGCGATCTTGTCGAGCAGCGGATTGATGGACTCCACGGCGTCCGTCTCTGCCACCACCGCTGTGCCGCGCACCGCCGCTGCGCGAGCAGCAGGCGCCGGGGCAGGCAGGACGCGCAGCTTCGGGCGACGGCCCCAGCTCGTGAGCGAACGCCAGGAAATCTGCGGCAGCGGCAGCCGACCCTGCTCGTAGCGCACAAAGCCATAGCCCAGCGCCACCGTCGTCCAAAGCAGCAGCAGATCGACCCAGGCGTTCGCCG
>CAXSDZ010000287.1:0-5766 GCA_964235505.1 uncultured Chthoniobacteraceae bacterium
AATCCTCCTTCATGCGGAGGAGGATGTCGGGCGCCTCTTTGCCCACGGAAAAATAGCCGCCGTGCTCGGCATCCCAAAACAGCGCGTCCATTTTCGCCTGCAACTCGAGTGCCCACTGCAGGTGCGCAACGTCGAAGTCTGCCTCGTAGAGATCGAGCAAACCCTGGATCAGAAAAGCGTAGTCATCCGCGAATCCCGCGATGTCGCTCGCGCCTTGCCGGTAATTGCGGATCAGCGCTCCGTTTTCCCACAGGTGCTCGCGGATGAATGCCGCCGAGCGTTGCGCCGCCCGCGTGTATTCGGCGTCGTCCAGCACCTGCGCGGCGCGCGCAAAAGCGGAGATCATCAGCCCATTCCAGGCGGTGATGATCTTGTCGTCGAGATGCGGCCGCGGGCGTGTTGCGCGCGCTTCAAGAAGCTTGCGCCGGCTTGCTGCGAGGCGGGTCTCGAACCCTTCCACGCTCGTCTGCCAGAGCTTCGCGCCGTCTGCGAGCGTCATCCGCTGGATCAGCGTGTTCTTGCCGGTGAACTCGTGGTGCGGATCGCTCCCAGCAGGCGAATTGCCGTCTTTCTCCACTCCGTAAAAGCGGTTGAAAACCTCCGCCTCTTCCTCGCCGAGCACCTCGACGATCTGCTGCTTCGTCCACACGTAGAAGGCGCCCTCCGCATGGTCCGGCTTGCCGTGTGCGATGATCGAGTCGGCGTCTTCTGCCGAATAAAAGCCCCCGCCAGAGACGGATTTGGCTACGGGGAGCACGGGGGACACGGGGGATGAGGAAGCGGGGGAATCCTGCTCTTTTCCCCGTGCTCCCTGTGGCTCATAAGTCATGTCGCGCCGCACATAGTCTAGGATGTCGCGCGCGGTTTTCTCCCACTGCGGATCGCGCGTGATCTGAAACGCGTCGAGATAGACGCTCGCGAGCTGCGCCTGATCGTAGAGCATTTTCTCGAAGTGCGGCACGTGCCAGAACTTGTCCACCGAGTAGCGGTGAAACCCGCCGCCGAGATGATCGTGCATGCCGCCCTCAGCCATTTTTCGCAGCGTCAAAAGCGTCATCTCCAGCGGCAGCCCGCTTTCCTGTGCATCGCTGGGCTCGCGCGCAAAAACGCGCAGCAGCAGGTTCAGCGACACGGGATGCGGGAACTTCGGCGCGGAGCCGAATCCGCCCCACTCCTTGTCGAAAGCGCGCGCGAGTTGATTGACGCACGCCATCATCTCGGGCTTGCCCACCCCGGTTGAGCCGCCCGCAGGCGCGGTGCGCTCGCGCAGGGCTTCGATCGCCTGCGTCGCGCTGCCGACGATCCCTTCGCGATCATTCTGCCAGGCCTCCGCGATCCGCTTCAGCAGCGTGGGAAAGCCGGGCCGGCCAAACTTATCCTCCGGCGGGAAGTAGGTGCCGCCGAAGAACGGCTTCAGCTCCGGGGTGAGAAACGCGCTCATCGGCCAGCCCCCCGATCCAGTCGTCGCCTGCACGTAGGTCATGTAAACGCGGTCCACATCCGGCCGCTCCTCGCGATCGACTTTGATGTTCACAAAGTGCGCGTTCATCTGCGCCGCGGTCTCGGGATTCTCAAACGACTCGTGCGCCATGACATGGCACCAGTGGCAGGTCGAGTAGCCGATCGAGAGGAAGATCGGCTTGTTCTCCTCCCGGGCTTTTTTGAATGCCTCCTCACCCCACGGATACCAATCCACCGGGTTGTGCTGATGCTGCAGCAGGTAGGGCGATTTTTCCTGCGCGAGGCGATTGGTGAAGTCGGTGGTGTTTTTCACGGCGGGATCGGCGGCGGAGACGAGGGTTGTCGCGGCGATGAGTAAGGCCGCGAAGGTGCTCGCGCGCGGAGAAGAGATCATGCGCAGCATTCTCGAAAATATCGGCGGAGGAAGGAAGGCGGGACGTGGGGAAAGCGGATCGTCGGCGCGGTCGCATGCGCCGCACGCTGGCCGCTGGACGCTCCACGCTCCACATGTCCTCGTCTGGGTCCTGGCGCTCGCGCTCGGCGGCTGCGCGGGCGGCGTGCGCAATTCGGCGCGCTCGTTCAAGACTGTGATCGTGGATGCCGGCCACGGCGGGCACGACCAGGGCACGCGCTCTTCGCCCTACATGCGGGAAAAAGATGCGGCGCTCGATGTGGCGCTGCGGCTGGATAAGAAGCTGCGCTCCGCTGGATTCAGCACTGTGCTCACGCGCAAGGGCGATTACTTCGTCACTCTCGATGAGCGCGCGCGCATCTCGAACCGGCGGCGCAACGCGGTTTTCGTGTCCGTGCATTTCAACGAGGCGCGGCCGAATCCCGCGGCGTCCGGTGCGGAGACTTACTACTTCTCGCCGCAGTCGGCGGAGCTGGCCCGCCGGATCTTGTCGAAAGTCGGTGCGATCCCCGGCTCAAGCGCGCGCTTTTCCAAGACGGCGCGCTTTCGCGTGTTGCGCTTGAACCAAAACCCGGCGGTGCTGGTGGAGTGCGGCTATTTCAGCAACCGCGCGGACGCTGCGCGCTTCGCTGCACCGGAGGGTCGCGAGGCGGCTGCGGATGCTATCGCGCGTGGGTTGATCGAGCAGCGTCGGCAGTGAGGAGGAACGCGCGGCGCCTCGTCCACGCGGGGCAGGGGCTTACAAGCGCTGGAACCTCCAACGCATCCTTCGTCCGTGGAACGCGTGCGGTTTATTCGCCCGGCCCATCCAGGCGCTTCATCACGGCTGCTTCCATGCTGTCGATGCGGTCTTTGATGCTGTCGTCCGCCGCGCGCATCTTTTGGAAGAGCGCTTTATTATACGCTCGCAGCGCCTTGCGGCCTTCCTCATCCGTCGCTGCGTTGTCCGCTTTTTCTTTCAGCTCTAGAACCCGCGCGTCGGACACGGCGACCGCCCTTGCAGCATCGTATTTTGCTTTCTCGATCACATCGGGATCGCCGCTGGTCAGAGCCTGCTGGAGGGCGAGCTGTTCCTTGGAAAGCTCCTTTGTTTCCGGTGCGGGAGTCGCTGCCGCCGCCTTGCCGCCTTTGGTTTTACCGCCCTTTTTAGGAGCGGGAGTCGCCGCGGGGACCGGGCGTTTTTCGTCGGACTCCGCCGCCGCGACCGGTGCCGGTTTATCCGGCTTTGCTTCGTCATCAGCCACCGCCGGCGCGGGTTTTTTGCGCTCGGGGTCCGCTTTGCGCTCCGGGTCTGCCTTGCGACCGTTGTCGGGTTTGTCGGCTGGCTCCGCGCGGCGCGGCCTGGCGCGCGGGCGGGGAGTGGTGGGAACCGCCATCGGAGCCGGAGTCGCCACTCGAACCGGCGTCGCGGGCGGGCGCGGCCCAAACATGCGCTGCAGCACGCCGCGCTTTTCCTCCGCAGCAGGCGGCGTTGCGGCGGCACCGGGCGCGGCGGCGGCACCTCCGCGTAGTGCCGTCCCGCGTGTCGGCGGAGGGACGACGGGCGCGGGTGTCGCGTTGCGGGCTTGTGCGAGGAGAGTGGCGGGCGGCGCGCTCACAGCGGGAGCAGGCCGCTTTTCCGGCGCGGCTTCCTGCGCAGCGGCGGAAGCGATGCAGGCAGCCAGAACCGCTGAGACAGAAAGAAGTCGGGTGCGCATAAATGGATGGAGAAAAGGAACGCGGAAATTCGCGCGGGAATGTGGGTCGTGGCACCGCTGCTTGTCGAGACGCAAGCCGCGCGGCCGGAGACACCCGGCGCGATGTGAATTGCGAATCGCTGAAAAGCCAATCCGTCGGCTAGCATCACCGCCTCTTTACCAAGCCAAGTGAGCCTTCCAGAACAGCAGTCTTTTCCTCCCGAAAATGCCACCCCCGCGCCGCATCGCTGCTGGGCAGAGATCGACCTTGCGGCGCTGCGGCACAACGCCGAGGCCATGCGCGATGCCGCCGGGCCGGACACGCCCCTGATGGCGGTGGTGAAGGCGAATGCCTACGGACACGGCGCTCCGGCTGTGGTGCGCGCGCTGGCAGGTCGCGTGAGGATGTTCGGCGTCGCGGATGTGCGGGAGGCACGCGAGGTGCGCGCGCACGCGCCCGCGACGCCCGTTTTCATCCTCGGCCCGGCGCTGCCGGAGGAGCGCGCGGAGGTGGTGGGCAGCGGCTTCATTCCGGCAATCTCGTCCGTGGCGGAGGCGCAGGCTTATGGCGCTGCGGGCGGAGGAAAGCGCGTGCCGATCCATCTCGATCTCGACACCGGGATGGGGCGCATCGGCATGTGGCAGGAGGAAGCCCTTGCCGCGGCGCGCGCGATCATGGCGCTGCCGGGCGTCGAGATCGCGGGCGTTTCTTCGCACCTGCCTTCGGCCGATGAAGACGAAGATTTTACGCGCAAACAGCTCGCGCGCTTCCGCACACTCGTCGGGGAGCTGCGCGCGCTTGGGATCGCGCAGCCGCTGCTGCACGTGGCGAACAGCGCCGGCGCGCTCGGCTTTCCGGTGGAGCGCGGCGAGATGGTGCGCGCCGGGCTTTCACTCTACGGCGTTTCGCCGCTGCCCGCGTTTCAGACGCGGCTGCAGGCGGTGCTCACGTGGAAAGCCCGTGTGACGCTGGTGCGCGAGGTCGGCGCGGGACGCGGAGTTTCTTACGGGCGCAGCTTCGTCACGCCGCACGCGATGCGCATCGCGACGCTCCCGGTCGGCTATGCGGATGGTTACCAGCGCCATCTGTCGAACTGCGGCGCAGAAGTGCTGGTGGGTGGCCAGCGGTGTCCCGTGCTGGGACGCGTGACGATGGACCAGATCTTGGTGGATGTGAGCGCCGCGCCCGGGATGCAGGCGGGCGATGAAGCGGTGCTGCTCGGGCGGCAAGGCAACGAGGAAATCCCCGCGATGGAACTCGCGCAAAAGGCGGGCACAATCCCGTGGGAAATCTTCACCGGAATCGGCGCGCGCGTGCAGCGGATCGTGAGCCGGAGTTGATCGAGAATGTCTCCCGGCCCGATCTTCGTCTTTTTCTTCATCTTCATCTCTCTCAGGCCGGTAGGAAGAAGATGAAGAAAAAGACGAAGGAAGGGGGTGTGCGATCCGGGAGCGTCCAGATGCAAAGCGCTTGTCACATGCCTCGTCCACTTTCACCTTCCCCTCCCTGCATGCTCCAGATCGTCTTCAACGAACTCTCCGCCGCGGAGATGTCTGCGCTTCCAAAAGAGCTCCAGCTCGATCTGCTCGCGGAGTTTGAGTTTCTGCCCGCAGATCTCGATAAGCTGGACGAGAACGAGCGCTTCGGCGTGATCGAGCGCGACGGCAAGCGGCTCCTGCGTTACCGCGCCAAGGATTACCGCATCTACTTCGAGAAGACCGGTGAGGGGATCACGGTGCATCGCGTGCTGCACAAGAACACGATCCGCGATTTCCTTTTCCGAGCGCGCCTGCCGATGCCGGCTGAAGACGCGGAGCTCAGCCAGCAGAAAGGTTTCTGGAAGTTGATCGAGGAAGGCCGCCAGACGCGCAAACGATGAGCCGGCGCACGCTTTTCCGCATCATCGTGCTCGTGCTGCTCGCGCACATCGGGCTGTTTCTGCTCTTTGGCCGGATGCGGGCGCTGCCGAAGATGCGCTATGTGCCGCCGGCAAATTTCGGCTACAAAGAACGCACCTACATTGATCTAAAGACGGGCGACAAAGAGATCCATCGCGAGATTCGTGTGAGCACGAAGCTGGCGGGGGAGCGGAAATGACGAATGACCAAGCGGGAGGCGGTGTGGAATTGCGGGAGCCCCGAACGGGGCGCAAAGAGAATAGCCCAGGGCAACGCCCTGGGTATTTGCCCGTGAATGGACTAGCCCTGAAGGGGCGA
>CAXSDZ010000288.1:0-1981 GCA_964235505.1 uncultured Chthoniobacteraceae bacterium
GCCAGCTCCTCCTCACCGGCGTCCCCGGCACGACTCTCGATGCCGAAACGGCCGCCGTGTTCCGCCGCATCCAGCCCGGCGGCTTCATCCTTTTCGGGCGGAATATCGTGGCGCCCGCGCAGTTGCGGAAGCTCATCGACGAGCTGCGCGATCTCTCCGAAGTGGAGCCGATCATCACGATCGATCAGGAAGGCGGACGCGTGTCGCGCTTGAAGCTGCTCGGCAATGAGCCGCCGAACGCCAACCAGCTCCGCGACCGCGACAGCCTGGAGCTGATTCGACGCCACGGCAGTGTCACTGCGCGGCTGTTGCGCATCTTCGGCTTCAATCTCGATCTCTGCCCGGTGCTCGATATTTCCTTCGATGACGAGGCGGACAATTCGCTGCGCGGACGCTGCTTTGGAAACGATGTGGCGCAGGTCATCCGCAATGCCGGCGCGTTCAACGAAGGGCTGCGCGCGGAAGGGGTGAGGAGCTGCGGCAAGCACTTCCCCGGCTACTCCGCTGCAGCGATCGATGCGCACCACGAGCTGCCTACGATCCCGCGCACCCGCGCTGAGCTGGAGGCGCATGAGCTGGCAGTGTTCCGCCATTTTTCGCAGGGCGAAAACGCGGTGGATTCGATGATGATCGGCCACGGCTTTTACCCGCATCTGGAGCAAGGGCAGACGCCATCATCCCTATCCCGTGCAGTGATCTCAGATCTGCTCCGCGGCGAGCTTGGCTTTCGCGGACTGGTGATGACGGATGACCTCGATATGGGCGCGATCCTGAACCACTTCGGACTGGAGGAAACCATCCGCCTCGCGATCACGGCCGGAAACGATCTGGCGATGATCTGCCATCGCATTTCGTCCGTCGAAGAGGCGCTCGGATATCTGGGCAAAGTCGCGCAGCCGGAGCTCGATCGCGCTTTGGAAAACGTTGCCCGCTTCAAATCCGCGATGGTCCAGCCGGACGCCTGGGACGAAGCGGAGTTCCGGCGCCGCGACATGGAAGTGTGGGACTTGCGCGTCGCCACACTCGGTGCCGCAGCCGCCGCGCGACGCAGCCCGGAGGACGGGAAGCGCTCGCCCGTCGAGATGTATTGAGTGGGTGGTGGCGCGCGAGGCCAGGTCATTTCAACCCTCTGCGCCGGTGCTGTCTTTCGCGGACGTTTCTGCTCAAAAACTCGCTGGCGTTTGAGTTGCGCCTGCGTCGCCACGCTCCGTCCGGCCAGCGCGCGGGTCGCCGCGTGGCACCACCGTCATCTTGCCGTTCATGATGATCCAGTGGCCCGGAAAGGTGCAGACAAAATCGTAGTCCGCCGCTTGCGCGGGAGCTTCGAAGATGAGGCTCTCGGCCTTGCGCGGATCGACCAGCTTTGTGCTGTGGAGCACTTCGCTGAGCTTCGGGACGAAGTGGACTGCGAAGCCGTTTGCCCCGAGCGCATCCGCCGCTTTTCCCACCTCCGCGTAAGTGCCGGGCGCGGTGATCACGAGGTTGTGTTGCATCACATCCTCGTTTGCGAAAGTGACCGCAACCGGCCGGCCCGCTTCCACGTAAAACCGGCTCACGTCGAACCGCATCTGCGCTTCCACGCTTCTGATGATGACGCTTTGCAGCGCCAGGCTTTCCAGCTCACGAGCCAGCGGTTCGCCGCCGGGCGTCGCGCGGGCGAGCGCAACGCCGAGTTCGATCATCTGGCGAAAAGCCGCCGTGTCGCGCCCGCCGATCGGCACGCGCGCCGCCTGGGTGGCGAGCGCAGCGGCGAGTTTTGTGTCGAATTGCGGAGGCCAGCTTTCGCGCGGAAGGCGCTGCAGGGCAGAGATCGCGGCCGGCACGTCGGTGCCTCCGGTGATCATCGCCGAAAGAGCCGCGAACGTCTCCGCGTCGTGGCCGGGGACTCGCGAAAGCGCGGCGACTGCCGAGCGGCGGAGCGCTCCGTTTGGATCGCCCGCGTGGAGGTCGAAGGCAGCGCTCACCTCCGGCGCAGGAATCT
>CAXSDZ010000288.1:1991-5502 GCA_964235505.1 uncultured Chthoniobacteraceae bacterium
AGACAGGGCGGCGCGCGCTGTCGAGCACGGTGAGTTTCACGTTTGCGAGCCGCTTGCCATAGCCGCCGTCGGTGCGATTCCACAGGACGACGCGATCGATCTCCCGCTCGCCGCCGAAGTCGAGTTCCCACCACGGATATTCCTCCATCTCGATCGAGTGGGTCGAAGTGCCCGTCGCAAATGCGCCGTCAGTGCGACCGTCGATCGCGCGCTCCGGCATGCCTCCAAATGCAACGCTCGATTGCGTCGCTTTTCCGCTCGGCGCGACGTTCTGGCCGGCGCTGAAGACCTGCACTTCGGCCAGTGAAAGGGTGCGGCTCTGCGCTGGATGCTCCACGCGGACATAGCGGCCGAGCGTGATTTCACCCGCGGCAGCAGGAAGCGAAACGAGCAGCGGCTGCACCTTGGCATACAGGCTGCCGAGGAGCGCGGCGTCTTTGATCAGCGCGGTGCTATCGAGCAAATCGGAAAGCAGCGCGGGGGCGCTCGAAGCCAGCCGCCACGCGCGGTCTGGCGAGGCGTCCGCCCGCATCAGCGCGACCCATCCCGCCTGGCGAATGCCAGCGTCGGAGTCGCTGGTGGCCAGGCTTTCGAGGGTGCCGCGCACCGGAGCGAGTTCGGCGGCTGGCCAGTCCGCGAGCATTTGGGCGAGGTCCTTTCGAGCATCCCCACCGGCATGCTCCAGAGCAGCGACCAGGGCCGCGAGTTCGGACGTGTGTCCGGCTTTCGCCAAGGCGGCGAGCGAAGCCCGGCGCGCTTCCGCACGAACGCCGCTGCGGGACAGCAGTGCCTCATGCACAGACTTTGCGCTGCTCGTTTTTGCCAGCGCCACCAGGTCTTCCGCGGTGAGCCGCGCGAGCAGGTAGCCGGCGCCTTTCGGATTGTTGCGCGTCAGCTCTTCGCCGCGGAAAAGCACCGGCTTCCACTGCGGCTCCAGCGTGGTGATCGTCTCCTGCAGCACGTAGTCGAGGTAGTAATCCGTCGGCGATTTCAGCGCCTCCAGTGCGACCGCGGCGGATTCGGCAGAGCGCAGATAAGAAAGCGTGAGCAGCGCTTCCAGCCGCACGCGCGGGTGTTCATCGGCGACGCGTTCACGCAGTAACGCGAGCGCTTCTGCGTCTGGGAGAATCGCCGCGCCAGCCGCGCGTTCGATGCAGAAGCGCAGTGCGCGAGTGGCGCCAGTGCGGATGTGGCCATCCTTCGCCGCGAGCAGTTTTCGGTGCAGCGCGAGATCGGGCTCGCCGATGGTTTGCGAAGCCCAGAGCCCCTCCAGCAGGTGATGCTCGGTCTGCGGATCGCTCGCATCGAGCGCGGCGGTCCACTGCTTCAGCGCGGCCTGCACTTCCGCTGCGGGATGATCGCGCAGCGAGATCCGGGCGCGCAGGCGCGTGCGGTCTTCGTAGGCTTTCAGCAGGTCGAGTTTTTGCGCGATCGTCGCACCGTGGATGGTCGCCGGCGGCACGAGCGGGCGGCCTTTCGCAGTGATCCGCCAGATGCGCCCGTGCTGCTTGTCGCGGCGCGGATCGCGCAATGAAAACTGCATGTGGCCGATGAGCGGGTTCCACCAATCGACGATGTAAAGGGCGCCGTCCGGGCCGAACTTCAGCCCGACCGGACGGAAGTTCGGATCGCTCGAAACGAGCAGTGGCTCGATCTCCTGCGACGTGTAGCCGCTCCCGTCCTCGATCACCCGATGCTGCTTGATGCCTTGAAAACCAATCGTGTTTGGAACGAGGAAATTGCCCTGCGCCGAGTCTGGAAAGTGCCGGCTCGAAACGATCTCGCAGCCGCTCGTCGGTCGCACGATCGACGTGAAGACCTTCATGTTCGGATGCTTGCGCGGGAAGTCGATGTCCCCGGAAATCGCGGAGCCGAAGTAGTTCGCGCCGCCGGAAGCATCGGCGATGAAGTTCGATCCCCAGCGATCGAAATAATGGCCCCACGGATTTGCGAAGCCGTAGCTCACAAACACGGAGAAATGCTGGCGCAGCGGGTCGAAGCGGAAGATGCCGCCGTCCTTCAGCAGCACGCGGCCGTAGGGCGTCTCGACCTGCGTATTGAAGAACGTGCCCTCTTGAAAATAGAGCGCGCCGTCCGGTCCCCAGTTGAAGGCATGCACGGCGTGGTGCGAGTCCTCGGTGCCAAAGCCGTGAAGAATGTTTGTCCGCCGGTCCGCTTCTCCATCGCCATCCGTGTCCCGGAGAAAGGCGACATTTGGCTGCTGCCCGACATAGGCGCCGCCGTCGCCGAGCTCGAATCCGGTGGGGAGGTAAAGGTCGTCGGCGAAAACCGTGTGCTTGTCCGCTTTGCCGTCGCCATCGGTATCTTCGAGGATCAGCAGCTTGTCGTGCGGCGCTTCGCCGGGCAGACCGTGCGGATACGACAGCATCGTGGAAACCCAGAGCCGGCCGCGGTCGTCGAAGGTGAAGGAGACAGGCTTCGCGAGATCGGGGAACTCTTTTTCTGAAGCGAAGAGGCTGATCTCATAACCTTCCGGCAGTGTGAAGCGCTGCAGCGCGACGGCTGGATCGCTGGAGGCGAGGTCGATCTCGCCACCTTTGTTTGGCTCCTTGCGCTCGGCGGCCGACGCAGCTTTCGCAGCATCCTGCGCGGCCTTTGGAGTGGGCGCGTCCGTGGCGGGCGTGGAGGCTGGTGGCTGTTGCTGGGCGAGCAGCGGGCCAGCGGAGGTCGCGGCGAAGGCGCTCGCGAGCACGAGGAGACGGATCATGGGGAACAGCGGAAAAGGGTGAGCAGGCGTGGTTCACTCGCCCGTGAAGGAGAGCTCGTAAGTCATCGGTGCCGCCGGTTTCGCAAGGTTCCAGATGCGCTGATCACGCTCCGTGACCATCGTGTCGAGCTGCTGGAACTCGCCCGGAAAGTTGACGACGCCGAACGGCTTCGCCCGGCGGCCGAAGATGTATTCGGCATTCACCGGCCGATAGCGGAAGAAGAACTGCCGGTTCTTCTCGTCGATCGCCTGCCGCAAGCGGATGGCTTGATCCTGCAGAGGGCCTACAAAGATGCGGACGCCGCGCGCCCAATCCTCGTGCGTCGCCTCGATGATGGGCCGATTGCCCACGCTGAGCTGATGCCGGCCGGGCCGCAGTCCTGTCACCCGGAGGAGTGGCTGCGCATGCAGCAGCTCTGAGGGGAAGATCGTGCCGGGCGGCGGAGGCGGCGCAGGCAGATGCTGCGCGGCATCCGGCGGGATCGTGATGAGCAGGCCTGTGTTCGTCCCTGGCGCGGTCGCCGCATCGATTTCCACAGCTCGCGGGTCGGTGCTGAAGCCGAGCGCGTCCATCATGAAAAGTGCCGTCGTCCAGCAGCCGAAATCCGTCGGATGGATGCCATCGCTCGTGAGGCGCGCCGTGTCGTGGATGATGTTCGACAGCAGCGCGCGGGTCGGGGTGAAGAGGTCGATGAACTCGCAGCCATTTGCCGCGGCCACGGCGCGCATGCGGTCGGTGTAAAGCCGGAGGTTCGCGTTGTGCGCGGCGGGATCGGGCAGCTT
>CAXSDZ010000288.1:5512-5731 GCA_964235505.1 uncultured Chthoniobacteraceae bacterium
GAGTTGGAGAGGTGGCCGCCGTCGGTGTTGGTCGGCAGCTTGCCGCCGAGCTTTTCATGCGCGATCGGCGAGACGAGCACCACGCGGGTGCCCGCGCCTTTGCCGGAATAATCCGCCGCGGTTTGCGCCTGCACCCAAGTCGCAAGATCGCGCTCGAACCGGTCAATTCCCTGCGCACCTTCCCACGACTCATTCATGCCGAAGCAGGCGAAGAGCACA
>CAXSDZ010000289.1:0-5684 GCA_964235505.1 uncultured Chthoniobacteraceae bacterium
CTTGTTCCTTGGCCTAATGCAGGCCGCCGCCGCGATGAGCGCGTATTGGTTCGTCCTGCACCACGGCGGCTGGCACTTCGGCGAGCCGCTCGCGGCGCACGACCCACTCTATCTGCAAGCCACGACCGCCTGCCTCAGCGCGATCATCGTCATGCAGATCGTGAACGTCATCCTCTGCCGCAGCAACCGCCGCTCCGCGTTCACGTTCGGCCTTTTCAGCAACAAACTCATCGCCGCCGAGATCGCGCTCATTCTGCTGATTGACTACAAGCCTTGGGGCAATGCCCTTTTCGGCACCGCACCAATTCCGCTCGCCGTCTGGCTATTCATCATCCCCTTCGCGCTAGGAATGCTCGCCCTCGAAGAGCTGCGCAAATGGCTCGTGTGATCGCACTGCATGTCGTCACATTGACGGCGTGATTAGCACGCAGATCCAATTGCCCGACGACCTGCACGAAGCCGTGCTCGCCAACGCCGAACGCGAACACATAGCACTGACGCGCTCATCTCGCGCACGCTGCGCGCCGCGCGCGGAAACGGGGAAGACTTCGACCGCATTCTGGCCTGCGTGCCGGACGTAACGCCAATGCCGGACGAGCGGTAATGCTAACTTCCCCCGTTCTCACTCCCTTGTTGCTGAAAAGTTAGCGTGGGAACGGACTATCAGGCCGATCCAGCAGTCCACCGGCGAATCGCTTCAACATAATGCCGGACAAATCGCTCACCGAGACGCTGAACTTCGCCGTCGCTTAGATCCTCGTGATAATCGTGGCTCACCAAATCACTGCCATCGGGCAGGTTGAGCGACGCCGTGTAACTCCAATCTTCGAAGCTCACCTCGATTGATCCGCCCACGTCAAAGGCGTGCCGAGGAGTTTGTAACAGTTGAAAAAACGTGAAAACGACACGCATGCCTGCGAGCGGATACAGTGGGCTGGCGAGCAGCTTTTCATCGATGAATAGCGCGCCGGGTTGCAGGTCTAGGTCGTAGTCGATGGCCTCCATATTCGGATCGCGGATGATCCATTGCACTTTCACTGCATGACGGGCGAAGAGTTCTGCGATCTGCGCGAGGTGGTGTGCCACGAAATCGAACAAGCGCGACACGCCAGTCAACACACGCTGGATGCTCGCCGGATTCCAGCGCACCGCCTCCGCGACGGGCGGCAGCTCGCGCTTGAGCAGTGCAATCTCCTTCTCCAAATCGGTCGGCTCGCTGATCTCTTCGCCGCGCGCGCCGCGCAGATAGAGCTGCATCGCCTCGGTGAGGTGATCGGCGATGAAGAGCGTGAAATTTTCCGCGTCGCCTTGATCCGCCCGCGAAAGCGCGAAGATGTAGCGGTCGCGCTCTCCGGTGCGGATAACGACAGGCGGATAGCCTGCTTCCATGAGGATAAGATTCATCAAGAGCCGCGACATGCGGCCGTTGCCGTCGTCGAAGGGATGGATCGCGGTGAATTCGTGATGGAACCGCGCGGCGATTTCGACGACGTGCCGTTCGCCGCGCGCGCAGGCATCCCGCAGCCACGCGATGAGGTCGCCCATTTGCGCCGGCGTCTCCTCTGGTCTCGCGTAGAAATGGATTTCGCCCGTCGGCGTGCGGACGTGATTGGGCAGTGACTTGTATTCGCCGAGCCGGATTAGCTTGCGCGTCGCCTGGCCATCGAACGACTCCGCTGGGAGCCAGTAAGGCTCAACGAGTAGGACTTTGTGCAGTTCGCGTATCGCGGCTTCAGTGAGGACATCCTTCCGGCGAACGATCTCGATAAGGTAGTTGATCGCTTCGTGATGCCCACGGATATCAAGATGATCTTTCAGTGGCTTGCCCTGCGCCGTAAGCCCCTCCATCAAGAACGTCGCGGTCTCGCCGAGCGTGAGCGTATTACCTTCGATGGCGTTCGAATGGTAGGTCCACCAAAGGCGAAACTTTTGAAAAATGCGGGCTTCCTGCTCCTGCGAAAGCGGACGCAAAGCATCGATCGCGCGGCGCAATTCGTCCACGGAAGAGAGGCGGAGCGTGATTTCGGTCATGGAACGATCACGCGAAAGGGTTGAGCTGCTTCACGCCGCTCCTTGCGAAGTCGGAGGTATTTCGTGTTATCACCGTGAGTTGGTGCCGCTGCGCGGTCGCGGCAATCTGGCTATCGAGCGACGGGATGACGATGCCGGCAGCATCCCATTTTGCTTTGAGCTGGCCCCAGACATGAGCGGTGCTGGTGTTGAAGCTAAGGACGCGGCCTTTCATGCAGTCACACAGCGCAACCAGCCACGAGCGAAGTTGCGTCTTCCGCCGGCTGGATGACAGGCGCTCGATACCACGTCGCATTTCACCGATGGTGATGGTGCTCACGTAGAGGCTGCTCTCATTTACGCGCAGCCAGGCGACAACATTTGCGTCCGGCTTGGGCTTTACCGGCTCGCTGAAGACATTTGTATCGACGAGGTAGCTCACAACACCGCAGGCGCAGTGTCGTCGGTTTCCCGCGCCGGAATCTCAAATGTTGACGGGCAGGCGAGCAGCAGGTCCACCAGCCCACAATTCGCCGGCTGCGAGATGCGTCGAAGCGTGATCGTGTCTTCGTCCTCCACGGCCACCTCGAAGTCGTCACCTGGCAGTAGATGGAGCTGCTGGCGAACGGGAACCGGCAGGACGATTTGGCCTTTTTGCGACAGGACGGTGGTCATGGTGGAAAATCTTACCGCGGGCTGCTCGGGCCGGCAAGCCGAGAGCCGGAAGCAGCAACCGAAACGTTCGCCGGTCGGCGAGTAACTATGGACAAATCAAAGGGAGCGACTGGCGCTTGTTGCGGCGATAGACGCGGAAATCGGAGTCGAGGGTGAAGACCGGGGCGTCGGGCCAGAGTTCAGACATGCGGACAAGACAGGCGTGGGCGAAGGACATAGGGACGCTGGCATAGCGGACCATGAGTTCATGCAGCAGGGAGTGATGGTCGCGCACGCTGAAGGGCAGCTCCAGCCACCCGTCGGCCAGCCAGCTCTCGATGCGGTTCTTCGCCTCCGGGATGTCTTGCGTGAGGAAGTGAACCTCAGACAGATCGGCCTCGCAGGAGAGCATCTTGGGCGGCAACCGCTGGCCTTCGCTGACCGCCCACGCGTGATCCTGATCCTTGCGGTCGAGGAGAGCGACGAGCGGCCCGGTGTCAGCGATGACGCACTTCATCGGCCGTAGCCTTGGAGATGCTTCTTGTTGCGGGCGAGGTCGCGTTTGCCCGACATGATCGAACCCACGCTGTCGCCCAGAGCTTCGATCAGGTTGGCGGGACGGCGACGGGGCGCCGCTGCTTCCTCGGCGATTTTTGCCTCGATGGCCTCCCGCACGAGGACAGATTTCGGGACACCGCGACGCTTCGCCAAGTCGGCAAGACGGCCGTCGAGCGCGGCCGGAAGTTTGCAGGTGAGCACACTCATGGAAGAGGGGTAATACGTGAGGAGGCGTTTCGCAATACTCGCTTAACGCGACGGCCGCCGCCGGAGGGGAGGGTCATGCCGAGCTCAGCGGACGCGAGTCCCAGCCGCTTAAAAACGCGTTGATCAAGAGCGGGAGATCGTCGCTGTAGCCGCCTTCGAGAATGGCGGCGGTGGGGATCGCGGACTGCGACATCCATTCGCCGCACGCTCGGTAGTCCTCGAGGTCGAGTGAGAGGGAGCAAAGCGGGTCGCGCAGGTAGCCATCGAACCCGGCGGACACGAGGATGAGTTGAGGATCGAACTCCAACGCGCAATCCCACGAGTTGCGGAGCATGGCGGCCTGATGGCTGTAGGACGATTCTGCTATCACGGGGAAGTTGAAGACGTTGCCGCGCGTGTGGCTGCCAGTGCCGGGATAAGCGGGATGCTCATGCACGGAGACGTAGCGGGGGTGGACGTTTCCGGCGCAGATCTCCTCGGTGCCATTGCCGTGGTGGGCATCGAAATCCCAAATGGAGACTCGCGAGATGCCGCTTGTGAGAGCATCGAGCGCTGTGATGGCGATCGAGTTCAAATAGCAGAATCCCATTGCCTGATCGCGGGTTGCGTGATGCCCCGGAGGACGCATCAGCGAGAAAGCGCGCTGGCCTCGCAACGCAAGTCGCGCGCATTCGATCGCGGCGCCGGCTGCTCGTGCCGCATGCTCGTAAATGCCGTCGTAGAAAGGCGTGTCGGGATCGAAATGCGCGCCGTCCTTCAAGCGCGCGAGGTGATGCTCCGAGTGCGCTTTGAGAAGGGTATTGCGCTCCGCCGGCGATGGCGTTTGCCACTTCCATTCGGGATGTGCGCGCCGCAGGTGCTCAGCCGTCCGACTGACACGCTCGGGTCTTTCGGGGTGTCCGGGAGTGCCGTAGTTGGCGCAACGCTCGTCGTGTAAAATCGTCATGTCTGGATCATGGTAGATTAGCTCGTGCGCGCCTGCCGCAGTCACCCTACCATGGGTTTCATTCCAACTAATTTGGCTTGGGCACTCAATACTCATGGACGGATGGCTAGACCAACTTCGCTCGCTCGAATCGGTCGCCTACTCGGCGCTCCTTCTCGCGGTCGTAGCGGTGGCTGGGCTCGCGCTCGGAAGCACCAAGTTTCGCGGGATCGGGCTTGGGATTTCCGGGGTGCTCTTCGCGGGTATTCTCGCAGGGCACTGGGACTTCGAGCTGGAGCCGCAGGTGCTCGCCTTTGCACGCGACTGCGGGCTGATCATTTTTGTTTATACGATTGGAGCGCAGGTCGGGCCGGGGTTCTTCACCTCACTACGCAAGCAGGGACTCCCGCTTAATCTCATGTCCGGCGCAGTGGTGCTCTTGGGAGCAGCCGTCGCACTGCTGATCGGCTGGATCGGGCATTTCGACATCGCGCTGACAACCGGCATTTTCGCCGGTGCGACGACAAATACTCCCGCGCTTGGCGCGACGCTCGAAGCGCTCAAAAGCGCGGGTGATCCGTCCGCCGCTCGGCTTGCTTTGCCCGGCATTGGCTACGCCGTGGCGTATCCCTGCGGCATCGTCGGCATCATCGCGGCGGTGCTGGGACTGCGCGCTGCCTTCAGAGTGAACCTCGGTCGCGAAGCTGACGACTTTGCCCGGCAGCAGCACGCTGGGCACGAACCGCTCGCGCGCATGAATCTGCGCGTGGACAACGCGAACCTCGATGGTTTGACGATCGCCGAGCTGCCGGGTTTCGCGAAGCTCGGCATCGCGGTGTCACGCGTGCGGCATCAGAGTGATCGCCATGTTCGCCCGGCATTGCCTGGAACAAGGATCAATCGAGGCGATGTGCTGCTGGCTGTCGGCACGCATGCGCAGCTTGAAGAGTTCCGGCTTATCGTCGGAGAAAAGAGCGCTGAGGATCTGATGCAGGCGCGTGGTCGGGTGAAGTTCCGACGCGTAGTCGTCACGGCGGCGGACGTGCTCGGCAAATCGCTGCAAAAGCTAGGTCTCGATCATTTCTATGGAATCACCGTCACCCGTGTGCGGCGAGCCGATGTCGAACTCGCAGCCACGCCGGATTTGCGCCTGCAATTCGGAGACCGCCTGCAAATCGTTGGCCAGCCGGAATCCATGCCCGAAGCCGTGCGCGTGCTCGGCGACTCCGCCGATGAGCTGAGTCACACCCATTTTGTATCCGTCTTCATCGGCATCGCGCTCGGCCCGCTGGTCGGGGCCGCGTGCCGCGCCGCGGGCGTCGCCGCGCTC
>CAXSDZ010000290.1:0-4689 GCA_964235505.1 uncultured Chthoniobacteraceae bacterium
CGCGGGCAGGAGCCGGCCGAGCAGCATGTTCAGCAGTCGTCCGCGGATCGGCTTGGCCAGCACGTGAGCCACGCCGTGGAGATACGCGTCTTCCTCCCACTCCCACTGCTTCGCGCCGGCATAGACGAGCGTCGGGCAGCCGGGCGCAAAGCTCTTCAGCTCCTCTATCGCATGGACCCCGCGGGCGTCGGTCAGTTCCATGTCGAGGATGGCGGCATCGATCGCCCCGCGCGCGAGCAGGAACTCGGCGTCCCGGACGTCGTCCTTCGCGATCAACTGGTATTTGCCGGCTTCCAGCACGGCCTCCACGGCGGCAGTGAAGGTGGCTTGCTTCGTGACGATGAGCAGAGTGCGCATGGGGATTTAGACGGCGTGAGAAGGGACGGGTTGGGGGAGGGGATGCGCGAGCCGGCGACTGGGGAGATCGAGCTGCACGGTGGTCCCTATCTCAGGCTGGCTCTCAATGGAAAGGTTCCCGCCGTGCAGCGCAGCGATTTTCCGGCAGATGGCGAGGCCAAGCCCGAAGCCGCGCTCGCTGTCGCCGCGGTTTTTCGTGGTGAAATAAGGCATCAGGACGCGGCTCATGTTTTCCCGGCTGATGCCGGCGCCTTCATCGATCACGCGCACGCGCAGCCAGTCGCGGTCGGCTTCCGTCTTGCCGAGCCGCTCCAGGATCACGGTGATCTGCGCGCCCGGCTGCGACGCGTCGATGGCATTCGTGATGAGGTTCGCGATGAGGCGCTGGATGAGCACGCCGTCGAGTTCCGCGAGCACATTTTCCGGGAGGACCGGGAGGATGCGCATCGCTTTGGGGCGGCTCGTGGCGGCGACTTCCGCAGCTTCCCGCACGAGCACGTCGAGGCGGCAGAGCTGCAGATCGGGCCGCAGATTTTCGGAGAAGAAAAGCGCTTCCTTGATGTAGGCGCGCATGGTGTCCACGTTGCGCAGGGCGACGGGGAGCAGCTCATCGTCGAGCGAACCGGTCTCCTGCGAGAGCTGCAGCAGGGTGGAAAGCGGGGTGAGCAGATTGTTCAAATCATGCGCCATCCCGCGCGACATGCGGCCGAGGAGATCGAGCTCCTGCGCGTGGAGGATCTGTGTTTTCAGGCGGATTTGGTTGACCATCAGGCCCATCGTTTTCACCAGCGAAACGAGCAGATGAATGTCGGTCGCGGTGAAGGGCTCGCCGCCGGCCTTGGCACCGAGCAGCAGCAGCCCGAATGGCTCGCCCTCGGAGGTGAGTGGAAAGCAAAGCTCCGAGCCAAAGGCACCGAGTTGCCCGCGTGCCCGGGACTCCAGCGACGGCGTGCCGAGCCGCGCGGCGGAGTCGTTGAGCGAAAGGTATTCGGCCTTTCCATCCTCAAAGAATTGGAACACCGGTGACTCGATGTTCATCTCCGGCAGAGCGCGCGGCCCGGCCTCCGGGTGCGCGCGGAAGACGGTGAAAGCGCGTGTCGTCTCGTCGCGCAGGATGATCTGGTAGGTCTGGAGCCGGAAGACGCTGGTGAAAAGCTGGTGGAGGTCGTTCAGCAGCCGGTCGAGGTCGCCATACCACGGCATTTCCGCGATGAAGACGCGCACCTGATCTTGATATTCGAAGTGATCGCCGAGGATGCGGCGCTCGAACTTTTCCAGCCCGGCGCTGCCGAAGAGCCGCGGAAAAAGCAGCGAGGTGAGCATGCTGCCGGCGAGGAAAACGATGAGGGAAGCGACCAGTGTCTGCGAAGTGAAACCGCGCGTGATCAGGGAGGCGCAAAGCAGCAGTCCGGCAGAAATGAAGAAGAGAAACGCGAAGCGCACCGCGTGCGCGGCCAGCCGGCTCAGCGCCACCTGCGCATCCAGCAACTGATGGTGCAGCACGCTGAACGCGATGATGATCCCATAGAAAACCGCTCCCAGACTGCCGTAGGGATAGACTGGAGTTTCGGTGAACGGGTAGTTGATGAATCCGACGATCGGCAGCAGGTCGTTGATGCCGAGGCTGAAGATCAGCACCTGCGCGCCGATCATCGAGTTGAGGCGCCGCCGCTCCAGGCGCGGCAGGCTCTTGCGTTTGCGCCACAGGATTGCCAGCGCGATGAAGCTCGCGGCATACGGCACATTCAGCAGATGAAAGGCTGGCCCCGAGATGGCATACCAGCCAGCCGAGCCGAGATACTGGACGTCGCGGACGAACCAAGGAGTCCAATCCAGGGCGATCAACAGCACTTGAAAGGCGTAGAGTCGCCGAATCCAGCGGCCGGTCTCAAAGCCGGCGACAATGACACTCAGATGCACAAACGCCGCGATGGCGATGAGCACCCCCACTAAGGTGACGCGCGCCCAAATCAGCGCCACCGCGCGCACATCCACCACGAACAGAAAGTAGCTGCCGAGATTCCAAACTGCGATCGCCAGCCCCAGCAGCAGATACACGCGATGTGCTCTGGCGCGTGAGTCTTGGAGGAAGACAAAGAACGCGAAGAAGACATTGCACAGGCACCCCGCGAGCGGGATATACGGCGCCAGGCTTGTCATGCCGGCGCGCGGGCGAGGACAAGGCAGGAGGTCTTCCCGCCAAAGCCGCTGTTCAGATTCAAGGCGGCGCGCACGGGATACGGGCGGGCTTTATTCGGAACGTAGTCCAGATCGCAATCGGATAGCGGATCGCGCAGATTCAGCGTTGGCGGGATTAATTGGCGCTGAATGGCGAGAGCACAAATGACTGTTTCCAGCGCGCCTGCCGCGGCGAGTGGATGGCCGGTGATCGGCTTGGTGGCGCTCACCGCCACCTGTCGCGCGTGCGGGCCAAAGGCCGTTTTGATGGCGCGCGTTTCCGCGATGTCGTTCGCAGCGTTGGCGGAGCCGTGGACGTTGATGTAGTCGATTGCCGAAGGCTGCACGCCCGCCGCGCGCATCGCTTTTTGCATGGCGCGCACCACTCCCGCGCCATCCGGCTGCGGCGCCATGGGATGAAACGCCTCGCAGCTCCGGCCATGGCCGAGCACTTCGGCATAGATCCGCGCGCCGCGCGAAAGAGCATGGCCGAGCTCTTCCAGCACCACATACGCGCCGCCTTCACCCATCACGAAACCATCGCTGTTTTTGTCGAAGGGTTTCATCGCCTCGCGCGGTTCGCCCTTCCAGCGCGTCATCGCCCGGGCGCTGGCAAAGCCGGCAAAAGCCGTGTCGATGAGCGGTGTCTCAGCGCCGCCTGCGACCATCACATCCACGTCCTCATGCCGCAGCATGCTCAGGGCATAGCCCATCACGTCATTGCCCGAAGCGCTGGAAGAAGAGCACGTGATCGCGTGTCCCTTGCAGCCGATTTGGTTCGCGATCTCGGCACTGCCGCTGCCGACATAGCCGCTCACCATCATGGAAGGAGTGATCGAGCGGTGTCCGCGGGTGTCGTAGGCCGAGCGCCCTTTGTAGGCCGCTTCCACATTGGAGAGCGACGTGGCTTCCACCACTCCGGTGCGATCGGGATCGATGGCTTGGAAATCGATGCCGGCATCCGCGACCGCCAGCCGCGCGGCCGCCACGCTGAACTGCGCGCAGCGATCCAGCCGGTGGGCGATCTTGGCCTCCATATATCTGGCCGGGTCGAAGTCTTCGATCTCAGCGGCGACCTGGCATGGGCCACCGGGATTGGAAAAGCGGGTCAGCTTGCCCGCGGCGCTGCGGCCCTGCTGCATCGCACTCCAAAAGGTGTCGATGTCCTGCCCATTGGGAGAAATGATCCCGATGCCGGTGATTACCACGCGGCGGCGATCGTCTGATGGTGCGTGGACGTGCAGCGCGGAGTTCATGAGAGCTTACCCCGGAGGCCACGCGAGCGGGCGGCCGGCGAGGAGGTGGATGTGCAGGTGCGGGACGGTTTCGCCGGCGTCGCGGCCGTTGTTGATCACCAGCCGATAGCCGCTTTCCAGCACGCCGAGCTGGCGGGCGACTTCCTGAGAAGCGAGCAGCAAGCGCCCGAGCAGTCCGGCCTGGTCCGGTTGCGCTTCGGCCACGCGCGGAATCACCTGCTTCGGCACGATGAGCACATGGATGGGCGCCTGCGGATGAGCGTCGTGGATGGCGAGCAACTCGTCGGTTTCGTGGACGATCCGGGCGGGGATTTCGCGGGCGGCGATCTTTTGGAAGATGGTCATGGGCGGCAGAAACACGGCTGAGACTTGCGGGAGGGCGGCGCGCGGTGGACGGCTCCGCAGCATCGGCAAAAAACGGCCTCCCTGCCAAGGACGCAGCGACATAGCAGCCGCTATACCGCTCACAGGCGGCAATTCCATGAGCGCCCGGTCGCGGAAGAAACGCGGTGCGCATCGGTCCCAACCCGACGCTCAGGCCAGCGCGCAGGACACATCCCGTGCGGATGCGGCCAGCGCCGTCTGCATGCGCGTGAAGGAGACGATCTCGCTGCGGAGGGTTTCGCATTCGCGGCTCCAGAGTTTCCGGGCGCGGAGCGTCTTCACGCAGGGCTCCAGGCCGGTCAGCTCCAGATCGCACTCCTCTTCCTGGATGAGCGAGAAAATGCGCTGCCGCAGCAGCTCGAAGAAAGCCAGCTCGTAGCCCGCGCCTGCCTCGCGGGCGAGCGCCGGCAGCGACACACGCACCCGCGGCCGGCCGGGTAGAAAGTGCCGGGCAACTTCTGCATGGCCGATCACCTCCAGTGCCGAGCGCACCGCCTCCGCGAGGCGCTCGACG
>CAXSDZ010000290.1:4699-5646 GCA_964235505.1 uncultured Chthoniobacteraceae bacterium
GCCCAGCTTGTCGAGATAATGGTCGAGGCCGGACTGGCGCAGATATTCGGTCACGCTTTCCGCCACGTGCTCGGCCAGCCACCACTGCCGGTGCCCGGCTTTCTCCGCTGCCCGCACGAGCGACTGCACCAGCCAGTCGCGCTCAAAAGCCAGCGCCTGCCCGCGCGGAAACTGGACCAGGGGGAGATTGTCGCGAAGGGCGATCATGGCCGGAGGAGGAAATGAGTGCGCCGTGCGATGGACAAGATGCAGCCTGCGGGCGCTGCCAGGAAACGTGGGTTGCTGGCTGCGGGCGGCTCGTGTTTTTCACTCGTCGCCCGCTGGTTGTCACTTGAAAAGCTCCGGTTGCAGTTCGCTGCGCTTGACCCGGCGGTTGAGCGAATCGATTTCATCGAGAAACTCACCCAAGTCCTCGAAGCGCCGGTAGATGGAGGCATAGCGGATGTAGGCGATATCATCCAGCGGGTGGAGGTGCTCCATCACCTTCGCGCCGATCGCGTGCGAAGGGATTTCCCGTTCGAAGTCCGCCTCCAGTTCCTGCATGATTTCGTCCACCGCCTTTTCCAGCGTTTGCATGCTGACGGGGCGCTTCTCACAAGCCTTCGCCATCCCGGAAAGCACTTTACGCTTGTCGAAAGGCTCGGAAGATCCGTCCCTTTTCAGGACGCGGAGCTCAGAGCGCTCGATCTCTTCGTAAGTGGTGAAACGGTAGCCGCACGTCACGCATTCCCGCCGGCGCCGGATGGATCGGCTATTCTTGGAAAGGCGCGAATCGACCACTTTGTCTTCGTGGCCACCGCATTTGGAGCAATACATGGAGTTGTGGCGGGAAGGTGCGCTGCGCAAGCGATCAGCACAAGTAATTGTGGAAATGATGAATGGCGACTTGGCGATGTGGCGATTTGGCGATTTGGCGATTTGGCGAATGCGGGTGTGCCGGGTTCCCC
>CAXSDZ010000291.1:0-5622 GCA_964235505.1 uncultured Chthoniobacteraceae bacterium
CGCGGGCGGCCCGCTTCTTGTCTCCATCGTGCTCAGCCGGATAGGACGCATCGGCCCGGTGCTCTGGCACGTGCCGCCCACTGCGAATGCAGCGCTGCGGGAATTCGGCATCGTGCTCTTTCTCGCCTGCGTCGGCATCAAGGCAGGCGCCCATTTCTTCGAGGTGCTCCTGCGCGGCGATGGCCTCCTTTGGATGGCCGCCGGTGCCGCGATTACTCTCCTGCCGCTGCTGATGGTAGGCTGCATCGCACGCGCCGTTTTCAAACTCAACTTCATGAGTCTGTGCGGACTGCTCGCCGGCAGCATGACCGATCCGCCCGCGCTGGCCTTTGCCAATGCCATCGGCCGTTCCGAGGCCCCCTCGGTCGCATATGCCACGGTCTATCCCTTCACCATGTTGCTACGCATCGTGGTCGCCCCACTGATGGTGCATCTTTTTTCGAGATCCTGACCTCGCCCTTGCAAAATCGCATTGATCTTCAGCTCACTTCTTTCCGCTCGCTGAGGTTTTCGAGCAGCTCAATTTGGATCTGCTGAATCTCCAATAAGCGCTGCCATTGGCGTCGGAGCAGGTGATCGATCTTTTCGTGCAGGTGACGGATTTCGAGTTCCGCTTTCAGATTCACCTTGTAGTCGTTTTACCCGCGCAAACGGTCACGCGCCTCGACGCGATTCTGGCTCATCATGATCACCGGCGCCTGTAGCGCGGCGAGACACGAAAGGATAAGATTGAGGAGGATGAAGGGGTAAGGATCAAATGCGCGCGAAGCTAGAAAGAGCGCATTGATGACGATCCAAACGGCGATCACCGCTCCAAAGGTCATGATGAACCGCCAACTCCCGCCGAACACCGCGATCTTGTCAGCGAGCCGTTGCCCGAGGGTGAGCTTCCCCTCAAACTCGGCGCTGATGTTGCTCGAAAGCAGTTCGCGCTGGTGCAGACTTTCAATCACATCGTGGTCGAGCGTGGAGAGCTCGCCAATCTCCGCCGCGAGCAAATCGCTCAGGTAGAGCTTCCGATATTTGTTTAGATCGACGAGGCAGATGTGAGCCTCGTTGGTCCAAGCGGGGAAGGTCTTGCGAATGACCTCGACCAGCGACGGCCGAACGACTTCCCCAGGCAACATCGCCGACACAGGCTTATTTTCGCCGCAAATCTGGCAGACTGCGGTGGAGCTCCCTTCACGGGTGTGAGGATGGGTCATTGGTCCCGGTGTATGAAATACGTCAAGGCATAGCCCGCGAATCTCGTCTTGATCAACACAGCGGTCCCAAATGGTCCACCGCATGGCATCGGGATTGGCAAAGCACGATTTCTGGGTGTCTGCTGACGCATGGCCCGTCAGTCATGGAAGTTCCGCGTGTCGTGGTAGGCTGTAGGAAGCATGTGACATTCTGCGGCAAGCCAAGAGCGCGCAGGACTTCCGCCTCATCACTGAGGTTGCCGATGATTTGCAGCTCCGGAGCTGGAGCGAGCTTCACGACGGTCGGCGTGACGAGGATCCCCTCGGCGAGGGCACGCAGCGGGTCTTTGAGAATATCGACCACTTCGATGCGATGGCTTGCGGCGAAGTGCTTTTGGCAGATCGCGTAGAGGTTCGCGAGGGCTTGGACGGAGTTCGGAGCGCCGCCCGCGATAAAGATTCGGAAACGATACGCACTGCGTCCGGAGCCGCCCTCAGTAGGTGTGGACGTCGTCATTTCGACTTCGCTCGTGCTTTCGTTGGAGCGTGGGCTTTGCCATTCCCCGATTTCCCGCCGTTGACCTGCCCGAGCACGAGTTCGTCATCTCGCTTCCGCACGACTTCATCCCGTCGCAGTTCGCTCGCCGCGGGGCCATCGGTGCTGGCGCGGGTCAGCCGGGCGAGTTCCTCGGCACGGATCTCGACATCGCGCCGCACGGCTTCGATCTGGAGGTCGCGATCGAGCTCGATGCGCTCGATCTCTCGCCGCTTCTGCTCGATTTCCCGCCGCAGCCGCTCCTGCTCCGCGGCGACGGCGGGTTCCCTCTCGATGCGCAGCGTGCCCATGAGCACCTCGCCACCGGCGGTGTAGGGATCGGCGAGCGTGACGCCGCTGTCGCTGAAGACCAGCTCGCGCATTTGGTTCGAGTGCTTCGAGCCGCGAGATTTGATGATGGTGAGCGCCCGGTTGCGCTCGCCGGCGTGGAGCAGATACGAGATCTGAATCCAGGTGTCGGCGAGCGTCGAGACGTGGATCGGGGTCGTCTCCAGCGCCGCGTCGCGCCCCTCCAGCAGGCTCGTGAAAATGACGCTAAGACGTTCGTTGCGGCAGAAGTAGATGAGCCGTTCGGCGGCGTTGCGGGCGGCATCTTCGCCGCCGACTTTCACCAGGGCGGAAATGGGGTCGATCGCCACGCACGCGGGTTTGTGCTCGCGGATGAGGTGCTTGATCCGCATGAGGTGATCCTCCGACGAGGCGGATTCCGTGCGCACCGCATCCATCCTCAGCAGCCCGCTTTTCAGATGCGGCGCAAGCTGCACGCTTATCGACGCGAGATCGCGCACGATGTCGCGCGAGTTTTCGTCGAAGGAGACGAAAAGCGCACGTTCACCGCGGCGGCACGATGCTTCCTCGGAGAGGCCGGCGAGCGTTGATTTCCCGGTGCCCGCGCTGCCGGTGATGAGCGCATCCGTGCCGCGATAGATGTCGCCGTGAAACATCTCGTCGAGCCATGAGATGCCGGTAGGCACCATTTCCAAGGCCTCGGGATTCATTTTGTCGCTCATGGCGTGTCGGAAGGTTACGAAGTCGCCCAGCGCGCAGAGGCTCTAGGAAACCTGATGGCAAATGACGTTGGGATTGCCTTACTCGTGAGCAGCGCAGACGCGGGCCGACATTTCCTTGCCGGACTTCTCGTCCACGCACGCGACCATTCCCTTTGCCGGGGCCTTGCCGCTGCCGGAGTCACGGTAGGTGACCTTCATCTTGCAGACGGGGCACGTGTGGCTTTCCGCATGGCTCTTGTCATCGCCTACTTTGGAGGTGGTGATCGTTCCGCAGTGCGGGCATTCGTGCGCGACCATGGTGCCGGGCTTCAGCGCGCCGAGTTCCTTCATCGAATCGAACGGCTTATAGACCTGCTGCGGCCCAAGCCCGGCGATCAGCGAGAGGTTCATGGCGGCGCCGACGAGCAGGGTGAGTTTGAGCGATGTGTTTTCCTGATGTGGTGTTTGTTTTTTGCATTGCGAAGCGAGGCGGGTGGCGGTCTGAAATTCCAGGCCGCCCAGCCATGGTCCGAGCCAGCGAAAGGGTGAGGGTGAACCTTTACTCCGGCCAATACCTCCCTTGGCGTCATTTCATAGCCCACAACTATTCGGCCGCGCGGGCACAATGCAGAGATTCACAAGCGGGACCGATTTGCCTGAGAACGGTGCCGGCGCTTTAAGAGACAGCTCGCCCGACCTACAAAGCGCCTTTCGGTGACCACGACTGCGGAACCGTGAATGAGAAAGTGCTGCCCTCGCCGAGCGTGCTCTGAACTTCGATCCGTCCGCCGTGGGCCTCGACGGCGAGCTTGCAGAACGCCAGTCCGAGACCGGTGCTCATGAGACGGCCGCCCTTGCGCGACTCCACTTGGCCGAACTTTTCGAAGATAAGTCCGAACGCTTCGGGTGGAATGCCCTCGCCAGTGTCACTTACGGAAAACTGTAAAGCCGAGCCATCGTGCTCAGACTTTACCGCCAAGGTCACGATGCCACCCTCCGGGCTGAACTTAATTGAGTTACTGAGCAAGTTCACGAGCGTGCGCACGAGCTTGGATTCATCTGCCATGAGGCTGGGCACGTCCGGCGACAGCTCAGCCGTCAGTGTGAGATGTCGGGCATTCGCCAGCAGCGTGACTTGCTTCAGCGCAGCTGCGATTAAGCCCGCCGCGGTTGTTTTCCGGCACTTGAGGAGCATCACGCCGCTCTCCATTTTGCTGATGTCCAGCAGGTCATTGATCATCCCGATCAACGTCTCGCCACCGACCCGCGCGATCCCGAGCATCTCTCGCTGCATCTCGTCCAAGTCACCCATGGATTCCACCGCCTGCACACTCAAAAGCATTCCGTTCAACGGTGTGCGCAAGTCGTGGATGATCATGTGCGTGAGATCGTCGCGGAGCTTTTCGAGCTGCTGCAAACGCCGGTGAGATCCCTGCAGGTCATGATAAAGTCGTGACTCGCGGTCATGCGCCCGCTTCTTCTCAAGACATGCTCCGATGCGCGTTTTAAGCAGCGTCGGATTGAAGGGCTTCGGGAGGTAATCCTCTGCCCCCATCCCGATGCAGCGCACGACGGAATCCAACTCGTGCAGGGCCGAAATCATAATGACCGGCAAGTGACGAAGCGTTTCGTCTGCCTTGAGAACTCGGAGGACTTCGTAGCCGTCCATCTCCGGCATCATGATGTCGAGCAGCACGAGGTCGAAGGTGCCGGCACGCAGTTTCTCGAGCGCCTGTTTCCCATTCTCCGCAACAACGACCGTATGACCCTGACGCATCAGACGGCGCCTGAGCACATCGCGATTAGCTTCAATGTCATCGACGATCAACACGACTCCTGATGCTGGGCCGGCGCTCACTGTTCCTACCGATGAATCCTCGGAAGGCAACTCGGCGGGAGGTTGCGGGAGGTTCGGCGCGACGGCCGACTCGGGCACTCGCGCTAAAACAAAGCGGTCGTTGACGAGTGACAGCAACTCTTTGCCTGCTGTGAGAGTTCGCCACAAGTCCGGCACGAAGCCCTGCTGCCCTTGCTCCTGCGCCTGCTCCAGCAACATCTCGGAGTAGCCGATGATCTGATTGAGCGGCGTGCGTAGATCGTGGATCAACGCTGCAGGGAGTGCATGTCGGGCTGCCTCGCCGGTTACTTTTTGCATTGCGCTCACGGTGTAGTTCCACTGTTAAGAGCGAGCGAGGCGCCGCCTAAAAGCACCTCGATCTTCCCGAGCAGGCGCAGCAGCTCGACTGGCTTGGTGTCGTAATCATCGCAGCCAGCTTCGAGCGCTTTCTCGCGATCACTGGACATGGCGTGGGCTGTGAGACCGATCACAGGGATGCGCTCTGTAGCTGCATTGGCCTTGAGTCTCCGGGTAGCTTCCCAGCCGTCGAGCACGGGCAGGCTCATGTCCATTAAGATCAAATCCGGGGCCTCGGCTTGCGCCATCTCCACTCCGATCTGCCCGTCCACTGCGAGCACGACCTCGTAACCCTTGCGCGCGAGCCGGCGCGAGAGCATGTCGCGGTTCATCTCGTTATCTTCAACCAGGAGTATTTTCGGCATGGGTCAGTGAAAGCATTCCTAAGTTAAAGCGCATGCGTCGCATCTCCCTTCGATTCCAGCCGCACGCCTGGAGGAGCGAAGTCATCGAGCACTCTGCGTAGCTGTCCCAACAACACCTCGCGCGAGCCTCCCGCATCTTTAACGATCGTCTCGACGTGCCCATTGAGCCGCCGCCTTTCCTCTGCGCTGAGTTCGCGGGCCGTCAGCGCGACGATGGGAATGGTGCGCCACTCCGGATGCTGGCGAACTTGGGCGGCAAATTCGAAGCCGTCCATTCCCGGCATCATCAAGTCCAGCAAGATGAGAGACGGACGCTCCCGCAGCATGCTTTCAA
>CAXSDZ010000292.1:0-1810 GCA_964235505.1 uncultured Chthoniobacteraceae bacterium
CCACCCACCGGCAGGTGCCGCGCCCGCTCCGCCTGTCGCTGAGCTTGGGGTCGTTCGGCGATTCCTAGCACGTCTCGTGAAACGGAAGCTCATTAAGACCGCAATCCTGCTCATCGCGTTACTCGCGTGCGGCGTTGGTATCTTCAGCTATCGCGCTTTCCACCCTTCCGGCGCTTGGATTGCCCGCAGTCCAGTCAATCAGCACTGGGCGGTGGACTTGGTTGCGAGTGGCTTCACGGACATCGGACAGGACTTTCGTGTCCACGATTTTACATCCAGTCCTTTCCGGCCTCGGTATGTCTGCGACCTGTTTTGGGAGCGTCGCCACTCACCCAACGAGATTCACTGGTCACGCGACGGCTCTGTTGCCGCCGTCACCGTGGGCTTCGACGGTCACACGGGACACTTCTACGGCTGTGCTTACGACTTTCTCCAGCATCAGCCGCTACGCACCGGCTCATTCGGTTCGCCGCTAGAGCCATCGCCAGCTTTCACATCTTCCATCGACCAGCTCTTGGCCTCACGCGGCGGACTTGGCAGCGTTATTTCCATTCCCGATGTCACCAAATCCCAATAACCCGGAAACGCCGAATCATGCGCTGCAGCGAACTGCTCCGGGCGTCACAGCCTGTGCTCCCACCCGCAGACCCGCCCCCGCCGCCTTTCCGCACAGGCTGCGCCGCCCTCCGCAGTCGCTGAGCTTGGGGTCGTCGTTCGGCGTTGCGCTCCGTCACCTTGTAACGATCAGTTCATGAGTTTCCCGACGCTCGTTACCCGTCTCCAGTTCGCTCGTCGTTCCCTCGCGGCTTTCGCGGCGTTTTTCGGTAGCTTGTCCGCCTTGGGCTTCGGCGGTTGCGCCACCCTGTCGGTTCTCTCGAACGCCTTCCGGGGACGAATTGATTGGAAGGCTCAGGCAGCCCAGCCTTGCGGCCATTGCCACGCTCTTTCTACCTCGGGACCCGATCGGCTTCGGCCACGAAGGCCTTTCCACAACTCAACGCGAACGCCTAACCATGCGCTGCAGCGAACGGCTCCGCGTGTCACGGCGCGTGCTTTCTGCGAGCGGAGCGGCATCTACATTTGGGCGTCTTTCGTTCGTTCCACCGTTGGGCACGCGCCGCGCCACGCTCCGCCGTCGCTGAGCTTGAGGTCGTTCGGCGTCGCTCGCGCATCCCGATAACGTAGCCACATGAACTCACCCGCAGACAACCCTGCATCCGAGTCCGAGCGTCTTTTCCTTTCCGTTCGCAGCACAGTCAGCGAGCGCCACGCCATCCTTGAGGACGATGGCTTTGCAGTCTTGCTCTATCTCACCACGCCAACCGATACGAAGCCTGCTGCCGATTGTTTCGTCTATTCCGTCGTTCCGCCCACCGAGGAGCTTGTCACGCCGCAGGGCACGGGTGGGCCACCGATTCTCCTGCGGCGCTTCGCCAGTGCGGTTGCATTGCAGACGGACGTTCCCGCCAACTCTCATCGCTTCGAGTTCTCGCCCGATGGCCATTCCGTCGCCGTGTTCATTCGCGGCGAGCCTTGGGCGTTCATCGCGCGTGACGAGCCGCGCGGTTACAGCAAGAGCATTTCAGCAGCCGGCCCATTCGGCCAGCCTTGGAGCCAGCAGTTATTCGATGACCTTTTCCAATTCAACCGCCACGCTTAACCATGCGCTGCAGCGAACGGCTACGGCTGTCACGGCCCGTGCTTCCACCGCCGCCTTTCCACCTGCCATGCACGGGCCGCGCCAGCCTCCGCCGTCGCTGAGCTTGGGGTCGTTAGCCGTTGCTATGTCGCGCGTTGACCGGAGCAGCGC
>CAXSDZ010000292.1:1820-5610 GCA_964235505.1 uncultured Chthoniobacteraceae bacterium
TGTCTCTAACGCAACTCAAAGATCAAGCAGCCCATTTGCACCTCGTTGAGCAGCGCGAGCTGATTGCGTTTCTGATCTCACGTCAGACGGAGCAGGACGAGGACTTCAAGCGCACTCTGGCCCAGAAAATCGATGACACTGACTCGTCTCACTGGATCGCACTCGAGGATCTTCAGAAGCGGTATTCCGAGTAGTGGCCCTCCATGGATTACCGGCTTTTGATCGATCTGGAGGTGATTACCGTCCTCGACGCCATGCCGAAGCGGGTTCGAGCACGCCTTCTCGACCACTTCGTTCGACTCCGCGCAACACCGGATCGCTACTGTGACTACCATGAGAACGACCGGATCGGCCGCCGCATCGAAATCAGCGTATTCGCCGGCTTCTCGATTCACTACTGGATCGATTTCGCGGATCGGCACATCAAGATATTGGCGATCAAACCCGCTGACCGGTAACACCGCAACGGCTAACACGGCGCTGCAGACGAACACGCGCGGGCGTCACGCCGGCTGCTTTTTACGTTCCAGCCGTCTCCTTCGCCTCACCTCTGTCCTTGTCCGGGCGCTTCCCGCCCGTGCCACCCGGCAGCCGGCGCGCCGCCCGCGCGTGTCGCTGAGCTTGGGGTCGTTCGGCGATGCTACGCGTTTCTAGTGAATGAGATTTTATAGGAAGGCACTGAAGCGATGACCTCCACTCCTCAGACTCTCAGCGTCAACGAAGTCGTAGCCCAGATCGACGCCTTGCACGGACGCGAGGTAGATGTGCGTGGCATTCTCTCCGTGGAGTTCGAGGGCGATACTCTATGCCACTTTCCTTCCAACGAGCGCCGGGAGCACTCGTGCCTGTGGGCAGAGTTCACTGCGGCGCTTGGCGTGTCCGATCGCTCCGAGTTAGCGCAGTTTCACGGTCGCCGCGTCGTAGCACGCGGGACTATTGATCGCGACGAACTCGGCCATTTCAGCCTATTCCCAGGCTCGTTATTCATCACGCGGATCAACAAGTATTCCCAATGACCGCAACGCCGAACCATGCGCTGCAGACGAACACGCGCCGCGGTCACGCCGCCTGCTTCTCTAGCTCCACCTCTCCCGTGCGCGCGACCCGCCTTTTACGCCCCGGCTCTCTCGTCCGTGCTACCCGGCGCGCGCCGCGCCACGCTCCGCCGTCGCTGAGCTTGGGGTCGTTCGGCGACTCCTAGCATCTCGTGAATACCGACGAACCAAAGCCTGCTTTCCCGTGGATCACGCTTTCTCTACTCGTGATGCTCTTACTGCTCACGCCGTATGCGATGAGCTTCACTCCTTTCGCCGGCATTTATACCTTCGGCACTTATCGAGCGCCCTACGACACCGACCCGCTTCAGTTCCAGCGCGTAGGCCTCGTTGCCTTTGGTTTGTGCGCCACCGTCGTCGCCGCGATCGAGTTGTGCGTCATACTTTTCCGTCGCCCCAGTTTGCCGAGCATTCTTACTTGCATCGCAGCGTGGTTCGCTTGCGCCGTCGTCGGTTGGCGTTCATTTCCGTATTGGGCCACGGGCGTTTACGCCGCTTGTTCCGGGCGCGTGCCCTACACCGACCTTGACCCGAAAGGCTTGATTCCGATGACGTGGCTCGGAGACCTCTGGCGTCTTGCCGTGCTCCTTCTTTATCCAGCCGCGATTCTCGCCATTCCCGCCGGCATCGTTGGCAGCGTCCTGCTTTTTCGTCGTCATGCCGGTATCCGCACCGCCATTCCCGCGTTGTGCGCGGCCATCGGTATCCTATTCTTACTCGCCTTCTCGCCAACCTACGTCGGCTGGCTTATGGACTAACTCCAATGTGACCGGAATCGCCGAACCATGCGCTGCAGCGAACGGCGATGCTACGTCTCTCCCGTGAACGAACGCTTATGCTCGCCGTCGATGTCATTACGCTTCCAACCATCATCGTCGCCGCGCTCTGCTTCTTCGCATCACTCGCGTTTACGGACTCTCGCAGAGCGCTGCTCGGCCTTTTTCTCATCGGATTGGCGTTCCTGCTCTACCGCCAGCATGCTGTTTACAGCTATGGTCCGGCCTACGGGGACTACGACTTTGGGTTCCCGTTCCGGTGGGTCACCACACAGAGCGACGCAGGACCATGTCGGCTCCGCCTGTGGGCGCTTGCAGCCGACTTCGCAGTTGCCGCCGCCCTCTGGTGCGCATTTCAGCTCGTGCGTCGCTATAGCAAGCCCCGCAACGCCGAACACGGCGCTGCAGACGAACACGCGCCGCGGTCACGCCGCCTGCTTCTCTAACTCCACCTCTCCCGTGCGCGCGACTCGCTCCTTACGTCCCGGCTCTCCCCTCCGTGCCACCCGGCAGGCGGCGCGCCCGCGGCGCGTGTCGCTGAGCTTGAGGTCGTTCGGCGACTAGCACACGTCTTCTATGCCAATCCCAATAAGCAAACTCCTCGCGGCCACACAATTTGCTCAGTTCGTCTTATTTGCGATCGTGCTTGGCGGCTGTTTCGCCCTCTGGCGTGGCGCTGGCAACCGAGGTCGTATCTTGAGGTTGTTCGTGTGTTTCGGCCTTCTCCTCCTGTCCACGTTCGTCCTCTCCAGCATCACCGAGGAGGCGTCTATCGAGCGTAGCGTGGTGTTCACGGTTCCTTGGCTACCGCCCGTTTCCGGTCTCCTAGCCATACAGATCACACTTTATTTGGACTTGATTGCCATTTTCTTTCTCGTCGCCTTTTCAGCAGGTGGCACAGAGAGTTGCTTCAGTTCCTTATTCTTCTTTCTCCCTACTTACGCGATTCTTCTACTTCGGCACGACCGCGACTTCTTGAACTGGTATTTTGGGACGGCCTCTCTCTTGTTTTTCGCTTCCATTTACGTCCGCCGGAAAGATTTCTTCGACGCCGAAGACGCCCAAGGAAAGGAATACCTGCTTACGCGCCTTGTAAACTGGAACCGTTTTGCGTGCGGCGCTATTTCGGTAGCGTGCTTCTATCTCAGCTTGCACATCAGCAACCAAACAAAACAGCCAGCTCCACAAACTCCGCCAGCCAATGCCGCTCCGCCAGCCAATGCCGCTCCAGCAGCCAATGTTGCAACACCGTAAGTCGCAAAACCATGCGCTGCAGCGAACTGCTCCGCGCGTCACGCTGGGCTTGAGGTCGTTAGGCGTTCTCGCTGCTTCCCGTGAACCGAAATACCCACAAAGACACGCCACTCAGGTTCTCGCTGGGCTGGTGTTTCGGCGTTGGAGTGTTCCATTTCGCCGCGACGTTCGGGATCATCGGCCTTCACTTTCTTGCCGGGATGAGTTCCTTCGCGCGAGACGCATCCGCTGAAATCGCCTTCTGGCGCGGTCTTTAGTGGCTTTGGACGCCGCTCGCAATGGCAGCTTGGGACCCAAACAAAAGCACTGAGCCGGTTCCCTTGGAGCCTCGCTATTCTTTGGTCATGCATCATCGGTGTTCTCACTGGATTTCTCGTCCCTGTTTTTCGCAGATGGCTGCACAAGCCGCTTTATCCAGGAGCAACGTCAAATGAAAACAACCGCAACGGCTAACACGGCGCCGCAGACGAACACGCATCGCGGTCGCGACACCTATCGATGCGGAGCACACGCGCATCGCTCCTTTCCTGCAACGGGAGGGGCACAGGTCGGCCGCTACCAGGCCGGGGCGGAAGCCGCGCGGGCTTAGGAGGAACTCTGCGATGGTATCCACAGCGTGGACAGTGTAAGCGCACATCCACATGTGCGCTTCCGAGCGGGAACTTCCTCGCTCTGGCCAGACGGAATCAACCGTCATTCCGCATC
>CAXSDZ010000293.1:0-5603 GCA_964235505.1 uncultured Chthoniobacteraceae bacterium
CTCGATTTGCCGCTCATCCCCGGAACGCAAGGCCCGCCGCAGGGACAAGGACAAGGGCAAAGGCAACCAGGCGGAGCGCAGCGAGACCGTGCGGCATCGGCGCCACACCAGGCGCAGGCGACCAATTCAGGCACTGCTGCGGGGGAAGAAGCCGCGCCCATTAGGCAGAGCGATGCCGGAGACGAAGAAAGCGCTTTGTCCGCTTTGGACGAAACGGCGGAGCCGATCAGCAGCGGCGACGATGCGGCAGCATCAACGCAGGACGAAGCATCGGGAGAACCAAGCAGCTCGAGAGTCGAATCGTCGGAATCTTCGGCGGGCAATATTCCAGAGCCGCTGCTGGCAGGAGCGACCACCAACGATGCGCGGCCAGAGATCCCCCTTTTTCGAGGTGATGATGCTGCAGAGTTGCCGGTCTTGGACGTGGCCGAGTCGGGCAATTCTGCCGACCTAGGAATGCACGGCGGAACAGAGAACCCGGAGACAGCCGCGCCCCTCGCTCACGCAGAGTCGGTCAACACTGAGGTCGAGCAAGAACAGCCCGACGCGGCGGAACCGCTCGCAGGCGATCCTGCGCTGACGACAGAGGACGAGAACCGCACGCCCGCTGCCGAATCGCCACAGTAGAATCGCGAAACCCACGGGCGCGCACGCCTCTCTGCACCAGTCGGTGGCTGACGAAGGAAAAGTGCAGCGTTAATCGCGAGCCGCTACCGATACGCGAGCCGGATATACACCGCGTGAAAAGAACGGGGATGCGTTGCGGCTTCGCCAGCTCAGTGGTTGAACAAAAACTCCCGGCTGCTCAGCACGGCCCAATACAAATCCTCCAGCAGCACACGCCGATCTTCCTTCGCATCTGAGAAAACGCGCGCAAATCGCGCGCGTTCCGCTTCGCTGGGCAGCCGCGACAATGCGGCGAGATACGCGCGATCAATCGCAGTTTCTACCGGCTGATCCGCCGCGATGGCCTTACTTACGCAGCTCTCCTTTGCGGTGAGTTTGCGGTTGATTGTGTCGCCATTTGCGAGGTGCAGCGCCTGCGTTACGCTCGGCTCCGCAGTGCGCTCGCACTCGCACGTGAGCTCGCGCGCAGGCCGCCCGAATGCCTGGGTGAAATACGAATCCGTGCCCGCGTCCGGGAGCTGCGTGGCGCGCCAGCCAAGCGGGAACGGCGTGGCTTTATCGCCGGCGTCGTTCGCATTCTTCGTGCTGAATTGCGTCGGCACCTCGGTCACTTGCACGAGGGCGTCGTGCAGCACTTCCGCCATCAGCCGCCGCGGGTAGTAGCGTGAGTAAAAGCGCGTGTCGCCCTTGTTGCCGGGCAGCGCCACCGACGAGCGCTGATACGTCTCGCTGCGGAGGATTTCACGCATCAGGGCCTTCAAATCCCAGCCGCTGCGGACGAGGAAATCGCCTGCCGCCGCGAGCAGCTTTTCATTGCTGGCAGGATTGCTCGCGCGGATGTCGTCCACGTTTTCCACGAGCCCCACGCTGAAGAAGTTCGCCCACACACGATTCACGATTGAACGTTTGAAGTAGAAGTTCTCCGGGGCGGTGAGCCAGGCGACGAGCGCTTCGCGACGATCTCCGGTGAAGTCTGCCGCGAGCGCTGTTCCTTCCAGTGGCCGCGGCGGCTGCGGCTTGCCGGTGAGCGGCTGCACGAGCTCGCCGTCCGCGGCGGCAAAGACGATCGAGTCGCCCTCCTGCGCGCCGTTTTTTTGCCGCACGCGGGCGAAGAGATTGGCGAAGCCGAAGTAGTCGTTGTTCGTCCATTTCTCGAGCGGATGATTATGGCACTTCGCGCAGTTCATCGAGAAGCCAAGGAAGGTGAGCGACGTCGTCTCGGCTGCTTCGCGCGGGTCGGGATGGATCACAAAGTAATTCGCCGCGCCGTTCTCCAGCGTGCTGCCCTGCGCTGTGAGAAGCTGCCGCGCGAACTCATCCCACGGCGTGTTCGACGCTACACGATCACGGATCCATCCGTAGTAGGCCCACATCGCGGTCGGCTTCAGCTTGCGCTTGGTGACGAGCAGCAGGTCGCTCCATTTGTAGCTCCAGTAATCGACGAACTCCGGCCGCGCGAGCAGCGCTTCGATGGTGCGGTCGCGCTTGTCCGATGAAGCGTCGGCCAAAAAAGCGCGCGTTTCTTCCGCCGACGGCAGCACCCCGGTCGCATCGAGAAAAGCGCGCCGCAAAAACTCGCCATCGGTGCAGCGCGGCGAAGGCGGCAGGTTGAGACTTTGCAGTTTCTCCAGCACTGCGTCATCGATCCAGTTCCGCCGCGGAGTGTGGGCGAATTCATCCGGCGCAACCTCATTTGGAAACGGCGACGCCACGGTGCTCACCGCGATCTGCTGCAAATACCAGACGCTCACAGCACTCTCGCCGTGGCCGATCACGGTCGCGAGCCCGCCCTCATCCACGTTCAGCACGGATTGGTTGGTCGCGGTGTATTTCGCCCATCGCGTCACGTCTTCCGTGCGGCCATCGGAAAAATGCGCGCGCACGGTGAACTGCTGTTTTGCGCCCGGCGCGAGCCGCACGAGTGCCGGCTTCACTTCCAGGCGCCGCAGCCGCGCGTCGTCTGCTTTTGGCGCTGGCAGACCATTCGCAATCCAGCCCGAGATCATCTGCCATTCGGGCGAGTCGATCTTGAATCGCTCGCCCCCTTTGTGCGGCACAGCGTTTGTCGCCTTCAGCAGCAACAGCGAGCGAGCAGGATCGGCGGGCGTCACGCGGCGGCCCATCGCGCTGCGGGTCAGCGCGAGGAAATCACCCTCGTCATCGTAGCCGCGCAGCGAAAGTTTCATGCCTCCCTGCCCCGCTGCCGCCCCGTGACACGCGCCCGCGGAGCACCCTGCTTTTGCGAGGATCGGCTGCACGTCGTTCCGAAAACTCGGCTCCGCTGCGCGCGCGGAAAAAGACACTGCGAGACACAACAAAATCGGAAGCAGGGCGCGCATGGTTCTTCGGAGGAAGCGCCACGGTAGGCACCTCGGCGCGTCGCCGCAAGCCACTCGCAACCTCCATCGTCCTTGCTGCCAAAGCGCTCAGAAGACTTGCGGGGTCGCAGGTGCCGCTGATTTTAGCCACACGATGCAGCTCTGCGTTAAGCTTTTGCGGGAAGTTTCATCCATGCATCAGAGTTGCACTTAGAACAAAGAAAGCTGCACTGCGGAGTTGGTCGAATTCGATCGGTTTGATGAGGTGCGCGACGAAGCCTGCTTCGCGCGATCGGCGGAGATCTTCTTCCATACCGTAACCGGATAGGGCAATGCCGGGCACGCCCGGGTGGATGGAGCGCTGCTTCGCCATCAGTTCCAGCTCGGTGCCACCGGGGAGGCCGAGGTCGGAGATGATAAGATCGAACCCTATTGTTGCTGCTGCGGCGCTGCTGGCAGTCGTGAACCTCATGCCCTGCCTGCACGAGCAAACGCGACAGAACGGCGAGCACGGACTTGTGATCCTCGACAAGAAGGTGCGGTGATCCCGGCGGGTGGCTCGCCTGCGCCGGGAGTTCCACCACGAAGGTCAAGCCTTAGCCAGCGCCTTCGTTCTCTGCCCGGATCGTCCCGCCGTGCAGGTTCACGATGGTGTGGGCGGTGGCGAACCCGAGGCTCAAGCCCCCGAAGCGATGGTCGTTTTAGCGACCGGCTCGTTCAAAGGGCTGAAAGATGGCGTCGCGCGCTTCCGGCGCGAGGCCGATGCCGGTGTCGCTCACCTCGATGCGCAGGCATTCGCCAGCTCTGTCGTCGGTGCAAATGGCGATGTGGTCGCCGCACAGGTGAATTTGATGGCGATCCGCAGCACACTCTAAACCACCTACTGGAGCCGCGCGGGATCACCATTCAAGCCGGTCTGGCGCGCAGCGAGATCGAACTTGATTGCAACTGGTCTTGCCTGCGCCTCGTCGCACACGATTTCCATGGTGAGCCTGAGAAGCGAGTGGACGTCGCAACGCTCTTCGCGCAGCGGGAGTTTGCCGCAGGTAATGCGTGTGAGTTCGAGCAGGTCATCGATGAGCTGTGTTTCGAGAGCGATGTTCCGCCGGAGTGTGGCAAGATCAGCGCGGACATTCGCAGACAGACGCTCATCCTCCGCGAGCGCCGTGACGGTCATGAGCACTGGCGCAAGCGAGGTGCGCAGCTCGTGGGAAAGTGCCTCGATAAAGCTGTCCTTTGCGCGGTTGGCATAAGTCACGTTCGCATCAGGATCAGCCACCCAGTGGAACAGCGGCGAGTCATCCGCCAGCGTGCGGAAACGCGCCTCATTTTCGCGCAGTAACTTCGTCGCCCCTCGCGCCTTGTGGACATCAGTGAGTGTGCCGAGCCATTTGGTGATTTCGCCGGCCGCACCCCGAGCGTAGAACCAGCGATACGCGCTTTCGCGGCGGCGCATGTGGTATTCCACGTTCACCTCATCGCCCGTCGCGAGGCTGCGCTGCCAGCGTGCGAGTGTTTTCGGCAAGTCGTCCGGGTGAACGAAATCAGCCCGGCCCATACCCAGCATCTGGGCCTCTGTGGCACCGGTGTAATCAAATCAAAACGCGTTGGCGAAATCGATCTCGCCCTTCGGTGCCGCGGCCCAGACCACGTTTAGCACTGCGGCGACGAGCGTCGCAAAGCATTGCTGACTGTCGCGCACCGCGGCCTCAGTGCTACTTAATTGCGTGCCTACTTAGAAGCTGTTGAGTTAAAGCAGGTTGTTCAAACGTTTGAGCAGGATAATGGAGCTAGCGATCCAGAAAAAGGCTTCGGCGCTTTTGACCGTGCGCTCGTAGTCCTTGGAAAGGCGTCGGAAGTTCCCAAACCAGGCGAAGGTGCGCTCGATGACCCAGCGCCACGGGAGGATTTGGAAGCCCTTTTGATCCTCTTTTTTTTGACAACCTGCAGGGCTTTCCCCAAGCGGGTGGCCTCGGCTTGCGCTTGGGCTTTGTAGCCTTGGTCGGCCACCACGGTTTCCAGTTTCCCATAGCGCTCTTTTGCCTGGGAGAGCACGGGGCCTGCCTAGGTGGAGTCGCCCTTGCGGGCGGAGGTGACCCGCAGCGCAAGCACCCGGCCAGCTGTGTCGGCAACAACATGGCGCGAGCGGCCTTTGAGGAGTTTTCCACCATGAAAGCCGCGCTCCTCCCCAGAGCCCGCGCTCTCACGCTTTGGCTGTCCACGATCCCGACCGAAGGCTCCGGGTTGCGTCCGGCCTGCCGCCGGTCGGCCCGGGCGAGCTCCTCGGCCAGGCTCTCCCATACCCCGCGCTGCCGCCAGCGCCGGAAATGGTCATACACGGCCTCCCACGGCGGAAGATCCCCGGGAAGAGCCCGCCACCGGCAACCCTCCCGGGCCACGTAGAGGATCGCATTCACCACCTCGCGCTTCTCGTATTTGCCCGGGTTGCCGCGCGGATCAGGCCGTGCCACAAAGGGCTCCACAGCCCGCCACTGCGCCTCGCTCAAGTCGCTGGAATAAGTCTTTCTGCTCATGGCAAACACCGCTCCGCCCTTTCTCCCACAGGCTCAATCACTTTAACTCAACAGCTTCTGAGATCCAACTGAAGAGCAGCAATGGGGAGTCCTTCGTGTGGTTTTTTTGGTAGCAGCCAGGAAG
>CAXSDZ010000294.1:0-5426 GCA_964235505.1 uncultured Chthoniobacteraceae bacterium
GTAGCCGGGCTTGTTGTGAATATCGACGTGGCTGGCGTAATCCGGCGCTTCCTTTCGATCTTCAAACCACGGATATGCGAACCACGCGCCATCCTCCGCGACGAGCACGAGATCGCCGCCGCGCGGGTGCGCGAGGCCGCGCTCCTTTTGCGCTGCGCGATCGAGGACGGCGGCGACGCCGGGCAGCGTTTCCAGCGCGGCTTTCGCAGCGGTCGTCGAGTCGGCGTCGCGGCAAAAGACGTGCGCCACTTGATGATCCACCACCGCAAAAGCGCGGCTGGTGAAGAAGTCCGTGTAGGCCATGCGGCGGATGTCGCGCACGGAAAACAGACCGGCTTCGCGCAGGCGGCGATTCGGGAAAACGGCGCCGCGGCGCACCGGTTCGATCGCGTAGTCGCCGAAGACGAGCCAGTCGTAGCCGCACTCCTGGCACGCGGCCTTGAGCTGCGTGAGATAGCCGAGCAGCAGGTCGAGCGCCTTTTTCGCCTGCGGGCTGTCGGGTCCGTGGCGCTGCAGATCGTAGTCGAGATGCGGCAGGTAGGTGAGCAGCAGGTCGGGCGCAAACTCCGGCATGCGCATTGTGGCGACGGTCGCGTCCACGATCCAATTCGTGGATTTGTGGTTCGCGAGCGGACCCCAGTAATTCATCAGATTGAAGGGGCGGCCGATCGCTTCATTCAAGCGCTCCTGCAGCTCAGGCGGCTGCGTGTAGCAATCCTGGATCATGCCGCCGGAGTGCTTGTGGATCGGCGCAGGCGTCACGATGAGGTCCGCGCTTTCGCCCATGCACTGCTGCCAAAACATCACGCCAACACGCTTGCCCCGAGCGCGGAAGTTTTCCCAAATGCGCCGCCCTTCCACGAGCCGGGTGGACTGCTCCCAGAAGAGCACTTTTTGCAGGTCGCGAAAGAAGAGGCCGTTGCCCACCATGCCGTGCTCCTGCGGCGGCGCGGCGGTGCGGAAGCTCGCTTGGATGGTGCAGGTGACCGCCGGAAAAAAGCTCTGCGCAGGACAGAAATCCGGGAGGGTGGAAACGAGGTTCCAGCCAAGCGCGGCGACATCAACAACGAGAAGTTTTTTGCGGGGAGTGGTCACGGCGGCAGGAAAAGGGCGGGTGGCAAACAAGCAGCGTTTCGGCGGATTGGCCAGCGCGGGCGATCACACGAAGCGCGGATCAACTGGCGTAAAATCGCCGCGACACCGCGCGTGAAAGTGGCCAGCAAAGCAGCAGCGCGCCAGCCGCCCAGCGCCCGACGCTCCACGGCTCGCCGGACCAGCACGCAGCGGCTTGCAGCGGCAGCAGCACGCGGATGTGTGCGCCGATCAGCGGCGGGAGAGGAGGTGCGGAGCGCTGGAACATTCGCACCGCCAGCCAGAGCGCCGCGCCCCCTGCGAGCGCCCAGAGCGCAGCGGCCGGAGCACGCGCCGGATCGCCGAGGACCACCGGGATCACCCCCGCGCAGGCGAGGATGAGGAGCGCTGCCGGCAGCAGCCGTGCGAGGATTGGCGCGCGTGGTTTCGTCTCGTGGCGGGCGAGGTTCGTCACCGCCGCGATGTAGAGCCCGAAGATCGCCGCGGCGAAAAGCGCCATCATCCACGAGATCGCCGCATATGGGCCGACCGTCGCGCCGAGCATCACGCTCAAGCCGCGGCACAGGCCCATGTTCAGCGCGCCGATCACCGGCCAGCGCTTGGTCACAAAGTTATAAAGCGCGACGGCAAAGACTAGCGCCGCGCCGACCGCCAGCGCGCGCGGGTGTCCGCTGGCGGCGAGCGCGCCGAGGCCGGACGCATTCAGCGCGAGCGCGGCCATCAAGACGCGGCCGCGACTTGCCGCGCCGCTAGGCAGAGGACGCGCGGGCCGGTCCCGCCGGTCCTCCGCTTCATCCGCCAGATCATTCAGAAGCAGGCCTGCGGCGTAGAAGCAGACTGCGGCGAAGCAGGCCGCGAGCAGCGTCCAGTCGAGGAAGTCCTGATTGACGAGCAGAAATCCAGCGAGCGGATCGCCCGGCACGGTGAAAAGATTCGGCGCACGCAGGAGCTGGAGCCAGGTGCGGAATGACGAATGACTGGGCACGGATGGTTGAACGGGAGAAAGGATGTCCATGATCGAAGCAGCAATGTCGAAGCTAGGCGGCACTTAGCATCTAACCGAATAACCTGGCGCCTTGCCCTTCGTCTTTTTTCTTCATCCTCATCTTCATCCCTGTGTCGCCGAGATGAAGATGAGGAAGAAGACGAAGGGGATTTTTCGGACAGACGCTTAGCGCCGCAAGCGCGCCCGATCATTCGTCATTCGTCATTCCCGCCCGCTGCCCTCCGAACACCGCCAGTTCCAAGACCTTCAAGTAGCAGTCCACGTTTTGAAAACCAATCTCGCGCAGCCAGTCGCACTGCACTTCCAAGGGCGCGAGATGAACGCTTTGGTCGGCGTGTTCGTAATACTCGCGCGCGACTTCCGCGCGGGTCCTGCCGCCGGTGTGCTTGAGGTGTTCGCCGAAGATGGCGTCGATCATGTAGTCGTCCCACACCGACTCGGTCCAGCGCGTGGCCGAGGCGACGTGCTCAAGGTTCAGGAAGATGCCGCCGGGTTTGAGCAAGCCAAAGATCTCGCGGTAGAGTTCGCGTTTGCGCGGGTCGGGCACTTGATGGATGGCGAAGCCGGACACGATCACATCGAAAGGCGCAAGCTCCGCCGTTTCCCTGATCCACGCCTGCTCATGGGGGTCTGCCGGGTGCAGCGTGAGCCGGTCTTTGTGCGGCTCCAGACGACCGCGCGCGGTGCCGAGCATCGCCTCGGAGCAGTCGAGCAGGATGCCGCGTGCGGCGGGGTATTCATCCGCGATGGCGGTGGCGAGCATGCCGTCGCCGCAGCCGAGATTGAGAAAGGTATCTACCTTGTCGCGCGCCGCGCTGATGAGCCGCAGCATGATATCGATCTGCTCGATCGCGAGCGGCACCGCACCCCGCACGTTTTGCAGAAACTTCGCGACTGTCTCGGGCCGCTGCCAGGGCGCATGGGGATCATCGGGCATGGGGAAACGATAACTAGGCAGGTGGCCGCGCAAAGCAAAAGAGGGACAAGGCTTTCACCCTGTCCCTCGAAGCTAAGTCGATGATGCGCTTAACCTTTATGCCTGCATAGGTCCTTCAACGCCGCCCGTCTTTTCCTCACCTTCGACGTTCAACGCACGATAACCTCCGGTCGCTCTGAAGTAGATCAGGAGCAGAAGATACAGAACCGCCATGGTCGCTGGGATGGCCGCAGTTACTTTCAGCGCAGTGCGCCCTCCGTGAAGATCTGCCTCATGGACTTGTTTTTCCTCTGCCGTCTGCTGGTCCGCGGCTTTGTCACGGATAGGGTTCACTTTCGATCCATCAAGCCCTTGGATCTCTCTGAAGAAGAGAAAGTGGTTGGTGCCCGCAGCCTTGTATTCGTCATAGACTGCCGGTGCTTGATCCCGGAGTTGCTCAGAAGCGGCGCGATCTTGATTGTAGCCGATGCCGGGACCGCCGAGCAGACCCGCCGACAGCATGCCGATGCCACCCATGGCGCCAATGACCACCGCGCCACCCTTTGGGAAGCGCTCGGAAGCAACCGCCAGCATGGTAGGCCAGAGGAAGGTCTTGCCGAAGCCGTAGATTGTCAGCGCGACAAGCACCGCAAGGACGGATTGCGCGCCGCTCAGAAAGGAAAGTCCGAGCGCACCGCAGCACGCGCCTACAAAGAGCAAGCCAAGCGGAGATATGCGCTCCACAATAGGCCCCGCGAAGAAGCGAAGAACAAACATCAACAGGGAGGTATAAACGAAGAGATACAAGCCACCTTGCTTGCTCGCGACGATGTTGCCGGTGATATTGCTGATCCACGAATCAGTGCCGAGTTCGACATAGCCAAGCATCGCGTGGATGATGAGCAACACGATCAAAAGGGGTGCTGCGAGCTGACCTAGCATTTGACCGAAAGACACGCCCGCAGAGGCGGCTTCCGAACGTGGGAAACGCTGGCCTAAGCAAAGGATGCCATAGGCAATCACTGGAACGAGGAAGAGAGAAACGCGAAGCTCCCAGCGCTGGTGGGCCAACACCGCCGCAGCTAAGCCGCCGATGATCAAACCCGCTGGCCAGCCTGCATGGAGAACATTTAAGTAATGCGCTTTTCTCCTCGGGAACAAAGTGGCAGTCAGCGGATTCACCACTGCCTCACAGAGTCCGTTTCCAATCGCAAACATGAATGTTCCGATATAGAGCATCCAGTAAGCAGCTCGGGAGGCGCCTTGCGGGTCCGTCGCTTGCATGGAGTTATAGACCGGCGTCGCTGCAATCGTCACTACCGCGGAAAGAAAGTGCATCGCGAACGCTGCGATGAGGAGCTTGCCATAGCCCACCTTGTCGGCGATCAGCGCACCAAGCAGGATGATCACGCCGAAGCCGGTCAAGCCGCCGCCGGTAATGGTGCCGAGATCGGTTTGGGTAAAGTGAAACTGGGTGCCCCAGTCGCCCAAAATGCCGGTGCGAACTCCGAAGCCGACGCCGGCGGCAAGGATGGCCATGAAGCCTACGGTAAGCAGGCGTTTTGCGTTGGGTGCGATACCCGGGTCGGGGGTATCGGTGAATGTATCTGCCGTGGTTGTCATTGGGTTGGGTTGGGTGCTTTCGCCTTCCTTTGTGTTCCTGGCCGCCGCGTGCCTTCACGGAGGAAAGCGCCCGGAGACAAGGGCAGAACGAAGGCGGGGAGAGGTCTTGGTTTGCGCGAGGGGAAGGTCGCGCGCCCCGCCGGGCGCGAAACGGGCGACATACGAGCGAGGCGCTTTCGGAGTGTCAACGCAGAAGTCCCGCGACGCTCGAAGTGCGGATTGGATGCTTCGGGATTGTCCCGCGCGCTCCGGTTGCTCCACACTGCGCGCGCATGAAACGACTTCTCCCCCTGGCTATCTCCTCTCTCCTCGTGATCCTCGCATCCTCCGCTTTCGCACAGGAGGCTGCCTCGGAAATCACCTTCTACGTCGGCACTTATACCAAGCCCGGCGGCAGTCAGGGCATCTATCAGTTCATTCTCGACACCGACACCGGCACGGTGATCGAGCAGGGGCTCGCGGCGGAAACCAAGAGCCCGAGTTTCCTCGCCGTGCATCCGGGCGGCAAGTCGCTCTACGCGGTGAATGAAGCGGAGGGCGGCAGCGTGAGCGCCTTTGCCATCGGCGATGGCGGCAAGCTGCGCGAAATCAATCACCAACCTTCCCGCGGCACCGGGCCGTGCCATCTCTCGATCGACAAGACCGGCAAGAATGTGCTCGTCGCAAACTACGGCGGCGGCAGCGTGACCGTGCTGCCGATCACGGGCCTCGGCGGGCTGAGCACCGCCACCGCATTTGTGCAGCACACGGGCTCCAGTGCCCATCCGCAGCGGCAAAAGGAGCCGCATG
>CAXSDZ010000295.1:0-2574 GCA_964235505.1 uncultured Chthoniobacteraceae bacterium
CGCCACGCCGAAAGGTGTCGAGCCGCGGAAGGATGCGCCGCCGGCGGCTCCGCCCTTCGACGCCACGGCCACGGTCGAGCGCCTCGCGCTCTGGTGGCAGAACGGCACGCCGCGCTTTTTGATGCCGATGGATTCGGGCAATGACTGGCGCGAGCTGCCGAGCGCGAGCGACCTCCGACGCGCGCTCAAAACGCGCGGGGTGAAGCTTAAGCCTGGCGACGGGGAAATGGTGTCGCAGGCTGATTTGGTGATTGAGCATGTGCAGAATTATTGCGCGGTCGATTTCGTCGGGCCGCTCGCGGGGCACATTGCCGGCGTTCACAAAACGCCCGATGGCCGGCCTTTCATCGTGCGTGGCGGACCTCGGCTGATCGAGCCGCGCGCGGGCGACTGGAGCCTTATCCGTGCGATCCTGGAGCCGCGTTTCGATGCCGACTCCGGCCCGCAGCTCGATTATTTCTGCCTCTAGCTTCGGCTCGCCGTCTCGCCTCTTTACGAGCAGCGTAGGCGCAAGGGGCTGGCGCTTATCCTCGCCGGCCCGAATGGCTGCGGGAAATCCTTCGTTCAGCACAACATCATTTCCCCGGTGCTCGGCGGGCGGGAGTTTGATCCGACTGACTTCTTCAAGAAAGACGACGGCTTCAACAAATACATGATGGCGAGCGAAAGCCTCGTGATGGAGGAGCTGCCCTTTGGGCTCGATATGGCAAGCCGCCTCCTGCTCTCGGAAAAGATCAAGAAGCTAGTCGCCTCGGATAGTCAGACCTACCACCCGAAAGGGCGCGACGCGATGACCATGCACCCGCATTTTCGGCTCTCGCTTTCAATCAATGACAACCCGGAAAAGCTGCGGGCGCTGCCGCCGATGGCAAACGACCTCACGGACAAGGTGCTTGTGCTAAAGGTCCGCGGCGGCTCGCCGATGCCGATGCCCACGAACACGGATGAGGAGGAAGCGGCCTTTGCCGCCGCGGTGAAAGCGCAGCTCCCGGCCTTCGTGCATTGGCTGTTGCGGGAGTGGGAGCCGCCTGCGGAGCTGTCCGTGGGGCGCTTTGGCATGCAGGCTTGGCAGCATCCCGAGATCACGGATGCGCTATGGGAGCAGGAGCCCTCCAACCGCTTTGCCTTCCTGCTCGATAAGGAGCTTTTCCCGGATCAGGACGCGAAAGGTTTGCCAGAGTGGGAAACGTGGGGATGGGCGAAAGCGATCGAGCTGGAGTCGCAGTTGAAAGGCGAGACCGCGAAGCACAGCAAGGAATTCTGCGGGATGTTCAAGAGCAGCGGCTATTGCGCGCAGCTCTTGGGGCAGCTCTTCAAACGCGAGAGTGAGCAGCTCGGCTATAGCCTGCGCATGAAGCCTGAGGAAGTGCCAGACGAGCACGAGGGGAGGCGTTACCGCAAGCGGCACACCCGCAAAGATGGGAACTTCTGGCAGGTGATCCCGCCTCCGAAGTAAGGCACGCCCTGCGCACCTAGCCCTGCTTCCCAGCTCTGCCTACCGAACGAGCGGTGCGCGTTCTCACGCGCGCCGCTCGCTTTCTTTCGTGTCTTTCAATCGGGTTTGTGAGCTGTCCCGCCTTCACCCTCAGACGGGGAAGAACACAGTTAGATGTGAGAGGGAGTGAATGGGTGTGAAGGGGTGGGGTTTCACACTCTAATGCCGATGAATGCAGGGCTGAAGGAGAGGTGTGAAGGGGTGAAGGGGTAAAGTGTCAGAATGACAGAAAGACAAGGTTAGTGACACTTAGGGGGGGGTGGCAGGAAGTCTCCTTGGGACACCCGCCCCATCATCAGTTTGATTGTCCCTACGCCCTTTCACTCACGACATTCCCAAAACTTTTGTGACACTTATTTAGGGACAATGGCCCTTTGCGACAGTGCGGCGCGAGCTGTCCGCGCGGATCGCGCCGCCGCGAGCGTCACTTTGCCGGCGTGCGGATCAGCCTGGCTGCAGCTCGGCACGTCGAATCCGACGCTGCCCGCGGCTCACGTCGCATGTGACGATGAGCACTCGCGAGCGCCTTTGCGGGCGTTGCTCGATTCGTCACTGTCCTTCTTTCCAGCAATGTGAAGCGATTGCGGGTCCAAAAAACACCCTATGGGGAAAGGGGCAAACGAGAGGGAGGAAGGATCGCGCCGCTTCGCGGATCAGAAAAAAGGCTTCGCCGGGTGCGAAAACGCCTCGATTGTTCTTACTGCTGTTCTTACGGACACCCTCGCCTTGCGTAAGTGCCTCAGAATCAAAGGAGCGGTCAGGGAGGGATTTGAACCCTCGATACCCTTTGGAGGTATGCCGCTTTAGCAAAGCGGTGCTTTCGACCACTCAGCCACCTGACCATCGAAAACAGGCGGACTTTAAGCGCGGCACGCGGGCAGCGTCAAAGAGTTTTCCCGCGCGGCCACGCTTGTTTTCACATGCATTGCGCTCGTCAGCAGTGCGCGTGCGTCGATAGCGTCCGTTGTGAAATGATGCGCCGTCTTTTTCCCATCGCGCTCGCCTCCGCACTGTTGTTTTCGTCTGCTGGCTGTGCGCTGCTCCGCCATGGCGGGCGGTACGACATCTACCACAATCCC
>CAXSDZ010000295.1:2584-5382 GCA_964235505.1 uncultured Chthoniobacteraceae bacterium
GCAAACGCAAGCCAAAGGCGCAGGTCGCTGTTGCACCGCAGCCGATTTTCACGGGCGTGGTGTCGCTGGTGAATGAGGAAGCGCGCTTTGTGCTGATCGATAACGGGATGCTGCCGGTGCCCTCCACGGGCGCGCAGTTGAAGAGCTACTCTGGCGGGGTCGAATCCGCCGAGCTTGTCGCCACCGACGTGCGCAAGCGGCCTTTTACCATCGCCGACATCCGCAGCGGCGAGCCGCGTAAAGGTGATCGCGTGTTCGTGATGCCGGTGAACTCCGCTGCGGCGGCTCCGGCAGTGGCACCCGCGACGACGACGCCAGAGACAGCCGAAACCTCCGCGCTCAGCCCATTGTCCGAGCCGCCTCAGCTTGCTCCGAACTCTGCGGGGGACCAGTGAGCGGAATGCGCTAGCTGGGCGCTGTTTTGCCGATACCGGCATGTCGGCATCGGCGAGCATGGCGGATGTCAGTTTGTATCCAGCCACGGCGTCCGCAGCCATGAAGCCGCGCATCCAAAAAGCGACGGCTAGAGCGGGCTAGACAAAAGCGTAGCCGTTCCGCTCTTCGTCTTTTCCTTCAACTTCATCTTTCTCTGATCGGGAGTGAGAAGGAGATGAAGACGAAGGGAATTGCGAACGGCCACAGCGTTTCTGAAACCGCTCCCAGTAGCGACCCGGCCCATGCGAATGGAACCGCTCAGCAGCCCGCATGCGTGCCTTGCATTCTTCTGCCCGCTGCTGCGCAGCCGCGCCCAAATGCGCATTGACGCACCCTTTACTCCCTTTAAGTTCGACGCCCTTAATCATTCATGGGCACACCCGAAGAAATGGCAGCTCTCCGCCCGGATGCGGAGCGTCTGGCCGAGATTTTCACCACCATGCAGCGCTCGTTTGTGCTGCACCTTTCCAAGAAGCTGGCCCGCGGAAAAGTCTCCTTCGCGCAATATTGCCTGCTCGGCTTTCTCGCCAGTCAAAAGCACCTCTCGATGACGGAGATCGCGGGCCGCATGGGGCACACGACGGCAGCCGCCACGGGGCTCGTCGATCGGCTGGAAAAGCTGAGCCACGTGCGGCGCGTGCATGCGAGCGATGATCGCCGCAAGATCCTCGTGCAGATCACCCCATCCGGCGGGCGGCTCGTCACCGAAGTGCGCGACGATATGGTGGGCAACCTCATGAAAATCATGGATCAACTCGAACCTGCCGAGCAGCAGAGCTGGCTGCGGATCTACGAAAAGATCTTCGCCTTTTGCCAAAACAAATGAACCGCCAGCCTTTCTTTGCTCTAGTGAGCGCGCTGACCTCCTGCAGCGTGCTCGTGTCTGCCGTCGCCGGCGAGCGGACGGTGACGAAATCTGTGCGCCGCACCGCGGCCGCCGCTGATTCTGCTCCGATCCCGGGCTCAGGCCCTCCGCTGCGCATCCGCCAGCTCACGGGCGATCTCGCGCTGCCTCGCGCGGTGGAAATCGCGCTGCGGCAGAATCCCGAGATCCTGCGCGCCATCCAGGAGATCGAGCGCACGCGCGGCCAGATCATCGAGGTGCGCGCGGCGGCGCTTCCGCATATCACCCTGACCGGCACCTACGATCAACAGGACCGTCGCCTGCTGCAATCCGGCGGTGGCGGCGGAAGCAGCGGCGGGAGTTTCAACAGCGGTGATTTCAGCAGTGGGGGCGGCAGCGGAGGCAGCAGCAGCGGGGGCAGCAGCAACGGCAACGGCAGCGCGGGTGGGAGCGGCAGCAACTCGACAAGCAACAATGCGACGGGCACCGTCGCGGGCGACGAGCAATCGGCCGATCTCGCCAAGCTTCTCCAGCAGCTCGGCAGCTCATTTGGGAGCGGCGGCAACAGCGGCGGTGGCGGGATTCAAAACAAATCCTGGCGCGTCGCCGTGGAAGTGCGGCAGGCGCTCTACACCGGCGGACAGATCACCGCGGCACTTGCGATTGCGCGCTTCGCCCAGGACACCGCTTATTTCCAGCTCCGCGACGTGGTCGATCGCGTCATCTCCACCACGCGGCAGCAGTTTTACAACGTGCTGCTCACGCGCGCGCTGATCACCGTTTCCGAGGAAGCCGTGCGGCTGGCGGAGCAGCAGTTGCAGGATCAGCGCAACCGCTTTGAAGCCGGCACGGTGCCGCGCTTCAACGTGCTGCGCGCCGAAGTGGAGCTGGCCAATGAGCAGCCGAATCTGATCCGCGCGCGCAACGACTATCTGCTCGCGCAGCTCCAGCTCGCGAAGACGCTCGGCCTGGAGCCCGGGCCAGGCGGAAAGCCGACCTTTCACTGCGTCGGCGAGCTGATCATGTCGGGCCGGCGCTTGAGCCTGGAGCAGGCGCTCGGGCTGGCGCGCGCGCGCCGTCCGTCGCTGAAAGTGCAGCGTCAGCAGATCCTCATCGACACGCAGCAGATCAACATCGAGATGGCTGGCTACAAGCCGCGGCTCGACGCCAACGCCGGCTACGAAATCCGCAACGACCGGACCACGACCGAACTCGACAAGGAAGTGAACGGCTGGTTTTTCGGCTTCACCGGGAGCTGGGATATCTTCGATGGCTTTGAAACCTACGGCCGAGTGAAGCAGGCGCGGGCGCGGCTGTCGCAATCGAAGATCACGTATGACGACGCGGTGCGGCAGGTGGAGCTGGAAGTGCAGACCGCCTTTGCACAACTCGAGCAGGCGCGGCAGACGGTGGAAAGCCAGCGCAAGAATGTGGAAAGCGCGGTGGAAGCTCTGCGCCTCGCGCAGGAGCGCTTTTCCGCCGGCGCCGGCACGCAACTCGAAATCCTCGACGCCCGCGT
>CAXSDZ010000296.1:0-3746 GCA_964235505.1 uncultured Chthoniobacteraceae bacterium
TGACCAGTCCCGCCGTGCCCGCGCCGAGCACGACCACGTTGTAAATGCCGCGCCCTTTTTCCGGCGTCATCGGGCCTCCCGGACGAAATCAGCGCCGGAGCACGGTGCCCCAGTGAAGAGGCGGCTTTGCTCCGAGTCTAGCGGGAAATCCGCCGCTCGTGGAATGGGCGCGATCACCTGTGTTTGCAAAACGGCAGGCGGCACGTTCCTCGCCTCCCCTGGACCAAGGTTGCCTCCACCCTGGCCACCCGTGCAGATCGGCCGTCCGCCACCGATGCCGAGCCGCAGGTAGCGCAAGGTGAGCCGCACGTCGCCGAAAGTCCGCTGCCCCGCACCCACTTCGAAGCGCCGAGCCGAGGAAATCACCGGCGGCGTGATGGTCACGAGCTTCCCGCAGCGGCCGAGCCGGCGGGAGAAATCGAGGTCTTCAAACTGATCCGCGTCCGCAAAACCGCCGAGCCGGCGGAACATCTCCGCGCGCACGAACATCGCCTGATCCCCGAGGTGCCAGCCCCAGAGCCGATTGCGCCACCGCGCCAGCGCGCACGTCGCCCGCAGGAGAAGCGACGGCGAATCGTAGCGCCGCGCAAACGCGCCGCCGACCACGCGCGGGTCGCGCAACGCTGCAATGACCGCGTGAAGCGCGCCGGGCGCGAGCCGTGTATCTGCATGGAGAAAGAGCAGAATGCCGCCGCGCGCCGCCTCGGCGCCGAGATTCATCTGCGCCGCGCGCTGCCGACGCGGTGAGCGAATGACACGCGCGCCAGCGGCTTCCGCAACACACGCGGTGGCGTCGCGACTGCCGCCATCCACCACGATCACCTCGCGCGACTTCCGAGCGTCGTGCGTGCTGGCGAGCGTCGCACCGATCGTGCCGGCTTCATCCAGTGCGGGGATCACGATGGAAAAGAGCATCTCGTCTGAGAGGGCTGACCGACGCACCGTATTCCCAGAAGCCGCATGTAAGCGCGCTCGCTTCGATTTCGCAGCCCAAGTCGCAGGGAATAACGCAGGCAACCGCGACTCGAATGCAATGAACGCCCAACTCCACCGAGTCCGCGCCACTGCCTTCCGCCATGCCGCCGCACCGCCTGATCGATGATTATCACGCCGTCCTGTTTCGCTTCGCAATCGTGCTCACGCGCGACGCTGGCGCAGCATACGCGCTCGCGCGGGAAGCATTTGCCGAGTGGCTCGAAATGCAGGGTGCGGACGACGCGGGACCGGAGAATGCGCATCTATCGCTGCTGCGCTTCGCGTTTGTGCGCGCTGCAGATTCCGCCGCCAGGAGCGAAGCCGCCGACGCCGCGTGGTTTTCCCCGTCGACTGAAAGGCGAGAATCAGACCGGCTGCTCGCTTCGATCTCGACTGCGCCATTGCTAGAGCGGGCGGCGCTGGCCCTCTTTGTGGACGCGGGCTGTTCGGCGCGGCAGGTGGCTGCCGTGCTTCGCCGACCGCTCGCGGAAGTCGTGGCTCTGATCGCTGAAGCGAAAGTGCGCGGTGTGGCACAGCCGAACGTCGATCGCTCCGAAGCAACACCCCTCACCGGCATGGCTATCTACGCGTGATGAATCTCGACGAAGCCCGGGAAATCCTGAGCGCCTGCCGCATCGAAGACGCGGAGGACCCCCTTTTCACCCCGGCGCTCGCCTTCGCGCGGCGCGAGCCGGAACTCGCCCGCTGGCTCGCCGCCGAGCGGGCGCGCGATGCTCTTCTCCGGCGCCATCTCCAGGCCGTGCCCGTCCCGCGCATGCTCCGAGCCGCGTTGTTCGATCAGCTTCGAGCCGTCCGCCGGCTGTGATCACGCCCACGTTGAAAGGTCTGGGCACCGACGGGCGACGACGCGCCATCCACTCTCTTGTTTCGCTCAAATCGAGCCCTGAGCCAAGCCGCTGCCCCGATTCCCGCCATTGAGCGACATGCAGCGGGCGGACGTTGCTGAACCGATTTCTGGGGACGCGCGCGTCATTGATGGCGTCGTTCTGAATGTCGCGAGATGCGCACACCCAGTCACAGCAGCAGACCTCCACTCATGAAAATCACCACCCTCCGGCTCGTCGGCGTCGCCGCCTTCGCGCTCACGCTTTTCCTCCTGACCCGCGTCAGCGCGCTCGCCGCGATAAAGGGCGATCCTGTGACCTTTCCCGCAGGAATCCGGCACGACGCCTGGGATGCGCTCCTGCAGAAATACGTGAACGCGCAAGGGCTCGTAGCCTACGACAAATGGAAGGCGAACGCCGCCGACCTGAAGGCGCTCGACGAGTATCTCGCGCAGTTCGCCGCCGCCGGCACGGCGGCGACGGGGGACGATCTCGCCGCCTCCGCGATCAATGCCTACAACGCCTTCGCGATCCGCTGGATTTTGCAGAACTATCCGACCGAGAGCATCCTCGCGCTGGACAAATCCTTCGCCCGCAAGGCGCACCTCATCGGCGGGAAAAAGGTCGCGCTCGACGACATCGAACACGGCACGCTGCGCCCGGCGATCGGCTATCGCGCGCACGCGGCGCTGGTCTGCTGCGCGCGCAGTTGCCCGCCGCTCCAGCGCACGGCTTACACCGCGGGAAATGTGGACGCGCAGATCGACACCGCGTATCGCACCTGGCTCGCGCGGGAGGACTTGAACAAATTCGATCCCGCAAAGAATCGCGTGGAAATTTCGAGCATCTTCAAGTGGTTCAAAGACGACTTTACGAAGGCGGGCGGCGTCCCGAAAATCCTCAGTCGCTACGGCCCTCCTGCGCAGCGCGAGTGGCTCGCGAAGGGCGGCTACAAGATCGAGTTTCTGCCCTACCGCTGGGGCCTCAACGATCAGGCTAGCCGCGGCAAAGATTACAGCCGCGGCAACGCAATCTTCGACGTGCTGTTTTAGCGCAGCTGCGTGTCGGCGAGCACGCGCCGCAGCTCTGCGCGGAAGCGCTCGGGCTCTTCGAGATGCAGCGGGTGATGCGCTCGCTCGAACCAGACGAGGTGTTTTCCGCGCGGCGCCCGCAGCGCTCGGAAATACTCGGCGGCGAGCGCTGGGCTGAGCACGGTGTCGTGCCGCGCGAGGAAGAAATAGACCGGCACTTCGATACGAGGCGCAAGCTCGCGCAGGTCGGCGGACCACGCATCCGCTTTGAGCTCGCGGCCGGAAAACTGAACGCCGCGAATCACGCGGGGAAGATCGGCGAGCGAGTAGTAAGGCGAGCGGAGACCGGTCGCCAGATAGCGGAGCCGCGTCATTTCGCGCGGCGGAGGCGGCTGGACCATTTTGTTGAGCGTGTTGACGAGTGCCTCGTCGCTCATGCGGAGATGCGGCGGCGGATCTAGCCGGCGCAGGCGCTCCGCAACTCGCGGAAAACCGCCCTGCTCCGCCGTCGCGATGCCCGCGCGATAGAGCCGCGCCTCGGATTCTGGCAGCGTGACGAATTGCGAGATGCCAATGTAGGCGTGGAAAAGCTGCGCCTCTCGCGCCGCCGCAGCTCACGACTGAGTTCCAGCGTGTCGCGCACGAACTGCTCAGCGCGCATGTCCGGCGTGCGGAAACGGAATGATTTGCCCGAGCCGCGCTGGTCCCAATGCACCACCGTGAAGACGCGCTCCAGCTCGGCGTTCCGGTGCGCCACGGGCATTTCCGGGAGGCCCGGTCCGCCGTGGACGAAGAAGCTGCTCAGGATGATGCAGCCCGAGGCGAAGAACAGCCAGAAGCTCAGGGCGTTGAGGCGCGGGAACGCCATGTCCGGCGCGCCGATTTGCAGCGGGAT
>CAXSDZ010000296.1:3756-4121 GCA_964235505.1 uncultured Chthoniobacteraceae bacterium
AGGCCCGGTCCGCCGTGGACGAAGAGCAGCACGGGATTGTTTTCGCGATCATCGCCGCGGATGCGGATCGCCTGCGGGAAATCGCCGAGCGTCACGCGCTCCAGCCGCGAGATGCTCGCGCGCGGGTCTGGCGCGCGCCTTTCAAAAGCCGCGCAACCGCCGAGCACCAGCGCGCAGAGCACGAGGGCGACTGTCTGGCGGCGAGGCAAAGTGAGCACCGCCGCAGGCTTCCTGTCCTGCGAACCAAACGCAACCTCACGCGATGAAACCGAACGACGACAGCGGCAAACTTCCACCCGAACAGCGCCCCTTCCGCGTGCTCCTCATCGCCGGCTCGGACCGGCGCCAATACAATTGCCCTGGCG
>CAXSDZ010000296.1:4131-5339 GCA_964235505.1 uncultured Chthoniobacteraceae bacterium
ATTCCAAGGCGCGCGCGCTCATGCTCCGTATGGCGGAGCGGCTGCCGCCCGAGTGGGAAATCGACTACGAAGACCTCGGTAACGTCTTCGGCCGCGCCCGCATCCAGACGTGCAACGCCTGCGTCTCCACTTCGATGGCGCTCTGCGTCTGGCCGTGCAACTGCTACGAGCCCGGCAACAAAAAAGGAGCCCGACTTCATGTGGGACGCCGACCTTTACGCGCGGCTCGATCTCGCCGACGCGTGGGCGATCATCGGCCCGGTGAATTGGTATGCGCCGACGAGCAATCTTAAGGCGATGTTCGACCGGCTCGTCTGCATGAACGGCGGCAACCCGCGTGAGGAGACGATCGACCACAAGAACCCGGAGCTCGCGATGAAGCTGGAGCATTCGCCCGAGTGGAAGGAGATGAGCGTGAACCATCTCGAAGGCCGCACCGCCGCGTTCTTCTGCTACGGCGACGGCGGTGGCGATGAACTCGACGCGGAAGGCCGGCCGAAGATGCTGCGGCACAAGGAATACTTCGACCCCGAGCAGGAGCCTTTCGAAAATATGCGCGACGCCTACGCGCCGCTCGTCTGGCAGTGCCGTTATGGCGGCGTGGAAGTGCCCGACGTGCTCTGGCGCTACTTGGAGTTCGGGCGCGATAAGCCTTACTCCGACAACTAGGCGGAGGATATGCGCGACGATAATGTCTATGCGCCATTCGACGCGTGGACGGCAGCCTTCGCACAGTTCGTAAACGCGAAGGGCAAAGTGCCGCCGGGCCGCTTCCGCGCGTATGGCTACGAAGCCCCGGGCCACCGCTGGGCCGATCTGAAGCTTTACTGGCGCTCCTTCCAGATGGCCCGCGGCACGGGGCCGGAAGGCTCCTCGCCAGCCGAGCAGGAGGAGCGCGGCCTGAATGACGACGCGACGATTTCGATCAAGAAAACCGAAGGCGAAAAGCTGCGCGAAGATCGCAGCGAGTGAGGGGGCAGCGAAAAGCGTCGAGCGGCTCCCGCTGCGGCGGAATGACAGCCGTCGATGATCGTTCCGGCGATACGCTGGCGATGAAACAAATCGCTCCCGCTGTTGGTTGGGTGCCAACCAGTTTTGTGAACGCCTACCTCGTCGGCGAAACGGGCGCGCCGTGGGTGCTCGTGGATACGGGGCTCCCCGGCTTCGGGTGGAAGATCCGCGCGGCGGCACGCGAGCGGTTCGGGCGT
>CAXSDZ010000297.1:0-2939 GCA_964235505.1 uncultured Chthoniobacteraceae bacterium
CCGCCGACGCGCACAAATGGATGCTCGGCCCGCTCGCGATCGGCATCGTGTATGTGAAGAAGCAGCACTTCGAGCTGCTGCGCCCCACGCTGCTCGGCGCGTGGAATGTGCTGTCGCCGAATTTCATCACGCAGGATGAGATCGCCTTCGTCCCGACCGCGCAACGCTACGAGCCGGGCGTGCTGAATATCGCTGGCATCTACGGCATGCGTGCCGCGCTGGAGCTGATCGCCGGGCACGGCATCGAGCGGGTCGCCGCGCATTTGCTGTCCTTGAAAGGGCGTCTGCTGCTCGGGCTGGACGCGCTCGGGTTTTCCGTGCTCGGCCCTCGCGACGGCGCCGCAGCAAATTCGATCACCACCTTTCACCACCCGCGCGTCCGCTCTGCCGCGCTCTTTGAGGCGCTGGAAAAAGCGGACATCGTCGCCTCGCTCCGCCACGACCGCGCAGGCCGCGATTTCCTTCGCCTCAGCCCGCACCTTTACAACACGGAGGCCGAAATCGATCACGCCGTGGAAGTGCTGCGTGTGGCGTTGGGGCGGTGAAGTGCGCGGATGGGAGCCGGATGCTTGAGGAGTGCCGCCCAATGCCCAACGCTCCACGGTTCTCCGGCTTGACCCGGCGGAACGCACGCCCCTAGCATCCGCCGCTTTGTCCGACACCCGATTCTCGCAGCCTTTTACCCATCTCGCTTTGGACCTCAAAGACATCAAAGAACTCATCGCGCTGATGAGGAAAAACGACCTTTCCGAGTTCAAGCTGGAGCAGGAAGGGGTCAAGATCACGCTGCGGCGTGGGATTGATTTTCAAGGCTCGCCCACGCCGGCAGCGACTTCGCATGCCCAGCCGCAGGTCGCGCCCCCTGCGCCGCCCGCCACCCCTACTTCCCCGGCGGTCACCACAGCCGACGCTGGCGAAAAGCTGCGCGAGATTTCCTCGCCGATGGTGGGCACCTTTTACGCGGCGGCCTCGCCCGAGGCGGCCCCGTATGTGAGCGTCGGGCAGCAGGTCACGGAAGACACCACCGTTTGCATCATCGAAGCGATGAAGGTGATGAACGAGATCAAAGCAGAGTGCCGCGGAGTGATCACGGAAGCGGCGGCGGAGAGCGGAAAGCCGGTGCAGTTTGGGCAGGTGCTGTTTCGGGTGCGCTGAGGCAGGGCAGGTTGATGGTTGAGAGTTGATTGTTGATGGCCCCGCTCTCGCCATTCCACACGGTGCGATGGAGGCGCGGCTATCAACCATCCACTCTCAACCATCCACTTTCCCCGAATGTTCAACAAAGTCCTCATCGCCAACCGCGGCGAAATCGCCCTGCGCGTCATCCGCGCCTGCAAGGAGCTCGGCATCAAAACGCTCGCGGTATATTCCGAAGCGGATGTCGATTCGCTCCACGTGCAGCTCGCGGATGAAGCCATCTGCATCGGCCCGGCGCCAAGCGCGCAGAGCTACCTGAAGATCGACCGCATCATCTCCGCGGCGGAAATCGGCAACGTCGATGCCATTCATCCTGGCTACGGTTTTCTCGCGGAAAACGCACACTTCGCCGATGTGTGCAAGAGTTGCGAGATCAAGTTTGTGGGCCCTCCCGCGGACGCGATCCGCGCGATGGGGGACAAGAACACGGCGCGCGAAACCGCGCGCAAAGCCGGCGTGCCGGTGACACCTGGCTCGGATGGACTCGTGGAAACCGAGGCCGATGCGCTGAAAGTCGCGAAGAAGATCGGCTACCCGGTCATGATCAAAGCCGTGGCCGGCGGTGGTGGGAAAGGGATGCGCCCGGCGCACAACGACGTCTCGCTGATCCAGGGCTTTCACGGCGCGCGGATGGAGGCCGAGAAGGCGTTCGGAAACGCCGGCGTCTATATCGAAAAGCTGATCGAAAACCCGCACCACATCGAGTTTCAGATCATGGCGGACGAGCACGGCGATGTCGTCCACATCGGCGAGCGCGACTGCTCCATGCAGCGGCGGAACCAGAAGATCATCGAGGAATGCCCGAGTCCGATGATGACCGATTCCTTGCGCGAAAAGATGGGCAAAGCGGCGGTGAAGCTCGCGAAGGCGGTGGACTACACCGGCGCGGGCACGATCGAGTTCCTCGTGGATGACGACGGGAATTTCTACTTCATGGAGATGAACACGCGCATCCAGGTGGAGCACACCATCACGGAGGAGGCGTATGGCATCGACCTGGTGAAAGAGCAGCTCAAGGTCGCGGCGGGCGAAAAGCTTTCGCACTTCGTGAAGAACGCGAAGCTGAAGTATCACGCCATCGAGTGCCGCGTGAACGCGGAGGATCCTTTCAACAATTTCCAGCCGAGCCCAGGGCGGCTCGATCTCTACTACGCGCCGGGCGGGCGCGGCGTGCGCGTGGACTCGCACGCCTACTGCGGCTACGTGGTGCCCCCGCACTACGATTCCATGATCGCGAAGGCCATCGCCATCGGCACCACGCGCGACAACGCCATCGCCCGCATGCGCCGTGCGCTCAGTGAATACATCATCCGCGGGATCAAGACGACGATCCCATTTCAGCAGGCGATCATGCACGACCCGGATTTCATCCGCGGCATCTACGACACCGGTTTTGTGGGCCGACTGATCGAAGCGCGCGGGGCGGAATTCAAGAAGTAGCGGCCGAGACCGCGCTGATCTCTGCGCGCATTTCGCCGCGCCGCACCAGCAAGTCCACGCACCATCAGCCCCGCCGCTACGCGCCACGCGGCGTGCGGCAACGAAGCAGAAGGAATGCGAAGCGACACTGCCGCCATGCCCCCCGCGCCCACTCCCGATACGCTCGCCGCGTCCGCGCAGCCGCTCGATCTCCGGGCCATGATGGAAATCGAGGCGTCGCTGGAAAAGGCGCTCGCCGAAGTCCGCACCCCGGAGCAGGCGGAGCAGGTGATCGCCGAGCTGGAGCGGCTGCTCGGGCAACT
>CAXSDZ010000297.1:2949-5314 GCA_964235505.1 uncultured Chthoniobacteraceae bacterium
GAAGGGATGCCGGCGCACACTGCCCGGCAAAGCGCCGGTGCGATCACTGCGGCCGTCGATGCAGCGCCACCCGCTGACAAGGCTGCCGCAGCGCTGGCGCAAACCGCGGCGGAAGCCGTTGCCAGTGGGCGGACCGACGGGCGCACGGTCGGCCAGGCAGTGATCCGCGCCACCGGAGAAGCTCCCTCGGTGTCTCCGCCGTCGCCTGCCGCCCGTCGTGGTCGGAGGTTGCTGCGCCGCGCGCTTTTTCACCATCTGCGTCCGCTGGAAGCCTTGGATGCCGTGTGCTTTTTGCAGATCAATCATCTGCCGCATCCGCCGTTGCTGGACCGCGCGGTGAGCCGGTTCAGTTGGGCGATGACGGGCGGCACAGGCTGGCTGCTGCCGCTGCTTTTCGGCGTGCTGCGCGATCGACGCGCCGGCTGGCGCGCGATGCTGGGCGTCGTGCCCGCGCTTTGGCTGGCCACTTCCACGGTCGAGTATCCGGTGAAATACTTCTTCCGCCGTCGCCGGCCGTTCATCTCGGTGGTGCGTGCGATCGTCGTCGGAAAGAAGCCGGACAGTTATTCGTTTCCATCGGGCCACAGCGCGGCGGCCTTTGCCGGCGCCACACTGCTCACGCGCTTCTACCCACGCGGCCGCGGCGCGTTTCATTTTGTCGCATCGATGGTGGCGCTGTCGCGCATCTACCTCGGCGCGCACTACCCGGGCGATGTCGTCATCGGCAGCCTCAGCGGCGCTGCGCTGGCACGGACATATCACGGGCTGCTGCGCCGCATCTGGCCGCGGATTTTCCGCTGAGGAAAAGCGCGGGTGATACGGCGGGGATGAAACGAGCTTTCATGGAGCCACTGTGCTTCCGGTGTGCGGCGGCAGGCGCGCTACCAAGGAAAACCCGCGCGCGCCGGGTGATTGCATTCGAGCGGAAAACGCGGACTTTCGTGCCTCCCCGCTGTTCCTTCCGACCGATGCACCGCTTCCTTCCACTCTCCGTGCTTCGCTGCCTGGTGCTGCTCTTCGCGACCTTGTCGCGGGTCTCCGCCGCGCCGGTCGATTTCTCGCGCGACATCCTCCCGATCCTTTCAGACGCATGCTTTCGCTGCCACGGACCGGATGAGAAAGCGCGCGAAGCCGAGCTGCGGCTCGACACGAAGGAAGGCGCGTTCCGCACGCTGGATGGCGTGACGGTCGTGGCGCCGGGTGAGCCCTCGAAGAGCGAACTCGTGCTACGAACCGCGAGCACCGATCGGGATGAGGTGATGCCGCCGCCCAAGGCAAACCGCCAGCTTTCCGCGGCGGAAAAGGCGCTGCTGGAGCGCTGGGTTTCGGAGGGTGCGAAGTGGGGCCGGCACTGGGCCTTTGAACCGATGCGCCGCGCCGCGCCGCCGGAGGTAAGCCGCGGCGAATGGCCGCGCAACGAGATCGATCGCTTCACGCTGGCGCGACTCGAAGCCGAGGGGCTCACGCCTTCACCCGAAGCAGACAGCGCGCGGCTGCTGCGCCGCGTGTCGCTCGATCTCACCGGGCTGCCGCCGGCTCCCGCGGAGCTCGAGGCATTTGAAGGTGCCGCGCCCGCCGCACCGGGATCCTATGAACTCGCGGTTGATCGGCTGCTCGCCTCGCCGCGGTTCGGCGAGCGGATGGCGAGCGATTGGCTGGACGTCGCGCGGTATGCCGACACGCACGGCTACCAGATGGACCGGCCGCGCGCGATGTGGCCGTGGCGCGACTGGGTGATCAAAGCCTTCAACGAGAACCTGCCTTTCGACCAATTCGCGACGTGGCAACTCGCGGGCGATCTGCTGCCGGCGGCGACAAAAGAGCAGCGTCTCGCGACTGGGTTCAACCGTCTGCATTGCCAGAACGAGGAAGGCGGAATCGTAGCGGAGGAATATCGCGTGGCCTACGTTGTCGATCGGGTGGACACGTTTGGCACTGCGTTTCTCGGCCTCACGTTTGAGTGCTCGCGCTGCCACGATCACAAATACGACCCGATCTCGCAGCGCGATTTCTACGCGCTGTTTTCCATGTTTCAAAACATCGACGAGGCGGGGCAAATCCCGTTCAAAGGCTTCGCCGATGCGATGCCGGTGCCGACGATGGCGATCACGACCGACGAGCAGGATCGGCAACTCGCCGCGCAGCGAGCGGGGGTCACACGCGCCGAGCAGGCGCTGGAAAGTGCTCGAGATGAAGCGCGCCCTGCATTTGCCGCCTGGCTCGCGAGCAAAGGTCCGCTGCCGGAGGTGCTGCCAGGCACCGTGGCGGCTTTCACTTTCGATGCGCTGGACGGCGGCAAAGCCGCGAACACGATCGACGTTGCGAAGCCCGGCATCGCTCACGAAACCCCAACGCTTGTCGGAGG
>CAXSDZ010000298.1:0-2091 GCA_964235505.1 uncultured Chthoniobacteraceae bacterium
CGCGCTGATCTTTCAAGCCGACGTCTCCACGAGCCCGATGATCACGGAAATCTCAGGTCGCGGGCTCGATCTCGCGATCGTGCGCGAGAAGGTGCAGAAGCTGGGCCGACGCGTGGCGATCTTCACGGAACTGGGGCAGGGGACGACGTTTCGCCTCCTGCTGCCGCTCACGCTGGCGACGTTGCGTGGACTGCTCGTGCGGGCGGGCGACGCGCTTTTTGTGGCGCCGATGACGCAGGTCGATCGCGTGGTGCGGGTGAAGCCGGGCGACGTGGGGACGGTCGAGAACCGCGAGACGATCGCGCTCGGCGGGCGCGTGCTGCCGCTCGTGCGGCTGGCGGAAGCGCTGGAGCTCCCGCGCCGGGCGGAGAGTGGCGTAAACGGTGCGCACGGCGTTTATCCCGCGATCGTCCTCGGCTCGGGCGAAGGGCGCATTGCCTTCCGCGTGGAGGAGATTTCCCACGAACAGGAAGTGCTGGTGAAGCCGCTCGGCCGGCCGCTCCTGCGCGTGCGCAACATCGCGGGCGCGACCGTGCTCGCCGACGGCCGGCCGGTGCCGATCCTGCACGTGCCGGACCTGCTGAAATCCGCGGCGCGCCTGGGCTCGGCTCCTGTCTCCGCTGCCGACGCCGGGCCGGCCAAGCGCGTCGCCGTGCTCGTGGCCGAAGATTCCATTACCTCCCGCACGCTTTTGAAAAACATCCTCGAATCCGCCGGCTACTTGGTCACCACCGCCGTGGACGGCCTCGACGCGCTCGCCACCTTGCGCAGCGGCGCGTTCGGGCTCGTGGTGTCGGACATCGACATGCCGCGGATGGATGGCTTCGGCCTCACCGCGGCGATTCGCGGCGACGCGCGGTTCGCCACGGTGCCGGTCGTGCTCGTCACCGCGCGCGAGACGCGCGAAGACCGCGAGCGGGGGATCGACGTGGGGGCGAACGCCTACATCGTCAAAAGCAGCTTCGACCAAAGCGATCTGCTGAACGTCGTGCGCCGGCTGGTGTGACGGCGCGAACTTTCTCCACCGTATGATCACCGTCCTCGTCGTCGAAGATTCCATGGTCTCGCGCGAGCTGCTCGTGCACATCCTCAAACAGGATCCCGGGCTGAACGTGATCGGCACGGCGAAGAACGGCGCAGAGGCGGTGGCGTTCGTGGCGCGGCAAAAGCCGGACGTGATCACGATGGACATCAACATGCCGGTGCTCGACGGGATCGAAGCGACGCGGCGCATCATGGAGACGCAGCCGGTGCCGATCGTCATCGTCAGCGCAGCGTGGAATCCGGCGGAGGTTGAGACCACTTTTCGCGCGATGGAAGCCGGCGCGATTGCGCTCGTGGAAAAGCCCGGCGGGCCGGGTTATCCCAACGCGGAGGCCATGGCGCAGAACTTCATCCAGACGGTGAAAAACATGTCCGAGGTGCGCGTGGTGCGGCGCTGGGCCAAGCGCGGCGCGGCGGCCGCGACGCCGTCGGCCCCGGCTCCTCGCGGCGCGGGTGCGCGGGCGGAGATTCAGTTGGTGGCGATCGGCGTGTCCACCGGCGGGCCGCCGGTGTTGCGAGTGATCCTGGGCTTGCTGCCAAAGGATTTCGGCGCGCCGATCCTCATCGTGCAGCACATCGCGGCCGGCTTTTTGCAAGGGCTCGCCGAGTGGCTCAGCCACGCCACTGGATTCCCCGTGCAAGTGGCAAAGGCCGGCGAGACGCCGCTGCCGGGCCGGGCGTATCTCGCGCCGGATGCGCTGCACATGGGACTCGATGCGCAGGGGCGGATCGCGCTCTGCGAGGCACCGGCGGAGAACGGTCTGCGCCCCGCGGCGTCGTGGCTTTTCCGCTCGGTAGCCGAGGTGTGCGGGCCGGGAGCGATCGGCGTGCTGCTCACCGGCATGGGCCGCGACGGAGCCGCCGAGTTGAAGGGGATGCGGGATCGCGGGGCGCTCACGTTTGCCCAGGACAAGGAAAGCTCCGTGGTCCACGGAATGCCGGGCGAGGCGATCAAACTCGGCGGCGCGACCTACACGCTGCCGCCGGAAAAGATCGCCGAGATGCTGGCGCAGCTCACCAAAACCGGCGCGGCATGAGCGAGGGCGA
>CAXSDZ010000298.1:2101-5301 GCA_964235505.1 uncultured Chthoniobacteraceae bacterium
CTGTCGTCCTGCCGGCTTGCTGACGTCGCCACTGCCTGCCTGCCTGCTGCCCCTGCCTGACTGCCTGCCTGCTAGCTCGCTGGACTATGAGATCGTCATCGTGGACGACAGCCGGACGCAGACGGAGCTGCTGCGCTATCTGCTGGAGACGAACGGCTACGGCGTGCGCGCGGCGGCGAACGGCGCGCAGGCGCTCGCGGCGATGCGCGAGCGGCGGCCGGATTTGGTCATCAGCGACATCGTGATGCCGGAGATGGACGGCTACGAGCTGTGCGCGGCGATCAAGGCGGAGGCAGCGTTTGCGGGCGTGCCGGTGATTTTGCTGACGACGCTTTCCGATGTGGAGGACATCGTGCGCGGGCTCCAGGCGCAGGCGGATTATTACCTCACGAAACCGTATGACGGGGCATATCTGCTGTCGCGCGTGCGGGCGCTTTTGACCGAGCCATCGGCGGCGGAGCGCGGCGGGCAGCTCGAGGTGAAACTCCACGGCGTGCGGCACGTCATCACCTCCGGGCGCAAGCAACTGCTGAACCTGCTGATCTCCACCTACGAGAGCGCGATCCAGCAAAACCGGAAGCTGAGCGACACGCAGATGGAGCTGCAAAAAAAGCAGGAAGAACTCGCGCGGTATGCGGACGAGCTGCACCAGCGCAACGCGCAGATGGAGGAAGACCTGAACATGGCGCGCGAGCTCCAGCAGGCGCTGCTGCCGGCCGCGTCGTTTGGCCTGCCGAAGACGGCGGCGGCGGGCGACCAGACGCTGCACATCTCGCATCGCTACCGGCCGGCGACGATCATCGGCGGCGATTTCTTCGACGTGCTGCCGCTGTCGGACACCGAGACGGGAGTGTTCATCGGCGACGTGATGGGGCACGGCGTGCGGCCGGCGCTGGTGACGACGCTGCTGCGCGGGCTGGCGCAAGAGCTGAGGCCGTTTGCGGGCGATCCGGGCGACTTCATGGCGCGGATCAACCGCGGGCATCCTGCGGCAGACGCAACTCCCCATTTTCGCCTCGGGATTCTACCTCGTGGCGGACACGGCGGCGGGCGAGATGCGGTTCACGAACGCCGGGCATCCGAGCCCGTTTCTGCTGCGGGCGGGCGGGGAAGTGGAGCTGTTCCGCGCCGCGCCCGGCGCGAAAAAAGGGATGGCGCTCGGGATGTTTGAGGGGGCGGCTTACACGACTTCCCGCGTGGCGATCGAGCCCGGGGACCGCGTGATTTTGTTCACCGATGGGCTGTTTGAAGTGGAGGGGCCGGACGCCGATTTCTTCGACGAGAAGCGGCTGCTCGACGCCGTGCGGCGTCGGACGGGAATGGGGCTGGAGGCGCTGTTCGAGGAGTTGCTGGTGGAGATGAGGGCCTTCTCGGTGACCGGCGGATTCGAGGATGACGTCTGCCTGGTGGGAGTGGAAGTTGAACGCTTGTCCGCGAAAGGTTTCTGACCTGGGTCCGCCGTCGTCTTTCCCGCTATGAGCGCCTCTCCCAAACCCGCTCCCACCGACATCCTCATCGCGGAAGACAGCGCGACGCAGGCGCTGAAGCTGGAGCACATGCTGCTCGAAAACGGCTACCGCGTTTTCACCGCCGCAAACGGCGTCGCGGCGCTCGCGGCCATGGAAAGCCGGGTGCCGACGATCATCATCAGCGACGTGACGATGCCGGAAATGGACGGCTTTGAGTTCTGCCGGCACGTGCGCGACGATCCGCGGTTTGCCCACATTCCGCTGATCCTTCTCACGTCGCTTTCCGATCCGAAAGACGTGGTGCGCGGCCTCCAGTGCGGCGCGAACAACTTCATCGTCAAACCCTACGACGAACAGTTCCTCCTCTCGCACATCCATTACGTCATCGCGAACCAGGAGCTCCGCCGCACGTCGAGCCCGGAGATGGGGATCGAGATTTTCTTTGCCGGGCAGAAGCATTTCCTCACCTCGGACCGGCTCCAGATGATCGATCTGCTGCTCTCGAGTTACGACAACGCGGTGCAGAAAAACCGCGAGCTGCTGCAGGCCACGGAAAAGCTGGAGCGGCAGACGCAGGAACTCGGGCGGTCGAACGCGGACCTCGCGCAGTTCGGCTACGTCGTGTCGCACGATTTGCAGGAGCCACTGCGGGCGATCAGCGGATTCATGGAGTTGCTCGACCGGCGTTACGGCGCGCAGCTCGACGAGAAGGCGCGGCAATACATCACGTTCGCCGTCGATGGCGCGAAGCGGATGCACGCGTTGATCCAGGAGCTGCTGGCCTTTGCGCGCGTTGGCACGGGCGGCAAGGAGCACTCGCGCGTCGATTGCTCGGAGGTGCTGCGGGACGCGCTCGCGAATCTCCGCGTCGCCATCGAGGAAAGCGGCGCGGAGGTGGCGCACGACGACAGGCTGCCGTCCGTAACGGGCGATGCGACCCAACTGTTGCAGCTATTTCAGAACCTGATCGGCAACGCGCTGAAGTTTCGCGCGCCCGACCGCGCGCCGCGGATTCACGTGGCCGCGGTGGCGGCGGACGGCGCGTGGGAGTTCACCTTCCGCGACAATGGCATCGGGATCGCGGCCCAGGATTTCGAGCGTGTCTTCGAGGTTTTCCAGCGGCTGCACGAGCGGGAGAAATACGAGGGGACGGGGATCGGGCTCGCGGTCTGCAAGAAGATCGTGGACCGGCACGGCGGGCGCATCTGGCTGGAATCGGTTCCGGGACGCGGGACGACTTTCCATGTGACGCTGCCGAGCGCGGCGTGAGCTTCCCAACGGCCGTTTCCTGCCGCGCTTTGGGCCCCTGGCATTGACACCCCGGCAGAGTGCAAGCATTTATTCCACGCCATGGACCCCCAAACAAAACCGTCCTTTTTCCGCAAGCTCCAGCTCCGGCTCGCCGCCTCGCGCTTCTTCACCTTTTCGCTGCTGCTGCATGTCGTCATCGTGGTGATGGGCGGCTCGGTCGTGCTTTTCAAACAGATGGCGGAGCAGCCGGATTTCGTCTCCGAAGGCGGCGGGCTCGTGACGCCGGACGCCAGCACCGCGCCGCCGCCGGAGCAGCCGCAGACGCCGATCGAGCAGACTTTCCAACCGGTGGCCCCGCAGGTGAACACGCCGCAGCTTTCGGCGATCACGACCAACGCCTCGACGCCGACGGCGTTCGCGATTCACGCCGCCGTGCCGACGATCAAAGCGCCCGCCGCCGACGCGATGGCGAAGGAGCTT
>CAXSDZ010000299.1:0-5272 GCA_964235505.1 uncultured Chthoniobacteraceae bacterium
TTCGGCGACATCCGCCCACCGCGCAAGTGTATGCCTATCAACGGCTCTTGGAGTGTGTCGAATTTTACGCGGAGCGGCTGGTCCTGCCTTGGGACGCGGACTCTGCAAATCTCTTTGTCGAGTTGCGCAAGCAGAAGATCAACGTTCCCACTCTGGACCTGAAGATCGCCTGCATCACCCTCGCGCACGACGCGACTTTGCTCACGCGCAACACGAGCGACTTCGCGCCGGTTCCGGGCTTGCGCTTTGAGAACTGGCTGGATTGAACGCATCGCGCAGGCTGCCGCTTATTTGCTCTGGAAAAGCGGGCTTTGCACCAGCTCATGCACGAGCGAGCGGACACCGTATTCCCGCGATGAAGCGCGGTCCAGGATCGCCTCAATCTCCGGCCGGTCGCCGAAACGGACCGGCGCGCCCGTCGCATAAACCGCGAGCTGCTGCGCGAGATTGCGCGCGATGCCGCGCTCATTTTCCAGCAGCCGCGCCTTGAGTTCCCGAATATCCGCGAAGGCGCCGCCACCGCCTGGCAGCTCGCCCGCCGCATCAATCGGCTGCGCGAGGTGAAAGGCGAACGGCTGGCCGTTTTTCCCAAAGCCGACCGGCCGGATTCCGTCCCCTTCCCCGAGCGCGCGGTAGCGATCTCGCCAGCCGCCGAGCACGTCGAAGCTTTCCAGTGCGAAGCCCGCGGGATCGATCTTCGCGTGGCAGCCGGCGCAGCTTTCCAGCGACCGATGCGCAGCGAGTTGCTCGCGGATGGTGGTCGCGCCACGGATGTCCGGCTCGACCGCAGCGACGCTCGGAGGAGGAGGCGGCGGCGGGCAGCCGAGGATGCGCTCCATCACCCAAGCGCCGCGCACCACGGGCGACGTGGTCGTGCCGTTGGCCGTCACTTTCAAGACGCTCGCCTGCGTGAGCAGCCCGCCGCGCGGACTTTCCGGCGGCAGCGAAACGCGCTGGAGCGCCACGCCGGGCACCGGCGGCAAACCGTAGTGCTGCGCGAGCCGCTCATTGGCAAACGTCCAGTCCGACGCGACCACATTCCGCGCGGGAAGATCGCCCCGCAGCAGCTCGGCAAAAAAGAGCTGCGTCTCCTGCGTGGCGGAATCCACGAGCAAATCGTCGAGGTAATAGTCCGGGTAAAGCGCGGCGTCGGGCGAGGTTGCTTCGGCCTTTCGCAGGTCGAGCCAGTAGTCGAGAAAGGCATCCACAAAGCGCCGGGCGCGCGGGCTGGCGAGCAGCCGATCGGTCTGCGCGCGGAGCGTGTCGGGATCGTGGAGGGCGCCGCTTTCCGCCACGGCGCGCAGCTCGTCGTCGGGCGCGGAGTTCCAGAGGAAATACGCGAGCCGCGCCGCCAGCGCGGCATTGTCGAGAGGGCCGGGCTTTTCCTCCAGACAGACAAATGACGGCGAGCAAAGGACCGCGGAATAGCCTGCGATCATCGCATCCGCGAACGGGTTGCCGGAGGCGAGCGCCTGGTCGATCACGCCGAGAAAACGCTGCACATCCTCCTCCACCGCGGGCCGCCGATACGCCCGCGCCACGAAGGCGCGCAGCAGCCGCTCGGCGTCGGCTTTTGGCTCCGCCGGCACGACCTCCACACCGCCGCTCCCGTCGCGCAGCGGCAGGTCGCCGAAGAGCAGCCGATGCCCCGCGGGCGGCCACTGCACGTGCAGCGGACCCTCCACTTCCAGCCACCGATACGCCACGCCGGGCTGCCCATCGCGCTCGGCAAGCGGATTTTGCCACGCGGGCGGACGCGACCGGAAAAGCCGTGCGGCATCGGGCCGGATTGTTTCGCCGGCCAGCAGAAAGGTGTCGAGCTCCTGCACGCTCGGCTCCGGCGTCACATCGAAGCTGCCGAGCCGCCGCAACATCCGCGGCTTGCGCTCGGAGTAGAGCACCACGGGCTCGTCGCGCCGGCCGGGCGACGCGACCGTGCGATCGGGGATCCACCATTTCTCGCCCGGGCTCGCGCCGGCCCAGAAGGAATACGCGCTGACCCGCAACTTGTAGCGGCCGGCACTCGGCGCCTCGAAGCGATCCCACTTCACCTCGATCGGCTCATACGCGCTGGCGACCACGCCGAAGGCCTCCTTTTCGCGCGTCTCAGGATCGGCCGCGCCGACGCCCGGCGGCTCTTCGCCCGCGAGCACCCACACCTGTGCCTCCGTGCCGAGCAGCGGAAATGTTGCGCGTTCCGGGCGTTGGTTGAAGACGCTGAAAATCATCTTCCGCACCCAGCTCGGGTGATCGCGCGTGTAGAAGCGCTCGACCTTCGACTCGGGCTTTGCGACCTGCTTCGCCATCACCTCGCGCATCGCGTAATCCGCGGCCGAAAGGTAGCGCGCCATTTGCACGTGCGACACGTCGAGCGCGTCGCCGACCTTGTTGAAACGATGCGCCACGCCATCCTCCGGCAGCTTGTCTTTGATCTGCAGCCACGGCGCGTCGAAGAGATCGCGCAGCGTGTTTTCGTATTCGTAGCGGTTCAGCCGGCGCCACGTGGAACGGCCTTCCGCAGCCGAGCGCGCGCGGTCGGCTGCGACCAGCGGCTCGGCGAGATCGTGGAGAAAGTGCTGCGCTTCCTCGGCGCCCGGCTGCGCCTTTTTCTTCGGCGGCATTTCGCCGTCGCGCACGCGATCGTGGACCTTCGCCCACTCCGCAAACGCCTTTGCGTCGTCGAGCTTCCAGAGCAGAGCGGTGAGGTCGAGCCCGCCCTTCTTCGTCTCGGCGTCGTGACAGTCGAGGCAGTGCTCCTCCAGAAATGGCGCGAGGGGCGCGGGCGGCTCCGCCATTGCGCACAGCGCGATCCCTGCGAACAGGACGACAGCAAAATGCGAAGGAAAAAAAGAGACGCGGGAGGGCAGCGGCATGAGCAGGCGGGGGGAAGCTGGGAGGGCGCGTTTAGTTGCGCAGGTTGGGGGCGAATGCAAGCGGTCGCACGGGTGCTGCCTTCATAGCACAAAGGACTGCCCCCATAACCGCTCCACTGTCCGCGCCATCCTCATCGTCAGCGTCCACGAGTCTGGAGAGAAAACAACGAGGATGAGAACGACGGGTATTCGGATGTGCTCTTCAACACCTCGCCCTGCGCGCCGCCCGGCAAGCTACCGCAGAAACGTCACCACGATTGCAGCCATCATCAGAGCAGCTCCGGCGAGCCGCAGCCGCAGCACGCGCGGGCCGAGCTGCGCTTCGCGATTTCGGAACCACCGGCCCACCAGCCACACGGCCGCGACGCTCCACAAGCCGCGCGCGCTGTAGATCACATTCACCGCCGTGGCATCGCCGAAGAACGCAATCGCGGTGACCAGAAAAAGCGACTGGAGCGCGATGCCCAGTGCGCCGGCCCCGAGCCACGGCCACGCCGCGCGCGACACCTCGCGCAGCGGCGCGCGAAAGAACGGGATGAAGCCGCAGGAAAGCAGCGCCGACAGGCTGAACATCACCGGCAGGAAGTGCCCCGCGCCCCAGGCAGGCGACCACTTTTGCACCAGCACATCGAAAAGCGCATACGCTCCCGCGGCCAGCAGAGAGAGCCCGATCGTGTGGCCCAGCGGACCCTTGGATTGCCCGCCGCCGAGGTTCAGCAGGATGATCGCGCTGAAGGTGAGAAACGCCGCCACCCAAAGCTGCCACGGCAGCGCCGCCCGCAGCACGAGCGTGGAGAAAAGCGCGACCCAGATCGTCTTCACGCCGAGCGCTGGCGTCGCGACTGAAACGTCCCCGCGCTCCAGCGCCAGAAAAGTGAGCGCCTGCCCCGCGATGTAGAGCAGTGCGACGATCAGCGGCTGCCACAGTTCGCCCCAGCGCCACGCAGCGCCGCCGAGCGGCAGCAGCGCGAGAAAGACCAGCGCGCTGGCAAAGTTCGAGACAAACGTCGTGCGCCACGCGCCGATGTGAAAGTCCGTGGAGCGCTTGATGCAGAGCGCCCCGGCGACATAGATGAGCGAAGCGAAAAGTGGGAAAAGAAGATGCCACGGCATGTGGCGCTGACTCTGCCGCAACAGAGTGCCGCGCGGACAGCGCAGTTTGGAAATGGCGGCAGGAAAAAATGACGACGATCCATCGTTATGTGACGAGCGCCTTTTGGAGCGAGGCGGGTTTGTCTTCCACGGGGCAATTGCTGGTCTCTTCCGATCGAACCAAGCTTCGCTGGCCATATGCGCGGCGTGACAGGCGCATGGTTGCGAGATGGAAGCCCGCACTCGGCGCCCGCTCACCTTGCCAGACGCACGGAGAACTTAGCGCGAACAGTTTTACCCTCCCGGGTGCAGTGCTTTCATGCCGACACCGCCACGCGTGGGTCCGCCTTGCTGAGCCAGCAGGTTCGATGAAGTCATTGGACTTGGCGGCAAATCGACCGCACTTCTGCCTTGCTCGTTCAGCATCCGTTTTTCTCCCCCCCCCCATGCGTCTTCTGCCGTCGTCTTCGTTCGAGAATCTCACCAGTCATCCCCGGTCCCGATCACCAGACCCTGCCGCGCGCGCCGCGCTTTTGATTGCGGCGAGGTGTTGCCTGCTCGCCGCGTTTTTCCTGGCGTGGAGCGGGATGGCGCAGGCAGCGCAGGTCGGCGCGTGGACGGCGGACGCTTACGTTTCCGGTGCGAACTGGACCAGCAGCAACGGGATCGTCGCGACACGGCAAGGCTCGCCAACCGCGGTGGCAAATGCCTTTGGAAGTCACAAAGGCATCGATCTGAGCGGCGGGAAATACTTCACCATTTCCGCCGCGCAAAATCCGATCGGCGGAAAAGTCTCGTTCACGCTCGCCGCCGTTTTCCGCACGACGGCGGCGGGTGCGACCGGCTCGCCATGGTATGCGGCGAGCGGCTTGATCGGCATGGAGCAGCCCGGCGTGGTGAGCGATTTCGGGCTCGGCTGGAGCGGCGATGGTGGCGGGCAGGTGAAGGCGGGACTCGGGCTTTCCAATGGCGACCAAACCGTGACTTCCGCCGCGGCGGCACTCAATGCCACGCACGCTGCCGTGTTCACCTACAACGGCGCGACCGGCGCGCTGACGCTCTTTGTCGATGGGCAACAGGCGGTGACCACTTCCGGCCCGGTCGGTCCGGCGCGAAACGCCGCCGCGCTGGCGCTGGGCGCGATGACTTCCAGCGGCGGCAATCCTTTCGCCGGACTCGTCGCGGAGTTGCGAATGTATGACTCGGTCGAAGAAGGCGCGGCGCTAAGCAGCGCGCTGCTTGCCACCTATGTCCCGCCGCAGCTCATCACCTCCTTCACCGCAAACAAGACGAGCGCGTTTGAAGGC
>CAXSDZ010000300.1:0-1435 GCA_964235505.1 uncultured Chthoniobacteraceae bacterium
GGCACACCAGACGCACCGTGTCGGCGCTCGCCGCCTACTCCGCGCGGCAGCGGGCGGACCTCGTCTCGGCCTGGCCGCGCCTGCTCACCGAGACATGGGCGGAGAAGCTCGTGATCCCAATCATCGTGCTGGTCGGGATGGTGCATTACCCACACTGGCTGCTGCGCCTCGTGCAGCGCTTTCCCTGGATCGCGGCGCGCCTGCCCGCCCGCACCCGGCGCCTGCTGGGAGCGGCGAATGGCCAGTCGCTTTTCTTCACCCGCGCAGGCTACGACCGCATCGGCGGCCACGCCGCGGTGCGCGATCACCTGGTGGAAGACGTGGCGCTCGGGCGTGCCGTCGCCGCGCAGACGGACCGGGGGATGCGGCTCTTGAACTGCGACGCGCTCCGCTTTTCCACCTGCCGCATGTATCACTCCTTTGGCGAAGTGTGGGAGGGATTCACCAAAAACTCGCGCGCCGCGTTTGAAAACTCGATCGGCGGCTTCGCCATCATGGGCGCCGTGCAGGTTTGCGCGTTTCTGCTGCCGTGCGTGCTCTTTCTCGGCGGCGCGCGGAGTGGCTGGGTCTGGCTGGAAGTGGGCCTGATTTACCTGATGCGGCTCGTGCTGATCCTGCGCTTTCGCACCTCCTGGCTGGGCGGCGCGCTGCATCCCGCGGGCCTCGCGCTCGCCCTCGCGATCGGGCTGAATAGCTGGCGGTTGACTGGCAGGCGCGGCGTGCGGTGGAAGGGCCGCACGTATCAGGCCGGGCGGTGATTCCTACGCTAACAAGACCGCGCTCCGTGGATGCGGGAGGCAGTTTCAAAAACGCAGAGACGCAGAGAAAAAGAAGCACGCGGAGAGGCTGGGAGAGGGCTGTGTGCGCAAGCTCGTGCCGCCTTCAAAAGTTGCACTCTTTGCGTCCTCCTTCTTCTCTGTGTCTCTGCGTTTTCAAATCAAGCCGCCACTACCCGCGACCGACGGCTGCGATCACCGCGAGCGCCGCCCCTCCGAAAACCGCTAATGCGCCACGCCGCGCTTGGATTAACGTCCCGCCTACGTATGCGCCGACTTTTCCCGCTCGCCACCGCCCTGTTGATCGCCTCTCCAAGCTTGCGCGCGATCACGCCGGAAGAGGCGGATTTCTTTGAAAGCCGCGTCCGGCCGGTGCTCGCCGAGCAGTGCTACAAATGCCACGGGCCGGACAAACAAAAGGGCGAGCTGCGGCTCGACTCGCGCGAGGCGGTGCTGAAAGGCAGCGACGGCGGCGCGGTCGTCGTGCTCGGCAAGCCGGAGGAAAGTTCGCTGGTCAAAAGCATCCGGCACGAAGGCGATTCCAAGATGCCGGCGAAAGCTCCGAAAATGCCCGAAGAGCAAATCGCGGCACTCAGTGAGTGGGTGAAAATCGGCCTCCCGTGGCCGGAAGGCGGCGGCGCCAAACTCTCGGCGCAGGA
>CAXSDZ010000300.1:1464-5236 GCA_964235505.1 uncultured Chthoniobacteraceae bacterium
CATTTCGTCCTCGCACGCCTCGAAGCCGCCGGCCTGGAGCCCGCGCCGCTCGCGGACAAACGCACGCTCCTGCGCCGCGCCACCTTCGATCTTTCCGGCCTGCCGCCCACCGCTGCCGAGGCCGCAGCCTTTGAAAACGACACCGCGCCAGATGCCTTTGCGCGCGTCGTGGATCGCCTCCTCGCCTCGCCACGTTATGGCGAACGGTGGGGCCGCCACTGGCTCGACGTGGCGCGCTATGCCGATACGAAAGGCTATCTCGGCGGCAATGAAGAACGCCGCTTCGCCTACTCCTACACCTACCGCGACTGGGTCATCCGCGCGCTGAACGAAGACCTGCCCTACGACCAGTTCATCACCGAGCAAATCGCTGCCGATCACGTCGCGCCAAAGGACGACGCCCGTCCGCTCGCCGCCATGGGATTCCTCACGCTGGGCCGGCGTTTTCTCAACAACCCGCACGACATCATCGACGATCGCATCGACGTCCTTTGCCGCGGTCTCATGAGCTTCACGGTCGGCTGCGCGCGCTGCCACGACCACAAGTTCGACCCCATCCCGCAGAAAGATTATTACGCGCTCTACGGCGTCTTCGCCTCGTCCATCGAGCCAAAGGAACTGCCGCTCCTGCCCGACTCGCGCGACGCCGCGACCGCCGCGGATTACGAAGGCAAGCGCAGCGAGAAGCAGGCTGCGGCGGATGCCTTCCTGGAGCGCAAACAGCTCCACCGCAACTGGCTGATCACGCTCTCGCTTCGCACACCGATCTTTCTCCCGCCGGAGAATGTGGAGCGGTCGTTTGACCGCGCGGAGCGCGACGAGCTGACCGCTCTCCGCGCCAAGGTGGACGCGCTGAATGCGAGCCCTGGCTCGCCGCCGCGCGCCATGTCGATGGCCGATGCGCCGCAGCCGACCAAGCCGCGCGTGTTCATCCGTGGCAATCCCGCGCGCCAGGGAGACGAAGTGCCGCGGCGCTTCTTGACCGTGCTTTCCGGCGGCGCGCCGCAGCCCTTTCCGGAGAAGACCAGCGGGCGTCTGGAGCTCGCCCGCGCCATCGCCAGCAAAGACAATCCGCTCACCGCCCGCTCCATCGTGAACCGCGTCTGGATGCATCACTTTGGCAAAGGCATCGTGCGCACGCCGGGCGACTTCGGAGTGAAAGGCGAGCCGCCGACGCATCCCGAGCTGCTCGATTTCCTCGCCGCCGCATTCACGGCCTCTGAAACCGGCGACGCCGCTGCGCAGCCCGCGCTCGGGTGGTCGTTGAAGAAGCTTCACCGCCTGATCCTGCTTTCCTCCACCTATCAGCAGGGCAGCGATGCCAATGCGAAGGCGCTGCAAGGCGACCCGGAAAACCGCCTGCTTTCGCGCATGAACCGCCGCCGGCTTGATTTCGAGGCGATGCGCGATTCGCTCCTTTTTGCGGCCGGGCAGCTCGATTTCACCCCGGGCGGACGCTCCGTCGAACTCACCGTCGCGCCTTTTGCGAAGCGCCGCGCGGTCTATGGCTACGTCGATCGCCAGAACCTTCCGGGCATTTTTCGCACCTTCGATTTCGCCAGTCCCGACGCCACGAACCCGCAGCGCTACAGCACCAGCGTGCCGCAGCAAGCGCTCTTCATGCTGAACAATCCCTTCGTCGTGGAGCAGGCGCGGTCGCTGGTCGGAAAGCCGGAGTTTGCGCCCGCCAACACGCCCGGCGAGGCGCAGGTGCAGGCGCTCTACTCGCAGATCTATGCGCGCCCTGCAGAGTCCGCGGAAGTCGGCGCCGCGCTGCACTTTCTCCAATCGCAAAACGAGCAGCGCAACGAACGTCTAGGCGAATGGCAGAATGGCTTTGGCTCCTACGACGAGGTCGCCCACGAGGTCCGCTTTTCTCCGCTGCCGCACTGGACTGGAAAGGAATGGCAGGGCGGCCCGAAGCTGCCGGACGCTGCGGTCGGCTGGACCGTCCTCCGCGCGGAAGGCGGCCATCCCGGGGATGCGCAGCACGCCGTCATCCGCCGTTGGACCGCGCCGGAGGACGCCACAATTGCGATCACCGGCGCGTTGGCCCGGCCTGGAGAAAAAGGCGACGGCGTGGGAGGGCTCATCGTTTCCTCTCGCACGGGTGAACTTCTGCGCGTGACGGCTGAGCCGCGCGGCACCGTGGAAACCAAGCTCGATCATGTGGAGGTGAAGCGCGGCGATACGCTCGATTTCATCGTCACTTCCCGCGCCGACACCGAGTCCGATTCCTTCACGTGGAGCCCGCAAATCGACTCTGGCGGCGCGACCTGGAATGCGCAGACGGCCTTCTCGGGTCCACGCCCCGCTCCGCTCACCGCTTGGGAGAAATACGCGCAGGTGCTGCTGGCTGGTAACGAGTTTGTGTTTGTGGATTGAATGGGGCGCGCGGCTTGAACCAGTGCGCTGCAGGCGGCTGCGCTTGAAGGGTGAATCCGCTTCTGCGCAACGTTCGCGCTCGCTTGGAGCATGAACTCGCGGACCTCCCTTTCCCGCAGCCGCCACGGCACCCGCGCCGCACGGCTGCTCGCGCTCGCCGCGTCGTTGCACCTCGGCAGTTGCTCGCCGCGCGCGTCGCTCGACGATCCGGCGACGGCTGCGCTGGAGACCAAGGTCCGTGCCGAACCCGATAACGTTGCCGCTTGGAATCGGCTCGCCGATGCGCGCCTCAGCCTGCTCGCGAGCAGCGGTGATCTCGCTCTGCTCACCCGCGCCGCGCAGGCGGTGGAGCGCTCGCTCCGGCTCGCCCCGCCGGAGTGCAATCGCGGCGCGCTGGCGATGCGGGCGCGGGTGGAGATGGCGTCGCATCGCTTTCCCGCAGCGCGGCGGAGCGCCGAGCAACTGCGAGCGCTGCTGCCGGACGTCACGTATCCGCTCGGCGCGGTGGGCGACGCGCTGTTTGCGCTGGGTGAATACGCTGGGGCGGAGCGCGTCTGGCGCGAACTCGCCACCCGGGAAGGCAGCAGCCTTTCGACCGAGCCGAGACTGGCGCAGCTCGACCTCGTTTTCGGCAGAAACGAAGCCGCACGGCAGCGCATGGCAGCAGCTCTGACTCGCGCGGAGCAGGAAACGCCCGCGATTCCCGGCGCGGCGGCGGGATGTCACTTGCGCCTCGGCGAGCTGGCCTTCCGCTCCGGCGATTGGGAAGAGGCCGAAGCGCACTACGACGCTGCGGAAAGGTTGCAGCCCGGAGACTTCGGCGTGCGGGAGCACATCGCGGAACTCCGCGGAGCGCAGGGGAAAACGGCGGAAGCAGTCGCGCTTTACACCGCGCTGATCGCGCGCACGGGGCGGCCGGAGTTGATGCAGGCACTCGGCGATTTGCATGCGTTCGCGCGCGATGATGCTGCCGCGAAAGTCTGGTTCGATCGGGCTGATGCCGCCTATCGCGAGTCGGTCGCACGCGGCGAGGTGCTCTACTTTCACCATCTCGCCGGCTTCCACACCGACTCCCGTCCCGAGCCGCGGAAAGCCGTGGAATGGGCGCGCAAGGACATCGCCATGCGTGGCGGCATCCAGGCGCACGACGCGCTGGCGTGGGCGCTTTACAAAGCTGGCGACCTGCCGGGGGCGCGCGAGGCCATCGCCTGCGCGATCGCCACCGGCACGCGGGACGCGCACATCCTTTTCCACGCGGGAATGATCCACATGAGCGCCGGCGACCTCCCGGGAGGCCGCGCAGCGCTGGCAGCCGCAGCCGAAGCCAACCCACGTTTCCAAGCCTTCCACGTGCATCGCTGAAGTGTGATCGACGACACTGAGCGCC
>CAXSDZ010000301.1:0-1986 GCA_964235505.1 uncultured Chthoniobacteraceae bacterium
TGGCGAGCAGCGCTTCAACGGTCTCGATGAGCTCCGCGCGCAGATCGCCCGCGATGCGGCGCAAGCGCGCGCGGCGCTGGGTTGAGCGTTTCGGCGAGCGACGAAGGTGACGCCGCGCGGCCATACCGCTCCCCCGGCTAGCCGCGGGTTTTCTGCCCTTTGCGAGTGCCGATCAGAAAGCCCGCACGAGCAGCGGGGTCACCGCGTAAGTGCCGGCCGCGAGCAGCAGCAAGGAAGTGAGCAGGATCAGCAACTGCGCGCGGACATACCACCACGGCTGTGACTCGCCTGCTTCGGAGATGACGTTTTGGAATTCGTTCATAACGCTGCGGAGCCTGCCACAAGCTGCCGAAAAGCGTGCGTTACGATTCGGTGCCTCGTGTGACGACTGGGTGAACGCATTTGGCCCAACTTGACACTTTCAACCCAGTGGTCGCGCCTGCGGGCCCACGCTTCAAAGCTCGATTCCGAGCGCATCCAGCTCGTCGAGAAAACGCTCGTGTTCATTCGGGTGATAGTGGTGGGCGCGCAGGCCGACGGCTCGCGCGGTTTCCACATTCGGAAGCAGATCATCGATGAAAAGCGCGTCTGCCGGCGTGACTCCAAACTGCCGCACCGCGATCTCGTAAATCTCCCTCCCCGGCTTGGAGGCGCGCACTTTGTAGGAATAAACGGCGTCGGTGAAGCGGCCGAAAATCGGGTAGCGGCGGAGGATGAAATTGACGTGGATGTCGCTGGTATTTGAGAGCAGATACAGCGGGAAGCGCCCGTGCAAACGACGCACCACTTCCGCCATTGGTTCGTTCTCCGTGAAGATGTCCTCCCACGCCGAGATGAATTCGGCGTCGCTGCCAGTGAAGGAAAGAATCTGGCGCACCTGCGCCTGGAAGTCTGCGCGCGTGATCTGGCCGCCTTCGTAGGCCAGCTTGGCAGGCTCGATCATCTCCACGATCGCCTCCGCCGCCGGGTCGTGGTCCTGCGCGAGCTTTTGCAAGGCGAGGCGGAAATCGAAACGCAAAAGCACGTTGCCGATATCGAAGATGAATGCGCGGGGCGGAGAGGGCATGGGGAGGTCGAAAGTGCTCAGTGCTCAGTGCTCAGCCGTCGCGGCGCCGGCTCGCGCGGGTCCAGGGCCGACGTTTGTTCACGCTGGGCGATCTCCTGGACCACTGCGGCGGCGATGTGGCGCGCTGCTTCGGGCCGGCTCAGGCTTGTGATGTTGCGCTCCCATTCGCGCCACGGCGCGGCATCGCCTGCGAAGAGACGCTCGATCGCGGCAGCGACTGCTTCGGGTGTTTCGCACCGCGCACCACAGCCATGCTCCAGCAGCAACTGCGCGTTGCCCTCCTCCTGGCCCGGGATGATCTGGGTGATGAGCATCGGCGTGCAGGCGGCGATCGCTTCCTGCACGGTGGCTCCCCCGGCTTTGCTGATGAGGAGGTGGTGGCTCATGAGCAATCCCGGCATGTCCGGCGTCCAGCCGTGGACCTCGCACGTGCAGCGCGAACCACGCGCCAGCGCTTCGAGGCGCGCCCGCAATGCGTCATCGCGCCCGGCGGTCAGGGTGAGCCGGATCCCGGGAATTGCCAGCAGCTGGGCGGCCATTTTCAGAGCCCGATCTCCTGCGGAGTTGATCATGAAGAGCACGCGCGCCGGCTCGCCGGCGCCCGGGGGCGTGCGCCGCGACCGCGCGGCAGCGAAGCGCAGGGGCACCGGAAAGCCCAGCACCCGCAGCTTGCTTTCCGGCACGCCCGCGCGCTGCATCGCGCGACCGGTCCCGGCGTTTGGCACAAAGAAAAGATCGCTGCCGGCGCGGTGCCACACGGAATTGATCGTGAGCGAATCGGTGACAACCGTGAACTCGCCAAAGGGATGCCGCCGACCGGCGGCGCTGCGACGCGATCCCCGGCCTGCCCGCGGATGCTCTCCATCCGCGTACGATACCGCACCCTGAACGCGTGGCGATCGCGCCAGGGGCCGATCTTG
>CAXSDZ010000301.1:1996-5214 GCA_964235505.1 uncultured Chthoniobacteraceae bacterium
CCGCCGACCGGCGGCGCGCTCCAGCCGCCGCAGCAGAAAAGGGTAAAGCGGATACGTGGAGATGACGGCGGAAGGTAAGTGGCTGGCGAGCAGCGCGCCGAGCACCCGCTCCAGCCGGCCCATCCGCGCCGTGAGAAATTGCATGAGCGCGGTGCGATCCAGCAGCCGATACACCGCCGACCAGACCGCTGGCAGCCGGTTCACCACATCGAGATAGGCGCGGCACGATCGAGCGTAGGCCGACCGGTAGGCGAGCGGCAGGAGATCCACGACCTCCGCCTGCGTGCCTCCCTCTTCATCAAACGCGGCCTTCAGATTCCGGGCGGCGGCGTTGTGCCCCTCGCCGAAACAGGCGGAAAGGATCAACACGGATTTCGGTGTCATTTTGGGACGCGGGAGGAACGCCAGTGCCACTAGCGGGATGCCTGGGCAGTGGCAACCGTGCAAATCGCACCCGGGCGAAAAGAATCCGTGCGTTCCGGGCGGCGATCTGTAGTTTTTCGCCCCACTCTCCCCGCTATGAAAAAATCTGCGTTCACCCTCATCGAACTGCTCGTCGTTATCGCCATCATCGCGGTGCTGGCGTCGCTGGCGCTCCCGGCACTCAACGGCGCCTTGGAGAAAGCCCGCGCGACCACCGATTTGAACAATCTCCGGTCGCTAGGCTCCGGCGTTTCGAGCTACCTGAACGACCACGAAGACGTGATGTTTCCAGAAGCCGGCGGCGATAGCGCGGCGCCTTCCTGGCAGCTCGCGCTCCATAAGTATGTGACGGATTGGAAGGTATTCCTTTCTCCTTTCGACAAGCGCGCGATCCGTGTGGAGCCGCCGGTGCCGGTGAGCTACGGCCTGAATGTGAATACCTTCGACGTGCATAGCTCCAAGATCGAGTCCCCATCTGAGCTGATCCTCATGGCGCCAGTGCCTGTGAATGGAAAAGAGATGAAGTTCACCGGGACTTCGGACTTAAGCATCAAGCTGGAAACTCCTTCCGGTGGCCAGCCAAACGGAACGCATCAAAAGCGGAAGTTCATCAACGCGCTTTACGCTGACTTCCACGTTTCGCCGAATACCTGGACCGAGTTTTCGGATGCGAATTCCGAGCGCGGCTTGATCCGGTGGGGCAACTACCTGAAAAAGAAAGAAGGTCAGTAGCTGCCCTTCTGCGGCTGTGTGCCGCAACAAACTTTGGCTTCAGGCCGGGTGACTCAAAACACCCGGCCTGAGCTGTTTTCAGGGGAGATAGATGCGATTGCCACGTGCGCGATAACTAGCTGTTTGGCTAAATGTTCGGCGCGTCATCCTTCGCGCTGAAGGCGCAGCCTCATCCCAGCCCGGGGTAACGCCCCGGGTTCTTTGTCAGGTGAGCGGCCAGCGCTGAATGCGCGACTCATCCGCGGCTGAATCGCGCTTTCAGCGCTGGTGCCCGTTGAATGCATTTCCCTGGGGCGTTGCCCCAGGCTGGGATGAGGCTGCGCCTTCAGCGCGGAAGCTGCCGCAGCACGCCGCTGCTTTTGCCAAACAGCTTCTAAAAAGATCGGAGCATGCAGGCGGCGGGGGGGAACTACGGTTGCGCAGGCACCGGCACCGTCTCAATCGAGACCGAAAGGCTCGGTCGCCCGCGGCTCATCGGCAAACCGGCAGGGCCTTTGAACGCTTGCCGCCAGCAGCTTTTGATAAACCGAGCGCGGGATTTCCAAAGCTCCAAACGTGCGCAGGTGTGGTGTGATCCACTGTGTATCGAGCAGCGTGAAGCCCCGCGCCCGCAGCCGCTCCACGAGCGCGCAGAGCGCAACCTTTGAAGCGTCGGTGACCTCGTGAAACATCGACTCGCCGAAGAAGGCCCCGCCGAGCGCAACGCCATAAAGTCCGCCGGCGAGTTGATCCTCCACCCACGCTTCCACGGAGTGCGCGAACCCGAGTTCGTGCAGCCGCGTGTAGCTTTGGATGATCTCCTCATTGATCCACGTCTCGTCGCGCACGGCGCAGCGGCGCATGACCGTTTCAAAAGACACATCAAGCCGGATCTCGAACCGCGCCTTCTTCAAAGTCCGCTTCAAGCCGTGTGGAAGATGGAAGGTATCGAGCGGGATGATCGCCCGCGGATCGGGAGAGAACCACGCGAGCTCTCCATCTTCCATCGCCATCGGAAAGACAGCGTTGCGGTAGGCGTGGAGGAGCAGATCGGGTGGGATCACGGCGGGAGTGGATGCGCAGAAGGTGAAGACCCGAAGCGACGCGTGCGGTCGAGGATCATCATCGGATAAGTTTTCTCATCGGGCCACCACCTGCCCGGCGAGCGCCCCGCACTTCCCGCAGTGCGGCTCGGCATTCATGCGAACTCCGCTCTGCCGCAGCGCTCGCCGGAACTCTGAGAATCGAGACGAGCTGTTCGATGCCGTCCTCCTTGGCGCGGCACTATCCACTTTCCACTTTGCACTTTCCCGTTCCACTCCTACAACGCGCGCATGAAAGCTTTCCTTGTCGTGTGTGCCGCCCTCGCAGCCGGCGCGATCTTTTCCGGGTGCGAGAGCGACCTGCCGCGCACGCCGGGCGAGCCGACGGCAAAGCTCCAGCGCGGCATCACCGGCCAGGGGACGCTTTACCAGCCGGACCAATCCGGCGACCCAGTGATCCGCGAGCAGTCGCGCGTCGGCTACTGAAAACCGCCGTGGAGAGTGGGAGCGTGCAGCGTGGAGCGTCGGGATGACGCCGCCTCGCAGACGCTCCACGCCCCACGCCCCACGCACCCCGCTCCCCGAATGTCCGCCCATTCCCGACTCGTCATCCTCGACTTCGGCTCGCAATACACGCAGGTCATCGCGCGGCGCGTCCGCGAGTGCCAGGTGTATTCGCAGATCGTTCGCCATGACCTGCCAGCGGCGGAAATCGCGGCGCTCCAGCCGAGCGGCATCATCCTTTCCGGCGGGCCCGCGAGCGTCTATGGCCAGGATGCGCCGCAGCCCGATCCCGCGCTCTTCAGCCTCGGCGTCCCGGTGCTCGGCATCTGCTACGGCATGCAGCTCATGGCTCACCATCTCGGCGGAAAGGTGGAGCACTCGGAGCGGCGCGAATATGGGCCCGGGCAGCTCCGCGCCTCGGAGGAGACGCCGCTTTTCAAAGGGCTCGGCAAGGTGGTCGATATCTGGAATTCGCACGGCGACAAGATCACCAAATTGCCGCGCGGCTTCCGCACTGTCGGCACCACGACGAATTCG
>CAXSDZ010000302.1:0-5188 GCA_964235505.1 uncultured Chthoniobacteraceae bacterium
GAGGCCAAAGGGGCTGAGGTGTGAAGACGCGCCGACCCAGCCAGGCGGCCCGGTGGGCCTTCGTCCCGTGAAACCGACCCTTTCCAGCAGGCTCATCCTCTGGGCGGGGATTCCGGCGATTATTTTCTTCGGCGCGGTGGTGGCGATCGCGTCCATCCGCAGCCACCAGCGGCTGATCGCGGAGACGGAGCAAGTGGCGCGCGGCCTGGCGGAATACCACGCGGCCGAGATCGAGCAACGGCTCTCGCGATCTTCCAAGCTGCCGGAGGACCTGGCGCTGACGCTGGAGCGCGGGCTGCTCACGAGCGAAGTCGAGCTGGAGTCGTATCTGCGCGAGATGATCGCCCGAAACCCGGAGGTGTATGGCTCATGCCTGGCCTTTGAGCCGGAGAGCTTCACGGCGGGCAAACACTTCTACGCGCCGTACTGGTATCGCAAGGATGGCCAGCCGGCTTTTGAGCAACTCGGCAAGCCGGAGTACAACTACCTGGACGAAAAGTGGGAGTGGTACGCGCGGCCACGCCGGGAAAATCGCGCGATCTGGACGGAGCCGTATTTCGACGATGGCGGCGGCAATACGGTGATGACGACCTACTCCGTGCCGTTCGCGCACGGCGGGAATTTTTGGGGCATCGCCACCATCGACGTCACGATGGAGCAGCTCATGGCCGACGCCAATCAACTCGAAGTCGGCGGCACCGGATACACCTTCATCATCTCGCGGCAGGGCCGATTTTTGGTCTATCCCGACGGCAGCAAAGTGATGAAGGCGCGGCTGCAGGATGTGAGCCCGGAGCTGGGCCGGCGCATGATGGCTGGCGAGGAAGGCTTTGTGCGGACGCGCGAGCCGCTGCACGGCCAGGAGGCGTGGGTTGCCTTTGTGCCGGTGCAGCGTGGCGAGCTATCCGTGGCGATCGTTTCGCCAAAGGCGGAGGTGCTCGCGCAGGCGTTCCGGCTTCAGACGGAGATGATTGTGCTCGGCGCGATCGGCCTGCTCGGGCTCTTCGCCGCGCTCATCGTCGTGGCGCGCTCCATCTCGAAGCCGATCGCGCTGCTCGCGCAGGCCGCGCGCGGCGTGGCGGAGGGCAACCTAGAGCAGGAGCTGCCGACCAATGCGCGCACGGAGGAAGTGCGCGACCTCGCCGGCGCCTTCCGGAAGATGACGCGCGAGCTGAAGATGCGCATGGATGAGCTGCGCTACACCACCACCGTGAAGGAGCGCATCGAAGGCGAGCTTTCCGCCGCGCGCTCCATCCAGATGAGCCTGCTGGCAAAGACGTTCCCCGCTTTTCCCGAGCGCCCGGAGATCGACCTCCACGCCATCGTGAAGCCGGCTCGCGCGGTGGGCGGCGACTTCTACGATTTCTTCTTCATCGACTGCGACTGCCTCTGCCTGCTCATCGCCGACGTGGCGGGAAAAGGCGTGCCCGCCGCGCTCTTCATGGCCGTGTCGAAGACGCTCATCAAAGCCAACGCCGCCAGCGCCGCGTGTCCCGGCGACCTGCTCGATAAGGTGAATAACGAGCTCTGCACGGAAGGCAGCACCGCCGGCATGTTCGTGAGTCTCGCCCTTGCGCTGCTGAACGTGCGCACGGGCGAAATGCAGCTTTGCAACGCCGGCCACCCCGCGCCGCTGCGCCTGAGCCCCGGTGGCGCGGTGCAGCCGATGGAAAGCGATGGAAACGTGGCGCTCGGAGCGTGGAAAGATCGCCAGTATCGCGCGACGACGCACACGCTCGAGCCGGGCGACACCGTGCTTTTTTACACCGATGGCATCACCGAAGCGCTCAGTCCCGCGGGTGAATTTTACACCGCTCCGCGGCTCCTCACCGTGCTCGGCGCCTTCATCTCCACGGCACCCGAAACGGTCACGCGCGGCGTCGTGAAAGACGTGCGCACCTTCGCCGGGGATCGAGAGCAGGCCGACGACATTTCGGTCCTGTGCGTGCGCTGGAACGGCGCGCCGCCGCAGGAAAGTGGTCCCGCACTTTAGTGCGTAAACTGCCCGCTTTTCAGCGGCATGAAATTTGGCAAGCCCGATTCTCACGCGCTGTCATCCCGACCGAAGCTCCGGCTAGGCGGCGTTGCTTTGCGAAAAGGGCCGCCCGGAACGCAGTGGAGGGGCCGCGGCGAAGGCGTCGTGCATTTGCGTGAACAATCATCGCACCAAACGCAGACGTGGAGCCTTCGACGGTGCGGAACGCCTTGTGATCAAAAGCGATGCGGCGCATCCTGATGGAAGCGGCGTGGCGGTGGGGAAGTCGCGGAGGATATCGCGGACCTGCAAATCGCCGCGCCTGCACCCGACGACGAACTCCTGGCCGTGCATGACGCGCTGGAAGCCCTGGCGCTGCACAAGCCGCAAAAGGCCGAGCTGGTGAAATTGCGCTACTTCGTCGGCATGAGCATCGAAGAAGCGGGATCAGCGAGCGCACGGCGAAGCGGCATTGGACCTACTCCCGCGCCTGGCTCCTCGACGCCATGCGCGCGGGCAGAGCGTGATCGCCGCGCCTCGGACCGGCAGGGCCAGCCAGAGGTGTCCGAATCTGGAACCCATGAAGCCATGCATGAGAGGTTTCCTCCTGGGTTCCTGGCTTGCCGATCTAATATCAGGACAGCACCAACCAGCTTCCGCGACACCGCAAAAGAAATCGCCGGGAGGGTGGCCCTTTTCGTCGCCGCTTTGCGCATGAGTGGTTGACATGTTCTTCCGCACTCACTACCGGCGACGCTCCCATGTGCTGGAATCGCTAGACGGGCAAGCCGTGCGGCCTTTTGATACCGGGGCAGCTCGCCCGTGATGGGAGTAACGGGTTTTTTTATGGCGCTGATCTCTTCTTCAAACCTCGCGGCTGATCCCGATGTGCTCGCTCTTTTGATCGGACCGTCGCTTCAGCTCCCGCTCGAAGTTCCCGCGTCGGCGCTGCTGATCGCGATGACGCCAGCGGAAGGTTTCCTGCCGATCCCGGAGTGGACGTTTCAGGCGTTGCCAACAATGCCCGCGGTGAACGCGCCCGCTCCTGCTGCGGCGGCGATACACCTGCAACACAGTGCCGCGCCGCACGAGAAACCGGTCGCGCTGAGCGCGCCCCCGGTGGCAGCGGCGGGCATGGATCTGACGCAGGCGCAGGTCGATGCATTCGCAAGCGGTCTGGCGGGATCGCTGGGAAGCATCGCGTCGAATGTGGTGTCGCAGATCTTCGCGGATTCGCTGCCGATCGTCGGCGATAACCTCGGCGATGCGGCGGGCGCGGGCGCGCCGGCGCTGCAGTTTGTCTCGGCGTTGCGCGGCGCCATCGGCACGGGCTTTGCCACGCTCAGCGGCTCACCGACTTACACCGAGGCGCAGTTGGAAACGGCGCTGAACTCCGCGCTCAGTGCGGCGGGAATTCCGGGTTCGGTGAATCTCGTTCTCACGAATGCCACGGACATCACGCTGAGCTTTGCCACGACGAAAAGCTTCGCCGCGCTCTCGGTGCCGCTGGATGCGAGCATCGGCTTTTCCGGCCTCGGGCTGACCACTTCCGGCGCGGCGCAGACGGCGCTTGGCTACACACTGAACTTCACTTCCGGGCTCGATCCGACCGGCTTTTACGTGGACACGCGCGGCGGGGCTTCGACCTTCCGCATCGGGGCGGACACGAAGATCCCCGGCTTCAGTGCGGACGCGGAACTGTCGCTGCTCCACTTCCACGCGACCGACGACGCCGCGACGCCGACGCGCTTCAACGCCACCTTTGAGGTCACGCTGAAGGACACGAACAACGATGGGCATCTGCGCGCGGGGGAGTTCGGCGGCGACGTGCTGGACGCGGTGCTGAATGGCGCTGCCGTGATCAATCTCAAGCTCGCCAGCGACCTCGGCACGGCCGTGCTGCCAGACATCGCCGCGGACCTGAACATCAACTGGGGCTTCGGCAACGCGGTCGTCGATCCCGCGGCTGGCAATGCAAACTTCGGCAACGCACCGTCCGTCGCTTTCACCCATGTCTCGCTCGGGCTCGGCCCGTTTTTCAGCGACTTCGTTTCGCCGATTTTCGACACGGTGCAGATCTTCACCGCGCCGCTCCAGCCGATCGTCGATGTGCTGAAAACGCGCATCGGATTCCTCTCCGATCTCACCGGCTCGGACGTGACGCTGCTCGATGTGGCAGGCGGCATCAGCGCGCTCAGCCCGGAGACGAAGGACCGCCTCGAGCTCTACACCGACCTCATCGATTTCATCAATTCCGTGCCGACGAACAGTGGCGCGGTGCGGATCGATCTGGGCGATTTTTCGCTCGGCCAGGCAGACCCGCGGGCCGCGATTTTCCAGCTTGCGAACGCGGTGCCGCAATCCATCCGCAACGTGATCGCGCCCGGCTCGCAGAACGGCGATCTCGGCAGTTTCTTCGCGGGAAAGAACGCGCTGCCGGGCGGCGGTTTGTCGTTCCCGATCATCGAAAACCCGACCAGCGCGATCAACCTGCTCTTTGGGAAGCCAGTCGATTTCTTCACCTATCATGTGCCCGGGCTCGATATCGACGGACTCGGCTTTGACCAGTTCTACCGCATCTTCGGACCCTTCGGCGTGCGGCTCACGGCGACGGTGGAGGCGCACGCTTTTCTCGACATCGGCTACGACAGCTCGGGCCTCACGCAGTTCGCGGCGAGCGGCGACGCGGAGGACATTTTCAACGGCTTTTTCGTCGTCGATCAGCCCGGCGCGGAGGGGACGCTGCAGGCAAAGCTGGAGGCATTCGCGGCGTTCAACGTGATCTTTGCGGAAGCCGGTGTCGGTGGTGGGATCGTGGGGAATCTCAACGCGTATCTCAACGACACGGACTTCCATCCGGGCGACGGGCGCATCCACATCGGCGAGCTGAGCAATAGCTGCGTATTCACGCTTTCGGGCGAAGTCACCGCGGGCTTGAGCGCGTATCTCACGGTCGGTTTTGGGCCGTTCAGCGAGACCTTCGAGAAGAACTTCGGCACCGAGGTGCTGGTCAGTTTCGACGTGAGCGGCTGCGATGCGGCGGGGACGCCGGGTGTGCCGGTGCTCGCGCACACCACGGGCTCGACCGTGGCGCTGCACGTCGGCGCGGATGCGTCGCTGCGGCAGGTCGGTTCGCTGGAAGACAGCTCGGAAGATTTCGGCGTCACGCATGGCTCCGGTTCGCTCGGCGGCTAAGTGGTCGCGCTCGACGGC
>CAXSDZ010000303.1:0-4904 GCA_964235505.1 uncultured Chthoniobacteraceae bacterium
GGCGGCACGCGATCCGGCTCGGTATTGAAAAGCTCCGTCTCGCGCGTGTTCCAGGTGTCGAGAAGTTCCTTTGACGGGAGACAACCAATCAGCCCCGGATGAAGGATGCCGGCGAACTCAACGTTCGGGATGTGCCGCGACGAGGTATAGACACCGTGAAAGTCCCAGATGGTTTTCCGCGCGTCGGGATAGTGGTCGGTTAGGAATCCGCCGCCGTTCGATCGGGCAAAGATCCCTGTGAAACCCCATTGCGATTCCTGAAAAGCGCCGACATCCAGGATATCGACCACGAGAAGGTCGCCCGGCTCAGCGCCCTCCACCCCGACTGGCCCGGTGAGGTAATGCACCTTAGTAAGATTAACGTCGAGAATGTCATTCGCAGAGTCGTCGTTTTTGATTTGGCCGCCGGTCCAGTCGATACACTCGATGCGGAACTCGTCGCCGGGCTTTACCCACTCGACGATCGGGATATCCGGGTGCCAGCGATTGTGGAGGTAGTCCTGGCTTTCGGGCGACGCGTTCAGGTCAACTTTGATGAGTGGTTTTGGCATGATGTTTACTAGGTTGAATTGAAGGGTTCTTGGAAGTTGGCAGCACTTACACTGCGAGCAGTCGCTTGACCTTCCCGGAGTCAATGTTGTCGCGCGTGTCTTCATGCACGAAGCGGCCGCGGTCGATGACCAGCACGCGGTCGCAGACTTCCATCATGAAGCTCACAACCTGCTCGGAGACTACAATGGTAAGATCCCGCATCCGTCGGATTTCGCGCAGCGCCTTTGCGATGTCCTTGATGATGGAAGGCTGGATTCCTTCAGTCGGTTCATCCAGCACAAGCACCTTCGGTTCCGTGATCAAAGCGCGTCCGATGGCAAGCTGCTGCTGCTGACCGCCGGAAAGATTTCCACCCTTGCGCTTGCGCATGTCGTGTAGCACCGGAAAGAGGGCATAAATCTCATCGAACGTGGACTTCGCGACGCTTCCTTTTGCCCCGGAAATCAAGTTCTCATAAACCGTGAGGTTGCTGAAGATCATGCGGCCTTGCGGCACGTAGGCCATCCCGCTGCGGACCCGCTGGTGCGACGGAAGTCCGGCCATCTCCGCACCGTCCACCTGCACGGAGCCGGATCGCGAATTGATGAGGCCGATCAACGACTTGAGTAGTGTCGTCTTGCCCATTCCGTTGCGGCCCATGATCGCGAGGATTTCCGCTTTCCCAGCCGAGAAGCTTGCGGAGTGAATGACTTCGCTCTGACCATAGCCGACGTTCAGGTCGGTCACTTGCAACATGTGAGACATAGAAGTTTTTTAGTGGCCGAGATAGACGTCCTGCACGCGCTCGTTGCTTTGGATGTCCGCCATCGTTCCTTCCGCCAGAATCTTGCCGAGATGCAGGACAGTAACTTTGTGCGCGATGCGCTGCACGAATTCCATGTCGTGCTCGATGATCAGAATGGAACGGTTTTTGCAGATTCGCTTCAGCAACTCCGCCGTCTGCTCTCGCTCGGTCGGACTCATGCCGGCGACAGGTTCATCCAGCATTAGTAGCTCCGGGTCTTGCATCAGCAGCATGCCAATCTCGAGCCACTGCTTTTGGCCATGACTCAGAAATGCCGCCTCGACCTCAAGCTGCTCTTTCAGGAAGACAGTTTCGGCTACAGTGGCGATCCGGTCGGTGACAGTTTGCGAGCGTTGGAACGTGAGGCAGCCAAAGACGCTCTGACCCGATGGATAGGATATCTCAAGGTTCTCGAAAACCGAAAGGTTCTCATAGACTGAAGGCGTCTGGAACTTCCGCCCGATCCCGCTGTGAACGATCTTGTGCTCGGGCATGCCGCGCATCTCCCGATCCTTGAACTTGATGCTGCCGGCAGTTGCCCGAGTCTTGCCACAGATAAGATCGAGCACGGTAGTCTTGCCTGCGCCGTTCGGACCGATGATCACGCGGAGTTCATTGCGGTCCACGTAAAGGTTCAGCCCGTCCACGGCTTTGAATCCATCGAAGGAAACGGTGAGGTCCTCAATCGCTAGAAGGATCTCGGGCTTCTTGCTCATAGCTTTCCTCCGCTGTTCACGAGCTGCGCTGCGGGGGGGTCCACGACCGGCAGGCTGGAGACCAGCTTCTGCGTGCGCCGCGCCCGCTTGATCTGGCCAAAGCGTGTGCCCACGGACTTCCAGAGCCCTGCCAACCCATCGGGAAAGAACATGACGACGGCGATGAAAAGCCCGCCCATCGCAAAGAGCCAAAGCTGCGGGAAGTTCTCCGAGAAAAGGCTCTTCGCGGTGTTCACGAGGAGCGTGCCATAGACTGCTCCGAGCAGCGATGCCTTGCCGCCAACGGCGGCGAAGATGACCATCTCGATGGAGGGCGTGATGCCGACGAGGGAGGGCGAGATGAATCCTACTTGCAAGACAAAGAGAGCGCCGCCGATTCCAGCCATTCCCGCTGACAGGCTCCAAACGAATACCTTGAAGCTCGCCACGTCGTAGCCGGAAAAGCGGACACGATCTTCACGATCCCGCATCGCGAGCAGCAACCTGCCGATCCGCGTAGACAGGACAAACCGCGAAAGCAAGATGCAGCCGATCAGCAGCGCACCAGTCGCGAAGTAGAGAACGTATTGGGCTGATTGTGTGCGGATGTCCCAGCCTAGAAGCGTGCGCAGATCGGTGATTCCGTTGCGGCCGCCGGTGAGGCCCTGGTTCCCATCGATGCCAAGCGAAACGATCAACGCCAATGCCTGGGTGATCACGGCGAAATAGACTCCGCCGACGCGCCTCTTAAACATTGCCGAGCCGACAATTAATGCGATCAGTGCGGGCACGAGCATGACTGCTAGCAAAGCGAACGGCAGGCTTTTGAACGGAACCCACAGCGCAGGAAGATGCGTGATCTGGTTCCAATCCATGAAGTCAGGAATTCCCGGCGTGGATTGGATGGCAGTATTTTCCGGACTCGATGCTTCCAATTTAAGGAACATCGCCATGCAATAGCCGCCCAAGCCGAAGAAGATGCCTTGTCCAAGGCTAAGGACGCCGGCTTTTCCCCAGAGAAGAACGAGGCCGACAGCGACAAAGGCATACGTGAGATACTTGCCAACTAGATTGAGTCGAAAGATATCGAGCGAGAGCGGTAGCACCGCGAAGAGGAGAACAGTGAGAACGAGAATCCCGATCATCCCCTGCGTGCCGCCGAACAGGTTGTTGTATAGCTTTTTCACTAAGTGATGACGCAGTTTCCAATTAGCTGCGGACTTTGCTCGGGAAGAGTCCCTGTGGCCGCAGCATCAGGATGACGACGATGCCCATCAGCGTGGCGACCTTCCCCATTGTTCCCTCCAGGAAGAACTCCGAGACCGACTGCCCCTGCGCGATGCTGAAGGCGGAAACGATCGTGCCGAGAATGCTGCCGGCACCGCCGAAGACGACTACCAGAAAGGTATCCACGATGTAGCGGGACCCGCTATCCGGCCCCGTCGATCCGATCGTGGTAAATGCCGCGCCCGCGACGCCCGCGATGCCGCAGCCGAGCGCAAAGGTGAAGCGATCGACCACGCCAGTGTTGATGCCCACTGCGCCACTCATGCCGCGATTCTGGACTGTGGCGCGCATGCGGAGGCCCATCCGGGACCGAAAGGTGAATAGAACCACCAGGCCTGTAAGCAGGAGCGAGAGTGCCATGACGAAGACGCCATTGATCGGAATGTCGATCGTCTCAGAAAGCTTGAAGGAGCCCATCAGCCACTCTGGCAAGGTAGGCGTTACCTCCCGCGCGCCAAAGATCGATCGGAACGACTGCTGCATCACAAGGCTGAGGCCCCAAGTGGCGAGGAGGGTATCTAGAGGCCGCCGGTATAGGAATCGGATCATGCTCCATTCCACAATGACGCCCAGCAAAGCGGAGCTCACAAAGGCGACCCCGATCGCGAGGATGAAGTAGTAGGGCTGAAAGGCAGGGAAATGGTTTTGCGTGATCTCGGAGCAGAGATAGACCATGTAGGCTCCCAGAGCCATGAACTCGCCGTGTGCGAGGTTCACGACGCCCATTTGTCCGAAGATGATGGCAAGTCCCAAAGCCATGAGCAGCAGGACGCTGAATAGACTGAGGCCGGCAAATCCCTGCATGACGAGGATCGACCAGATTTCCGACATGCTGTAAGCGAGTGAGAGTGGTGCGGACATAGGGACGATGCGAGAGGTTAAAGGGGGTGAGTTTCGGCAGGTGGCCGGGGATGGGACCCGGGCACCACACCGTGTGAGTTACTGCCTATTGGTAGCCTTTCGGGAAAGGATCGGGCTCGATCAGCTCAGACTCATAGAGCACCTTCGCCTGACCGTTTGTTTCCCACTGGCCGATGCGCAGCTTGCTCCAGAGGTGATGATTCGGATGCAGTTTGACATACCCCTCCGGAGCCCCTTTGAACTCCAGACCTGGCGAGGCAGCCGCGACCTTGTCCACGTCAAAGCTTCCTGCTTTCTCCACGGCCATCTTCCACAGCCACGGCCCGAGGTAGGCAGCTTGGGTCACGTCGCCGATCACGCTCTTCTCACCATACTTAGCTTTGAACGCCTTCACGAAACCCGCGTTGTTGTCGTTCTGCAGGCTCTGGAAGTATTTCATCGCAGAGTAGAAACCAGCTAGGTTTTCACCCCCGATGCCGAGCACTTCATCTTCCGTGACCGAGATGGTCAGCAAGGTTTGCTTCGCGGATGTGATACCGGCAGCTTTCAGTTGCTTGTAGAAGGAGACATTGCTGCCCCCGACAATAATTGCATAAATGACGTCGGGCTTCTTGAGCTTGATCTTATTAATCAATGAGCCGAACTGCGTGTGGCCGAGTGCATAGTATTCCTCGCCTACAACCGTGCCTTTCAGCACGTTCTCGATGTGCTTGCGAGCGATCTTG
>CAXSDZ010000303.1:4935-5158 GCA_964235505.1 uncultured Chthoniobacteraceae bacterium
AAGGTCTTGGCCTTCTTCTCCTTTGCGATCCAGTCGAGGCCGGCAAGGATTTGCTGCGTCGCTTCCTGGCCGGTGTAGATGACGTTTTTGGACTGTTCCAGACCCTCATAAAAGGTCGGGTAGTAGAGCATCCCGTTTTCTTTCTCGAAGACGGGGAGCACCGCCTTGCGCGACGCGGAGGTCCAGCATCCCATCACGGAGGCAACCTTGTCATTTACGAGCA
>CAXSDZ010000304.1:0-1656 GCA_964235505.1 uncultured Chthoniobacteraceae bacterium
TCGCGCGCCGGCAAAGTCCCCGCGCCGCACTCGCTCGCCGGTGCGCAGCGTGGCGCTTTCCATTTCATCCCGGCTCGGGAGCTGGCCCACGACGGCCTTTTCCACCATGCTGATCGTCGCCAGCACGCGCCGGTGGAGCGTGCGTCCGCTGCGGGAAAAGACGGTCGAAGGCGGGCTGCCCATTTCATCGAAGTAATCCAGCTCAGCCAGCTCGATCATTTGCACCGCCTGCTGGTAAGTCTCGGAGCGGGCGCGGGCGTTGAAGATGCCGCCGAGTTCCGGCATCAAGGCCGAGCCGAAGGCAAGCTGGCCCGCCGCCCGCGCGCCGACTCCGAACGCGCCCGCGGCGCCGGCGAGCCCCGCGAGGCCGACCTGCGCGGTGCTGGAAGTGTAGCGCGCAAACCGCGAGCCGGTGAGCTTCGAGCGCAGGATGCCGAGCATGTGATCCGCATGCTGGAGGACGAGCCGATCGCTCAGCGCGTAAGGCGCATACGGGTCGTCCACATAGACGCCGCCGACCCGCGACATGCGCGCCATTTGCACGAGCGTCGGCTGGTAGTGCTCGTAGCCGCGGTAGCGCGCGCCGGGCCCGCCGCTGGCATAGGGATTGTAGGCGCACGCGCCGAGCAGCGGCAGGCAACCGCAAAGCGCGAGCAGGGAGAAAGGCTTTTTCACAACGATCAAAGTGAACTGGGGAGCAACGCCGGCGCGGCTCGCGGCTCGCCGCGCAGAGTCTCGCAGGGTGCAAAAGCAAGCACGGGGATGCGCGGGCCGGCGCGCACCGTGGCATCCGGGAAGCTGGATTCCTATCAGGAAAATGCTCCAAACATGTGCGATTGAACCCCTGAAATCCGTTTGCAATCCGGCGGCGCAGTTCGTTACAACCGCGCCGACGCTGAGCGCGCGTGTGTTCTCCGGGGCACGCGCGGCGAGCGTGGGAAACCTTCCTGAAATGTGAACCCCAGAAGAAGAGAGGCGTGCGGATGAAAAAGCGTGTTGTGCTGGTGGATGATCAAACCTCGACGCGGCAGATGCTGGCGTCGCAGCTCCGGCGGGAGCCGGGCTTTGAAGTCGTGGGCGAGGCGGACAATGGGATCGAAGGGCTCGCGCTCTGCCGCAAGGAAGCGCCGGACCTCGTGATCCTGGAGCTGGCGCTGCCAGAGCTTTGCGGCATGGAAGTGATGCGCCGCCTGCGCGCCGCCGCGCCGGCGCCACGCATGCTGGTGTTTTCCGCCGCCACCGAGCGCGAGCAGGTGGCGGGTGCGCTGCGCTGCCGGCCGCATGGCTTTGTCGGCAAAAGGGAGCCGCTCCAATCCTTGTTCGAGGCCATCCGCGTCGTCATGGCGGGCGGGCTTTATTTCACGCAGTTTGCGACTTCCGTCTTTCAGGAAACGCTCGGCACCCGTCACTTCGCGCTGACCGCCCGCGAGCGCGAGGTGCTGCAGATGATCGCGGAAAGCCGCTCTTCCAAAGAAGTCGCCGCGCGGCTCGGCCTTGCGGTGAAAACGGTGGAAAACCACCGCGCGCACATCATGGAAAAGCTGCACCTGCACGATGTCGCGGCGCTGACGCGATACGCCGTGCGGCATGGGATGGTGGGGTGAGGGCAGGCGGGCTCGCGGCGTGCGCGGCGCTCCGGGATTCGCGTCCAGCCGC
>CAXSDZ010000304.1:1666-5130 GCA_964235505.1 uncultured Chthoniobacteraceae bacterium
GGGGAGAGCCAGCCGGAGAGAAATTCGTTGCTGAGCTTCCGCTGAAATGGTGAAGCTCTGCCGCTCGTTTTCGAGTCACCTTCTTCCTACTTTCCACCGCATGAAATCGCCCATCCGCATCGCCATCACCGGGGCCGCCGGCCAGATCGGCTACTCGCTGCTTTTCCGCATCGCCTCGGGCTCCATGCTCGGACCGGATCAGCCCGTGGAGCTGCATCTCATCGAGGTGCCGCAGGCGCTCGGCGCGCTGGAAGGAGTGGTCATGGAGCTGGATGACTGCGCGTTTCCGCTGCTCCGGCGCGTGGTGCCGACAGCCGATCTGAATGAAGGCTTTCACGGCGCCGAGTGGGCGCTGCTCGTCGGCTCGGTGCCGCGCAAGGCCGGGATGGAGCGGAAGGATCTGCTCGGGATCAACGGCAAGATCTTCGTGGGGCAAGGCGAGGCGATCGAGCGCAACGCCGCGCCGGATGTGCGCGTGCTGGTGGTCGGCAATCCCTGCAACACGAACTGCCTCATCGCGATGAACCACGCCAAGGCGATCCCGCAAGACCGCTGGTTTGCGATGACGCGGCTGGATGAAAACCGCGCGAAATCGCAGCTCGCCAAACGCGCCGGAGTGCCGGTGACGAGCGTGACCAACACCGCCATCTGGGGCAACCATTCCGCCACGCAGTATCCCGACTTCCACAACGCGAAGATCGACGGCAATCCCGCCACGGAAGTGATCGCTGACCTGCCCTGGCTGCAAGGCGAGTTCATCTCGACCGTGCAGCAGCGCGGCTCCGCGATCATCAAAGCGCGCGGCTTTTCCTCGGCGGCTTCGGCCGCAAATGCGGTGATCGATACCGTCCGCTCGCTCGTGACACCGACGCCGGAGGGCGACTGGCACAGCGTGGCGGTCTGCTCGCAGGGCGAATACGGAGTGGAGCCGGGGATCATGTCGTCCTTCCCGATCCGCACCACTGCGAGCGGGCGGGAAGTGGTGACAGGGCTGCCGATCACCGACTTCTCGCGCGCGAAGATCGACGCCACGGTGGCGGAGCTGAAGGAAGAGCGCGAAATGGTGAGCGAGCTGCTGTAAGGGCGGGGCGGGTTGCCGATAGCGGTCGGCGGCGGCACTGCGCACCGGCGGAAATGCGGTTTGGAAACGCCTGCCCGGTGCCGGCACCGCACGGCTTCGGTGAGGGCAGCATTTGCTCTGCAGACACCTCATCAAGCACTGCCGCCGCAAAACGGCGGACGGGTGGGCACTTCATCTGCTCACTGAGCGGCGGCAAAACGCCGTCTGCGAATCGACCGCCGCCCATGCCTAACAAAGGGCGGCTGCGGCACGTGTTCACAGACAAAAACGGACCCGCGGAAAAGCCGCGGATGCGCCACACCGAACAAACAAATGCACACACCCAATCAACAACGCATCGAAAACCTCAACTACGCCGCCGCCGGCCTGATGACCGCCGCCGGCACCCATCTGCTGCTTTGCGTGGCCACGCTGCCCGGGCTGATGTCCGCGCCGGCAGCGGGCTACGGCGAGATCGCTTTCAAGTCCGCGAAAGTTCTGTGGACGCTCGCCGGGATCGGCGGCGCGGGATTCGTGGGCTGCCACGCCGCATTTCTGCTTGGCGCTCGCAGCTACCAAAAGGCGAGGCTTGCCGCGTTCGGCGCGCTCCTGCTGCCGCTCATCGCGACCAATGGCATCGTCACCGCCTTCGCACTCGTGCCCGCCGCGGTCGTGGCGCTCGCGCTGCTGCGCCAGCCTGCCTACCGCGCGGCCTTTCCCGATGGAGAAATCGCGGAGGTTGAAGCGGTGAATGAAACGGAAGCCGAAGGCTACGCGCCGACGTCGGAGGAGGGGAACTCCGCGAGACAACCCGCTTGGCCGAGCGTCGGCTGAAGCGCCTTGGAACCAAGGAGGGAAGTGAGCCTCCTCACGTCGGCTGCTACGCAGGCAGAAATGCCTGCACCCCAAGGCACCACCCTCGCACCGCAGCATCGTCGTGTTCAGCCTTAAGAGCCTGTTCGAAAAACCCTCTTCGTCTTCTTCCTCATCTTCATCTTCATCTCGGTGACACAGGGAAGAAGATGAAGATGAAGAAACAGACGAAGAGCAAGGCGCCCGGGGATTCGGATAGGCTCTTACAGCCTGTCCGAAAAACTCTCTTCCTCTTCTTCCTCATCCTCATCTTCATCTCGGCGACACAGGGAAGAAGATGAAGATGAAGATGAAGAAACAGACGAAGAGGAAGGCGCATGGTTATTCGGATAGGCTCTCAGCCGAGACCCGCCCGCTCCGCAGCCGGCGGGTGAGCGCCAGAGCAAGCCCGCCCGCCGCGAGCAGCGCGCCTGCCGTGGGCTCCGGCGCGAGGTCGTAGCCGATCACATCCAGCGCGCGAAAGTCCGCGTCGGTCGGCCGCTCGATCGCGCCATACGCCAGCGTGGGGTCCATCAGTCCGATGAAGACGCCGGTGAGATCGTCGTTCTTCCAGTGCGACGCCTGATTGCCGTCGCCCGCATTGATCCCGGTCGCGAAGGACCAGTCGTGGAGCGTGTCGTCGAAGTGCTCGTCCTCGCCCGGCACGAGGCTGCGCGGGAAAAATGTGAACTCCGTCGCGGTGGCAGGATCGAGCCCTTTGCCGCGCCGAAACCGGAACAAGTCCAGCGTGGTCAGGATCACGCTCGGGTATTCCTGCGCCGTGGTGAAATCGAGGTCGTCCACGCTGGAAAGAAACCCGAGCGCGTGACCGATCTCATGCGCCGCGGCGGTTTCAAAATCGTAACGGAAAAAGTCCACGCCATCGCGGTTGTCGAAGTCGAATGAGAACTCCGAGGAAAAGCGGATCACCGCATCTTCCGGGTGGCCCGACACGGCTTCGAGGCCCGTGAAGCCGAGCGCTTTCAGATTTGCCTGCGTGGCGTAAAGCGTGTCGCGGACCGAGCGGCCTGCCGGCAGCAGCACGCTGAGCTGCGAAAAAGTCGGCAGCGCTTGCACGATCGCATCGCCGCCTGTCGTCAGCGCATCGAGCACCATGGCGTCGCGGAGTTCCGCAAAGTTGTCGCCCAGCAGCATCGTGCTCGAAGTGTCGCCGATGATGCCCGGCCCGAGCGGCGCAAGGTCGGCGTTGATGAAGATCGTGATCGGATCGGTGATGCGCGCCTCCCAAAGCGCGGCGGCGCGATCGAAGGCCGCGAGCGCCGTCTGGTTTGCCGACAGGCCGGCGCCGGGATTGATCGTGATCGTGAACGCGTGCGCCGGGCACGCGGCAGCGCCAGCGACGAGGAGAGCGAGGGGAAGGGGTGAAAGGCGCATGCTGGGCGGCGACCCTTCACCAAGAGCACGTGCAGCGCCAGTGCGGGAAACCCCGGCGCAAGGTGGCGGAAAGCATTGGGGGGCACGTTTCATTTTTTGCTGAGAGCCTATCCGAATCCCCGGGCGCCTTGCTCTTCGTCTGTTTCTTCATCTTCAT
>CAXSDZ010000305.1:0-5127 GCA_964235505.1 uncultured Chthoniobacteraceae bacterium
CGGGGGAGGCGATCATAGCGGGATCGAAGACGCCGAAATTCAGCGCGTCATCGCAAGTGAATGCCGGCTCTGCCCGGTGATGATGCCACCAACCCACCCCGTTCCCGTTTCGAGAAGGCGCGGAGCGCCAGCCGCATGCGCGCGCTCATGCAGGCATGCGTGCATCGTTCATACAATGCCGACCGCTACTTCAAGGGGTTCACCACAGCTCTCGCCGCTACGGCTTCACCCGCACGAGGCGCATGACATAGCGGCTCGTGCGCTTCTTTTCCCCGGTGGTGCTGGCCGACTCGAACGACGCGGTGACAACGTTGCCTTTCACCGAAACTTCCGGCACCGGGATGTCCACATCGAGCCCGTTTTCGAGCAGCCGCAGCCGTGCCGGTGTGGTGGAAAGATCGAAGGTGACAAACGTCACGGGCAGATGGCCAGCGACGGTGAAACCGGGCGAGACGAGGTCGAAGATCGGCTGGTTGCCGCCTTCCGCATCCGACGCGATGCCGACGACTTTCGACACACTCGCGACCTTCGCAATCCGTGTGGGCGAGCCGCCGTGCTGGACGGAATGCACTGCGGTGAGCGCGCCTTTGTAAAGGCCGGTCTTCGGCGTATCCAAAGCCAGGGCGCTCGCGCCGAGCAGGCTGGCCGTGAATAGGAAAGCCGCACCGGCGCGCCGGAATGAACGGGCGGAGGGCGAGGGAATTGGGGTGTTCATGATGCCGTTTGTTTCGCATTCGCACCTGAAAAAGCGCCTGTCCGCGCGAGCGCCGTGCGGTTCAGCGCAGCGTTTCTTTCAGCCAGTCCGCGGCACTGGCAGCGGTGAGCGGCATGTGGCGGGCTCCGCCTTCGCTGAGCACCGGGCTTTTGCCGCCGAGGCGGAGCAGGGCGGGAAGGTCGCCGTATTTCGCGCCGCCGGGCAGGAAGCTCGGGTCGTGCAGATCGCCGACTGTCGCGAAACGGAAGTCACCGTTTTGCACGACTGCAGCCGAGATTGCATTCGGCGCCAGAGCGCGCGTGGCAGCAGCAATCGGGCTGGTGGAGCCGAGCGCCACGATCGCGAGCTTGCGCGTGGGATGCTGACTCGTTTGCACGAGGCCCAGGACGCTCAGCACGTCGTGCGTGCGCTCGGCGAGGACGCTCGGGTTGTAGCCGAAGGTGTAGGCGGCGGATTCGCGTGGGTTCTTTACGCGCGGCGTTTTCGTCATCGGCTCACCATTCGCGGTGAACTCGCCCTGGCCGCAAAGATCGACCGCGAAGACGCTCATGCCGGCATCGACGAGGGCGCGGACTTCCGGGCGCGGCGCGGGGTTTTCGCTGGAGGCGGCATCGGTCAGGGCAGCACTTTTCCCGCGGTCGTCGAGCCACAGGACGGTGGTGCCATTCCACTGTTTCGGGTGAAAGGAAAGCGCGGGGAGTTCTTCGCCGTGCGTGGTGTTGCGGATAAGGCCGCGCATGGAAAGGAAGGTGCCGCTGTCGCGCTTGTCCTTGAGTTCCCAACTCACGTCGCCGGCTTCCTTCAACGTGCGGCCGAGGACGATCTCCCACGCTGGCCGCGCAATCTGTTCAAGGCTCTCAGGTGACTTCGCCATCTGCCGCTCAGCGTCTTCGTGCCAGTGGCGCAGGACGCGGCGCTCGATCTCCGGGCCGCGCTCAGTCGGGGCGGGATGCGCGGCGTCCCAGACACTCATTTCTTCACGGGTGAGCCGCTGGAAATCGCGCTCGGCGAGCTGCTCAGCGGAGATGTTCAGCTTGAGGTGCTGGTTGAACCACGCGGCCATCGCGGCGCGGCTGGGGGAGTTGTAGTTGTGCGGAAATTGCGTGAGCGCGGTGAGCTGGACGCGGTCGGGCGCGCCGAGCATCGCCCAGTGTTTTTGCAGCTCGGGGAAGCCTTTGGTTGCCAGCTCTTTCGTCCAGTCATCGGCGGCGCTCATCGCCATCGGCCTCGGGGCGAAGAGCGCGGCGAACTCGATGTTGCCGGTGCCGACGCGCAGGAGACTCGCGTTTTCGCACGTGCAGCCGCCCTGCATCGCGGTGCTCACCATCACGGCGGGAAAGGCTGCGGAAACGCGCGGATCGATCGCGCCGAGGATCATCGTCTGCGTGCCGCCGCCGCTCGCGCCCGTGACGCCGATGCGCTGGGGGTCCACGTCCGGCAGCGACTGGAGAAAGTCGAGCGCGCGGATGCCGTTCCACGTTTGCAGGCCCATGATGCTCTGGAGGTGCGACTCGGCTTGCGGCGAAAAGAAGCCCCAGTTTTCCGGCGTGTTCATCTCCGGGCGCTGGGTCTTAAAGCCGTGCGCGAGCTCTTGTGAAAGCTGCAGGGAGTCGGCGTAGCCCATCATATCGAAGTGGAAGACGACGCAGCCCATGCGCGCGAGCTGCACGCAGCGGGCCTGGAGCGGCGAGTGCGCGGCGCTCTCAAACTTCTCGCCACCGCTCGCGAGCTGCTTTTTTACGTCGGCTTCGGCGGTGTCCATGAAGCGGCCGTCCGGCCAATGGCCGTGCGGGCATAGGACGCCGGGGTAGCGCACGGAGGGACGCGCTCCTGCGCGGCCTGCTTCGCCGGGCGATTGCTCAGGACACGCAGGAGCGCGTCCCTCCGAGGCCTTCGGGCGATACAGGTTTCCGGTGACGAAGAAGCCGGGGAAGCTCTCGAAGAAGACTTTTTCCACCGTGTAATCCTCGCGCTCGATTCGGCCGTGGATCACGGCGTTGAGCGGGGTTTTCTCCGGCATTGGCCAAAGCCCTTGAGAGACGAGGATCTGCCGACGCACCTTTTCCGCGCGCGGCGCCCAGTCCTGTTGCGAAGCCGGCGGGGTGAAGGGGAAGTAGCCGTCGAGGTCCTTCAGTGGTGCGAGGCGGGCGTCGTGCGGGAGTTCGCCGGGTGGGAGGACGCGCAGGTCGGCGGCGACGGCGATGGTGGCGAGGAACGAAAGCGCAAGCAGGGGGAGAGGACGCATGGGTCGGGAGTAGCAGAGCAAGCGCGGGTTGAGAAGCGGGAGGCGCCTGCGGCGGGCTGAACGTCGAACGTCGAACGCTGAACGCTGAACGTCGAGAGGGCGTGAACTGTGAGCCGCAGTCGTGAGAGGATGGAGAGCCGGTGCCCGAGTCGCGGAGTGACTCGGACATGGGCGCTCCGCTCGTCACGCCGCACGCGCTGCGGACTCCCGACGTTCGACGTTCGACGTTCAGCCCCGCGCAGCGGCGGTCGCCTCCCACCGCTCCCGCACCAAACCGCTTGTCCCCGCTCTTCCCGACCTGCCATAAGGACCGCCCCGTTTTTCCATGACCACCGCCCCGCAACAACACACCCTCGCCCGGAGCGCTTCCCTCAGCGGCTCATCGCTGCACACGGGCGAAAATGTCACCCTCACGCTGCACCCCGCGCCGCCCGGATATGGCCGCAAGTTCAAGCGCATCGACCTGCCGGATCAGCCGACGATCGACGCGAAGGTGGACAACGTGAAAGCGGTGGAGCGCTCCACCACGCTCGCGGAGGGCGCGGTGAAGGTGCATACCGTGGAGCACGTGCTTTCCGCGCTCGCGGGGATGGGCGTGGATAACGCGCTGATCGAGATGGACGCAAATGAGCCGCCGATCGGCGATGGCAGCGCGCTTCCCTATCTGGAGGTGATCCGGCAGGCGGGCCTCGCCGAGCAGCCTGCGCCGCGCGCGTTCTTTGAAGTGACCGAGCCGATCCACCTGGAAACCAAGGGCGGCTCCTTGATGACGATCGTGCCAGACAGCGGCTTTCGGATTTCCTGCACGCAGGTCGGGCCGGGCGGGAAGTTCACGCAATATTTCTCCACCGAAATCACGCCTGCGACTTACGAAAAAGAGATCGCTCCCGCGCGGACCTTTGTTTTCTACGAAGACGTGAAGCCGCTGATGGACAAAGGCTTGATCAAAGGAGGAAGCCTGGAAAACGCGATCGTGGTGCGCGGTGACTCGGTGCTGAGCAAGGAGCCGGTGCGGTTCACGGAGGAGTTCGCGCGGCACAAGATCCTGGACATCGTCGGCGACCTCGCGCTGTTCGGGCGCGCGATCAAAGGGCACGTGATCGCGGTAAAGCCAGGGCACGGTCCGAACACGGAAATGGCGCGGCTCCTGGCCAAACAACACGCGCGCGCGATGGCGATGGTGCCGCCTTCCGTGACGCCGAAAGGCGGCGAGGTGATGGACGTGACGGACGTGATGAAGCTGCTCCCGCATCGCCCGCCTTTTCTCATGGTCGATCGCGTGGTGAGTGTGGAAGGCGAGACGCGCTGCGTCGGTGTGAAGCAGGTGACGATGAACGAATGGTATTTCCAGGGGCACTTTCCCGGTCAGCCGATCATGCCCGGTGTGCTGCAGGTGGAGGCGATGGCGCAGGTCGGCTCGATCCTGCTGCTCCGCATGCCGGGAAACGCGGGGCGCATCGGCTTTTTCATGAGCGCCGACGCGGTGAAATGGCGCAAGCCGGTGGTGCCGGGCGACACGCTTTTCATCGAGGTGGAGGTGACGCAGCGGAAGCGCTCGGTGATGAAGGCAAAGGGCCGCTGTCTGGTGAACAACGTCGTCGTCTCGGAAGCGGAGATGATGTTTGGCTTTGCCGACCAGTGAGCGCCGCAAACATCCATCCCACGGCGGTCATCAATCCGCGGGCGGAGATCGGCGACGGGTGCGAGATCGGGCCGTATTGCATCGTCGGCGCGGGGGTGACGCTCGGCGCGGGCTGCTGGCTGCAGCACCATGTCAGTGTGGAAGGGCCGTCGCAAATCGGCCACGGCAATCGTTTTCACGCGTTTAGTTGCATCGGCCAGCAAACGCAGGATTTGAAATACGCCGGCGAGCCGACCTGCCTCGTGATCGGCGATGAGAACGTGTTTCGCGAGTTCTGCACGGTGCATCGCGGCACCGCGCCGCACTCCTGCACACGCGTCGGCAGCGACGGAAATTTCCTCGCCTACTCGCACATCGCGCACGACTGCATCGTCGGCGATGGTGTGATCTTTTCCAACAACGGCACGATCGCGGGTCACGTGGAAGTAGGCGACTGTGCGGTGATCGGCGGGCTCACGGCGGTGCATCAGTTCTGCCGCATCGGGCGGCACGCGATCACCGGCGGCTGCTCGAAGATCGTGCAGG
>CAXSDZ010000306.1:0-5111 GCA_964235505.1 uncultured Chthoniobacteraceae bacterium
CGATCGCTGGATGCTCAGCCGCTTGCAGGGGGTGATCGCGACGTGCCGCGCTGGGTATGCGGACTACGATTTTCGCAAGGTATTCGGCACGCTGAATCAGTTCGTGACCGTGGATGTGAGTGCGCTCTACGTGGACATCACCAAGGACCGGCTCTACTGCGACGCCGCCACTTCACCACGCCGCCGCGCCACGCAAGCGGTGATGCGCCGCGTCTTCGATGCGCTCTGCCGTCTGCTCGCGCCGATCCTCGCCTTCACAGCGGATGAAGCGTGGGAGTTTTCCGGCCGCACTGATTCCGTGCATCTCCAGACCTTCCCCGAAGCGGACGCGGCGCTCCGCGATCCGGCGCTGGAGCAACTGGTGGACGAGTGGCTCAAGCTGCGCGCCATCATCGCGCAAGCCGTGGAGCCAGCGCGCCAGCAGAAGCTTATCGGCAATGCCCTCGAAGCTGCAGTGACGCTCGAGATCGCGGACGCGAACCTGCTGCGCGAGTCGCAGGATCGTCCCGCCGAGATGGAGGAATTTTTCATTCTCAGCGATCTCACGGTTATCGCTGGAGTGGAGACCGCCGCCCGCCTCACGCGCACCGGGCACACGCGCTGCGCACGCTGCTGGAGGCACCGGCTCACCGTCGGTTGTGACCCGTCGCAGCCCGAGCTCTGCGACCGCTGCGCTGCGGTGGTCACCGTGGCGTCGCCGAGCGTGGAAGCGTGAAGCGGAGAGCACCGCCCCGCCTCCATTTCATCCACGCCGGACGCTCCACGCACTTCCGCTCGACGATCTTCCCATGCGCCATCCGCTTCTCGTGACACTTCCGCTCTTCGCGATCGATCAGCTCACCAAATGGCTGGTGATCGCCCGCCTTCCTCTTGAGACGGATGAAGGCATTGCCACGATCCCAGGTTTCTACGGCGTGCCCGTTTGGCCACGCGTGTTTCACCTCGTGCATTGGGGCAACACGGGCTCGGCGTTTGGCATGTTCAAGAACGGGAACGTGCCATTCATCGTGCTCTCGGTCGCCACGTTCATCGGTCTGCTCGTGGCACTCCGGCGCGGCGCATTTCGCGAGCCGCTGAGCCGCTGGGCGATTGCGCTGCTCATGGCCGGACTTTTGGGGAACCTCGCCGACCGCGTGCTGCACGGACACGTCGTTGATTTCCTGCTCTTCTATCTGCACATCCCCGGAGCGAATCCGTGGCCCGCGTTCAACGTGGCAGACAGTTGCATCTTCATCGCGGTCGCCCTTTTCCTGCTCGCCGCCTTCCGCGAAGATCGCCTCGCTGCGAAGCCGGTGAACTCCGCTGGATAAGCATGCACAAAAAAGCCGCTCCGATCTCTCGGAGCGGCTCTTGTCCAAAGAACCGGCGGTCCCGAAGGGGCTTACAAGTTCTGCTCTTCCGGCGACAGGAACGTCTTGAAACGCGTCTTGTCGATCGCCTTCATGTAGGCCTCGTGCGGCGCGACCATGCCCTGCTGCATGACGTTCCAGATGCCGTCGTCCATGAACTGCATGCCCTGGCCTTTGCCGCCGACGATCACGTCCTGCAGCTTCTGCGTGGCGCCTTCGCGGATGATTGCGCTCGCCGCGGAGTTCACGACGAGGATCTCATTCACCGCGAGCCGGCCGCCGCCGTCGCACCGCTTCAGCAGAAGCTGCGCAACCACGCCCTTCAGCGAGTTCGCGAGCATCGTGCGCACCTGCGCCTGCTGATCGGCGGGAAAGACGTCGATCATGCGATCGACCGTTTTGCGCGCGTTGTTCGTGTGCAGCGTGCCGAAAACGAGCAGGCCAGTCTCAGCTGCCGTGAGCGCGAGCTGAATGGTTTCAAGGTCGCGCATTTCGCCGACCAGCACGATGTCCGCGTCCTCGCGCAGCGCGGCCTTTAGCCCGATCGGGAAGGTCGTCGCGTGGTCGGGAACTTCGCGCTGCGTGATCACTGAGCGCTTGTTCACATGCACAAATTCGATCGGCTCCTCCACGGTGATGACGTGGCGCGTGAAGTTCGTGTTGATGTAGTCGATCAGCGCCGCCAGCGTCGTCGATTTGCCGGAGCCGGTCGGCCCGGTCACCAGCACGAGGCCACCGCGGAGGTGTCCAAACTCTTTCACGATCTGCGGGATGCCGAGCTGATCGAGCGACATGATCTTAGTCGGGATCAGCCGGAAAACGCAGCCGTAGCCGTGCGCCTGCTTGAGGTAGTTGCAGCGGAAGCGCGACTCCTCATTCATCTCGTAGGCAAAGTCGAGATCGCCGCTTTCAAGATAGCGTGCCCAGCGGTCCGGGCCGCTGATCTCGCTCATCATGTAAGCCATCTCATCGTGCGTCAGCACTTCCTCCCGGATGGGAACCATCTCGCCGTGCCGGCGAATCTTGGGCGGCTGGTTTTCGCCGAGGTGCAGATCGGAAGCACCGGCAGTGACGAGGACTTCGAAGAATTGATCGATGTAGGCCATGGGAAGGGGGTTGAAGGTTGAGTGGCGTCAGTGTGGAAGGATCAGCTCTCTTTTTGATTCAGGAGATAGGAACGGAGGCCGCTAAGCATGCGGGTCTGGTTTTCAGCGGCGTGGTAGAGAAGGTGAAAGTAATCGTCGCTGAGGAATCCCTGGCTGCGGGAAATGAAAGATTGCGAAATGACTTCAAAAACGGAGCCGGTGGCGATTTCGACGAAGCGCGCGTAGTCCACGCGCGAGCTTCGCGATGTGCCCTCCGCGATGTTCGAGGAGATAGACACAGCCGCGCGACGCATCTGATTCGTCAGGCCGAATCGCTCATCCACTGGGAAAGTCTTTGTGATGCGATAGATATCATCCGCAAACGCAATCGCCTTCTGCCACACCTCCAGCTTTTCGAAGTTGAACATAAGATTGTGAATGGCAGCGAGGCTTCACTGTCCGGGCAATCGCCACTCAACCTTCAACTCTCAACCATCAACCCTTCTTGCCTCCAAAGTGCGCGCGCATGAGCTGCTTCTGCTCGGCGCGGCTGTAGGCTTCTTCCTGAGTGATGAGCCCGGCGTCGTAGAGCTCCGTGAGCGAGTCGTCCATGAGCTTCATGCCTTGCTTCTTTCCGGTCTGCATTACGCCCGGGAGCATGAAGGTCTTGGCTTCGCGGATGAGGTTCGCGACGGCGGGCGTGTTCGTCAAAATTTCCAACGCCATCACGCGGCCGCGACCATCCGCCCGCGGGATCAGTTGCTGGGACACGATGCCGCGCAGCGATTCTGAAACCATGATGCGGATCTGCTCGCGCTGATCCGTCGGAAAGACGTCGAGCACGCGATCCAAGGTGCGCGCGGCGTTGCCGGTGTGGAGGGTGCCGAGCACGAGATGGCCCGTTTCAGAGGCAGTGATCGCAAGCGAGATCGTCTCCAGGTCGCGCATTTCGCCGACCATGATCACATCGGGATCTTCGCGCAGCGCGCCGCGCAGCGCCGCGCCGAACGAGCGCGTGTGCGTATGCACTTCGCGCTGCGTCACGTGGCAGTTGCGCGAGGAGATGATGTATTCGATCGGGTCTTCCAGCGTGATGATGTGGTCGTGGCGCTTCTCGTTCACTTCGTTCACGAGTGCAGCGAGCGTCGTCGATTTGCCTGAACCCACCGCGCCGGTCACCAGCACCAACCCGTTGTGATACTGCGTGAGCGCCTTCAAACTCTGCGGCAGCCCAAGTTCGTCCATGCTCCGCAGCTTCGTGTTGATGATGCGGAAAACCATGTCGATGCCGAGCCGATGTCGGACGACCGAAGCGCGGAAGCGGCCAAAGGAAGTGGCATACGCAAAGTCCACGTCGCCACGGTCGGCGAGCTGCTTTTGTTGCACTTCATCGAGAAAGCCCATCGCGAGCCGCTCGGTGTCGTGCGGCGTGAGTTGATCCGACCGCAGCCAGATCGGCTCCAGCACGCCGAAGCGGCGCCAGATCGGCAGGGAATGCACACCCAGATGGATGTCCGACGCGTCCGACTCCTGGCCGACGAGGAGATACTGATCGACGTGCTCGAGCGTGTGGACTTCATCGGCTGTAGGACCGAGCTCCTGCGCCGGGGGGGGAGTAAGGATTTCAGACATGGAGGAAGGCGGAGAGAGCTAACGAGCGACTGCGGAAATGCAATCCAAAGTTTGCCTTGAAAGGCTGGATTTCGCAGGGGCGCAGAGGCATGGGCAGCGCTGTCGCACCTCCATCGCGCGGGCCGCGCAAAGCCTCGCGATGCGAACGTCGGAAAGACGCAGCAAACACGGGCGACCGCTGAGCGAGATGTAATGGAGCACCTTGCGCCCGCGCGAGGAGTAGGCGGGTGCGATTTGGAAGCGTATGAACTCAGAAACCGCTCTCATCACCGGCGCCTCCAGCGGCATCGGCCTGCATCTCGCGCACGAATTTGCGAAGCACGGACACCCGGTCGTGCTCGTCGCCCCCGTTGAATCGGAGCTGCGCGAAATAGCCGCGCACATGAAGAACATGCACGGCGTCGAAGCGCGTGTCCTCGCCAAGGATCTTGAAGATCCCAAGGCGGCGCAGGAGATCTTCGACGAGCTGCAAACCGCAGGAATCCACGTCGATATCCTCGTCAACAATGCCGGCCACGGGCAGCGCGGCAGCTATTGGGAAATCCCGATCGATCGGCACCTTTCCGTCCTGCGGCTCAATGTGGAGGCCGTTTTGCGGCTCACGAGCTTGTTTCTGCCTCCGCTCGTGGCCCGGGGTCGCGGCCGCATCCTGAACACCGCATCGGTCGCGGGTTTTCAGCCCGGTCCGACAATGGCGGTCTATCATGCCACCAAGGCTTTCGTCCTTTCCCTGAGCGAAGCGCTCGCGACGGAGCTGGAGGATAAAGGAATCACCGTGACAGCGCTTTGCCCGGGCGTCACAGACACGGATTTTTTCGAGAAAGCCGACATGGAGGACACCGCCGCGTTTCACAAAGCGCCGAAAATGTCGCCGCAGGAAGTGGCCGAGATCGGTTACAAATCGCTGATGAAAGGAGAGCGCGTGATCGTCACGGGCATGGCGAACAAGGCGCTCGTTTTCTCGCGTCACCTCATGCCCGAGTCCGCGCTGTCGAAGATGAACGAGAAGAACTACGAAGAAGTTCCGCCGGAAGATCGCAAGCGC
>CAXSDZ010000307.1:0-5086 GCA_964235505.1 uncultured Chthoniobacteraceae bacterium
AAGATGCGCCACGGCGAGGAGTTCCTGGACAAGGGGAACAAGGTCCGCGTGCAGCTTCAGTTCCGCGGTCGCGAAATGGCGCACCAGGATCTCGGCGTCACTCTGATGCGGCGCATCAAGGAAGATTTCATCACGATGGCTCAAGTGGAGATGGAGCCGAAGATGCAGGGCCGCAACGTGACCATGACCCTCGCGCCGCTCCCCGCGAGCAAGCGCAAACGCCGCTTCAGCCAGGAAGGCGACGAGCTGCCGCCCATGGCCGACGACGAAGACGAGGACGAAGAAGACGACAAGGCAGAGGGTGAGGAGTAGGCGCCGCGCATGGTTTCGGAATCCAAAGTCGCGCCCACGAGCCTCGTTCTCTTCGACATCGACGGCACGCTGCTCACCAGCGGCGGTGCCGGCGAAAAGTCGCTGCAGCTCGCGGTCACCGACCGCTTTGGAGCTGCGGATAGCTTGAAGGGCATCGAGATCGCCGGGCGGACCGACACCAGATTTTCCGCAAATTCGGGGCGGAACAGTCGGATGAAGGCTTCGCCGCATTTTTCGACCGCTACCTCGCGCATCTTGCCGAGCTCCTCCCACGCACGCCCGGCCTTCTGTTGCCCGGCATCGTGCCGCTGCTGGAAGCCCTCCGGCAGCGCCCGGAGGTCGTGCTCGGACTGCTCACGGGCAATCTTGCACGCGGCGCCGAGCTGAAGCTGCGGCACTACGGCGTGTGGGAGTTCTTCGAGTTCGGCGCGTATGCCGACGATCATCACGATCGGAATGAGCTCGGCCGCTTCGCCTGCCAGCGACTGCGGGAAAAGCACGGCATCGATCTCCCCTGCGAGCGCATCTTCGTCCTCGGCGACACCCCGCACGACATCGCCTGCGCGCGCGCCATCGGGGCGCGGGCTATCGCTGTAGCGACCGGCGGCTCGACGCGGGAGCAGCTTGCGAAAGCAGCGCCAGATTATCTGTTCGATGACTTTACTGACGTGGATGCGGTGCTGGCGGCGTTGCAGCCCAGCCTTTAGCCCGTCCGGCTCCGCGGCAGGTGAGTCTGCTCCACCCTATTCATCATCCCGCTCCACTTCCGGCACGTGCTGAAAGGCGATGTGCATCTCAGCGGCATCCAACGCGTTGTGCGCGCCGCCGAAATAGACCGCGTTTTTGCCAAAGCGTTTGTTGATCTGATCCACCGCGCGGTCCAGTGACTCATGCCGCGGAGGTGCTTCCGGGAAAAGCGGTAGCGTCGTGTTTTGTCGGTGTGCGAGATGCGTAAAGGTAACGCCCACCGCCAGCGGGAAGACTGGCCGTGGTGGGCGCTGCCGCCAGAGCTCGCGCAGGGTGTGGATGAAATACACCGTGTCGTCGGTTTCCTGAAAGCGGCGCTCTTCGCCCCATTTCATGCGGTCTTCGTAGGTGATGAAGATGCTCAGACAACCGGAAAAGTGCTCGATTTTCCGCAGGCGCATCGCGGCCTTTTGCAGCAGCCGGTGGAGCACGGCAAAGGCGCCCTCCTCGCTTCGCTGCACCGGCGGCAGCACGTGCGAGTGGCCGATGCTGGCCGGACTCGTCTTTCGAAAAGGCACGTAGCGGCCATGGAGCTGCTCGTAGAAACGCTCGCCCTCCACCCCGCGCCACGCCGCCCGCAGCGTCGCCCGCTCCGCCGCGCAGAGCTGCGCCATCGTGCCGATGCCCACGGCGTTCAGCCGCGCTTCCATCGCGTCCGAGATGCCGCAGAGATCCTGCAGCTTCAGCGGATGCAGGATGTGCGGCAGATCGCGCTCCTCGATCACCACCAGCCCATCTGGCTTCATCATGTCCGAAGCGGTCTTGGCTAGCAGCGCGCTCGGCGCGATCCCGATGGAGCTTTTCAGGCAGACCCCGACCTCCTCCGCGATCGTCTGCTTGATCTGCCGTGCGAGCGCCTCCGCCGCATTGCGTTCTCGCAATGGCCCATCAAGGCAGCACGCGACCTCATCAATCGACATCACTTGCTCAATCATCACGCACTGATCAATCGCTTTGATCAGCTTCTTCTGAAGTTTGACGTATTCGTTGTGCCGCGCTTTGACGAGGAGCAGCCCCGGACACATTCGCTTCGCCTCAGAAATCAACGTCCCCGTTTTGATGCCGAAGCGTTTCGCCTCGTAGCTCGCGGCGATGGCGCAGGTGTGATCGGTCTCCACCGGCACGACCGCAATGGGTCTGCCACGCAGCTGCGGCTGGAGCTGCTGCTCGGCGGAGGCGAAGAAGGAATTGAAATCGACGATCAGCGAACGCAGCGGCACATGTTCATTTGAACACAATCGACTTCGATTTGGCGAGGGCTTCTCTGCAGATTATCGCGGCATGGAGACGACCTTCATTTTCACCTCGCTTGCCTCGCAGGAAGTTTCTGGAATCGCAGGAGATCGAGTTTGCTGAACGCGATGTTTGCCAGTTGCGCTCCCAAGCCACGCGTTGACGCCACCGCCGAAGTGGTGCCACTTTGCACGCATGAAAGAGCCCGGCCAAAAAAAGCTCCCGCCGGTGATCCCGGCCTCGCCGGAACTGCGGGCGAAGATGCAGCGGCTCTGGGCGCAGCCGCCCGTTTCATTCGAGGTGATGAAAGCGCAGACAGACGCGGTGCTGAAGGGGCGCAGCGAAGAGAACGAGAGCAGGCCCGAGCCGCAGAATGGGCGCTTGCGCAAGGCCGGCTGATCCACGACTGCGATCTCGAAGCGGTCCCGGTCCTGTCGAACTCGACCAGCGAGCACGAAGCTCATTCTACTTGAGAACAAGGACACGGTAGCGATCGGCGAAACAGGCGCGATCTCTGCCCCTGAGGCTGCGAAGCAGCTACTATGACCGCAGAGCCGATCCGCTGAATTATGTTACCAAGCTTTGCCCGTGCTCTCCCCGGGCGATTCCCTGAAAGGAGAGATCCTCATCCAACTCAGGCCAGTGCAGACCGAACGGTGAAACCTCCATGTTATTCAATTGCGAGGGAGTGCCTCGTGCGAGCCGCGGATTGTCCGAAATTGGGAAGCGCATTTGCGCTCCACTTAGCATGAAAACGATGATGAAACCGTTCTCAAAACGGGCGGTTTGAGCTCTATCGGTTAAGATGTTCATGCCACTTCTGAATAATAAGAGCTCGGTGTGTGCGCGCAAGCCCCTCGGCGTGCGACAGCTCCCGAACCTTTAACCCAACAGATTCACGGAGCTCAATGATTGGTTCAATGTTGAAGACCGCTTCACCAGCCCCATATCGAACGTGAACATGGATGGGCCGATGCTCATTGCTGTAGAAGAAGAATCGGTAGCCGTCCTTCTCGAAGACTTTGGGCATCCCGGCATTGTTGCCGAGACCCGCGTCAGAGCGAGCAATTTGGACCAGCAGACGGCAAACACCAGACAAGAGCCAGCGCCGTGGCTGTGCCGGAGCACGTTGCGCAACGCTCCACATGCTATGTGCATTCCACGCCGACGAAGTAAAGCTTCGAGGACAAGGGCGTTCCCAAGCTGGAGCTTGAGAACAAGAAGAATTTAGCCGCGGAGCGGCGATGACTTGAGTAGCCGTGGTTGAGCGAAGCGAAGCCCCGGACAAATACAGTGAGACGCTAGCCGCGGAGCGGTGCAACGAAGCCGGCGGGGTGAGTTGCACCGCTACGCGGCTTATCTTCATTGCGATCAAATCCGTGGCCTCGCTTCGCTCAACCACGGCTACTCAAGTGGCCGCCGCTCCGCGGCCAGGAGAGCTTCCGCACGGACCTTACGGCGCTATCCACGAGGTCAAAGCTGGAACTTCGCAGACAAGTGCGTTCCCAAGCAGGAGTTTGGGAACGAGGGAATAACAGCGGATGGCGGTCTGGGCTCCGGTGATCGCCGTTAAGAACCTCGATGTTGATCTGAATACGGCTTCAGCTTGAGCCTTTTGGCACGTCGGTTGACCTCATCAATTCCCGCAATGACATGGACATCAGCCTCGCTAGCTTCGCGATTCTGTTCCGAGGTGAGTCGTCCAGTCGTGATGAAATAGGCGTCGGTCACACGGCGGGCGTAGCAACCCGCGAGAAACTTAAGCCATTCTGCCTCCGAGGGGGTCTGCCGCGGAGCGTGGCACTTCACCTGCACCCCTATCTTGGATTTGTCAGAGGTCGTCCCAAATGGTCGACCTAGAAAATCGAGACCACGTTCGTTATGCTTCATCGCCCCCAAGTGCTGCCAAGCATGATCGGGATGAAGTGCGTGTAATAATCCGGCAATGAAATCCTCGAAGCGGCGGCCAATGACCGTAGAAGGGAGAGCCTGCGATGAGGGTAGCGTAGTTGCCTCCACATCTATCGCAGATACTAGATCTCGGATGCGATTTCGGAGTTCTAGGGTTGGGCACCCCTCTTCTTGTGCCGCCGCGAGAAGGTGAATGCGCTCCGCCTGTGATAATTTCGCTGCTGTGGCCACCTCAGCATAGAGTGTATGCTTAACATCGAAGATACGATCTTCTGGAGCAAACACTGTGGAAGTAACGCACCATTTGTAAACAGTGGGATACTTCTTCCCGGTTAGTTCGACGATCCTATTGAAACGGTTTGGATCTTCAGGAGACGTTCCATAGGCAATTAAGTCGCCTAAAATCCATTGGATGCGGTCATACCACCTATCAAAATGTCTGAGCAGCGTTGAGAACTCTTGAGGATCGAGAGCGGTGTTGATGATCAAGCCGCGGCCATTCTGTGCGACAGTGCATTTCTCTTCGATGATTGAGGCAACTCGCTCATCGGAGTGGATTATTTCGCTGAGTTGACTGTTGTTCATGCAGAAAACTGAAAGTGGTTGGGGAACAAACGAGTTCTATGCTGGCGAAAGTCTCCCTGTCACGCCCACCCTTGCGACCGCATAGCGCCTCTTCTACATCTTCCCTCCCATGTCACCCCACCAAGTCTCCCACGAGCGTTCGTTAAAGCGCTGGATTCCGTTTGGGCTTGGGCACGTCAAGCCGCAGCACTTTTGCGACATGGCCAAGATCGTTTGGCTCAATCGGGATAACCTGCCGTATGCGTGGCGGGTCATCACGCGCGGGGTGTGCGACGGGTGCGCGCTGGGGGTGGCGGGG
>CAXSDZ010000308.1:0-3992 GCA_964235505.1 uncultured Chthoniobacteraceae bacterium
GCAAAGCGCGAGTCGCGGCGGGCGAAGCGGGCGGCATCACGCAGCACATCGGCGCTTATTCCGTCACGCACGGCGAGCACAAGATCACCTTCCTCGACACTCCAGGCCATGCAGCCTTCACGGCCATGCGGGCGCGTGGCGCAAATGTCACCGACATCGTGGTGCTCGTAGTCGCAGCGGATGACGGCATCATGCCGCAGACGATCGAGGCGATGAACCACGCCAAGGCGGCGAAGGTGCAGTTGATCGTGGCGATTACCAAAATCGACATGGCCAGCGCCAACATCGACAAGGTCAAAGGGCAGCTCCAGGAAAAGGGGCTGCAGCCGGAGGACTGGGGTGGCGACACGATCGTCGTGCCTGTTTCCGCGGTGAAAAATCAAGGCATCGACAAGCTGCTCGAAAGCATCCTGCTCGTCGCCGAAGTCGCCGAACTGAAAGCCAACGAAAAAGGCCCAGCACGCGCCACGGTCATCGAGGCACAGATCGAGCAAGGGCGTGGGCCGACCGCGACGATCATCGTCCGCACCGGCACGCTGAAGGTCGGCGACGCCTTCATCTCCGGTCAGTTCTCGGGCAAGGTGAAGCTGCTCATCGATGACGCAGGGAAGCCGCTGAAAAGCGCTGGCCCTTCCACGCCGTGCAAGGTTTTAGGCTTTTCGGGGTTGCCTTATGCGGGCGACGATCTCGTCGTGATGGACCACGAGCGCGCGGCCGCGGCACTCTCGCAGGAGCGGCTGAATGAGTCGCGTCTTTCCAAGCTTTCCACGCCCGCCCGCCCGACGCTGGAGAACCTCTTCGACAGCCTCGCCGACGAGAAGCGGAAGTATCTGAACCTCATTCTCAAAGGCGACGTGCAGGGCTCGATGGAAGCGCTCTACACTTCGCTCGACCAGATCGAGAGCAAGAAGATCGACCTCGTCTTCGTCCATGGTGCGGTGGGACCAATCACCGAAAACGACGTGCTGCTCGCCGCCGCATCGAACGCGATCGTCGTCGGCTTCAACGTGAAGACCGAAAGCACCGCCGCCGCCGTCGCAAGGCGCGAGGGCGTGCAGATCAAGCTCTACTCCATCATCTACGAGCTCATCGATCAGGTGAAGGAAGCGATGGCGGGGCTGCTCGATCCAGAGAACCGCGAAACGGTGATCGGCCATGCGGAAGTGAAGAAGGTGTTCGAGCTGTCACGTGGTCTTGTCGCTGGTTGTCTCGTCACCGATGGGCGCATCGCCCGCAGCGGGCGCGCCCGCGTGCTGCGCGGCAAGCAGCCGATCTACGACGGTGGCCTGGCCACGCTGCGCCGCTTCACGGAAGACGTGAAGGAAGTCCGCAGCGGCCTCGAGTGCGGCATCAAGCTCGGCGACTTCAACGACTACGAGGAAGGCGACATCATCGAGTGTTACAACCTCGAAAAAGTCGCGCAGAAGCTCTGAGGAAATTGGTTGTTGGTTGAGAGGTGATGGCTGATGGCCACTCTGCGCGGAGCAGCGCGTTCGGCCATCCTTTCATCTCTCGCCGAAGAAAAACGTCGGATCAGCGGAGCGCGCTGAACCTCCAAGCCGCGCCCATCAACTCTCAACCCTCAACTTTCTTCTCATGAAGCATCGTCTTGACCGTGTGAACGAGGTGCTCAAACGCGAGCTGGGCGAGCTCATCCAGCGGGAGTTCACTTTCGCGGCAAAGCTCGTCACCATCCAGCAGGTGGATGTTACGCACGACCTGAAAAGTGCGCACGTGTATGTCGGCATCATCGGTGCGGAGGCCGAGCGGCGCGAGGCACTCGGGCAATTGCGGGACGCGCGCGTGCGCCTCCAGCAGGAGCTGTCCAAGCGCGTGGTGCTGAAGTTCACGCCGCACCTGCATTTCAAAGCCGACGTGGCGATCGAGCGTGGCACCCGTGTGCTGGGCATCTTGGAACAACTGCAGCTTCCGCCGGATGACTTGCTGGGCGAAGACGAGGATGAGCCGGAGCCGGACGAAAAGCGCGACTGAGATGAAGCGTGTGTTGTTCAAGCACCTTGCGGAAGGGCCTGCCTTTTCTGCGGGACACAAGCGGTGCTTCCCCCGCAGAGGGCGCGGAGACCGCTAAGGGCTGCGGAGGTTAGAGAGGCTGAATCCTTTCCCCTGCAAATCGCAGCGCTCTTGGCGTGCTCTGCGGGGAAGAAAAGATCAGCACTCATCGCAGCCGCCACTGCCTGCCTCACGCAAAACACGCATCCTGCTCCATCCATGAAATCCAACTGCCGACTCGAAGAAATCGCCGACGTTCTGCGCGCCCGCCAGCGCTTCGTCGTCATCAGCCACATGCGGCCGGATGGCGATGCGCTCGGCTGCACGCTGGCGATGGCACTTTGCCTGCGGCAGCTCGGCAAAGACGTGACGGTCTGGAATGAGGACGGGATGCTGGAGAAATTCCGCTTTCTTCCCGGCTCCGAGCTGGTCGTAAAACCGCCTGCGGAGCCGCAAAGTTTTGAGGTGGCCGTGGTGCTCGACACCGCGGTGCGAAATCGCATCGGCATCTGCGAGGCGGCGGTCGGGCACGCCGACGTGTGGATCAGTCTCGACCACCACGTGTCCAACGATCACTACGGCGACCTCGCCTACATCGATCCGCTCGCGCCGGCGACCGGGCAGGTGCTCTATGAGCTGATCCGCAGGCACGATCTCCCCTTCACCCATGGGATGGCGGACAACCTTTTCGTCGCGATTTCCAGCGACACCGGCTCATTTCAATATCCGAACACGACGGCGCGCACTTACGAGATCGGCGCGGAGCTGATCAAGGCCGGCGCGAAAGTCGGCGAGCTTTCGCAGAAGATGTATGAGAGCCATCCGCGCCGCCGGCTGGAGCTATTGCGCGCGCTGCTCAATGCCCTGCGATTCACGAGCGGCGACCGCGTCGCGAGCTTTGCGCTGCCGATGGCGGCGGTCGCGGCGATCGGTGCGCAGCCGGAAGACAACGAGGGTTTGATCGACACCATCCGCGGGGTCGAAGGAGTCGTGGTGGCGGCATTCTTCGAGGAGCTGCCGGAAGGCAAGGTTCGCATCAGCCTGCGGTCAAAGGATGCGCGAGTGGATGTCAGCAAACTCTGCGGCGAGTTCGGTGGCGGCGGCCACAAACTCGCGGCTGGCGCGCGGACGGCGGGCACGCTGGCAGAAGTGCAGGACCGGGTTTTGCAGGCGATCGATCGCGCCCTGCAAAGCAGCGGGGTTGTCTCCACTTGAGCGCGGCTCTCACGAGTCCAAAAGGCTTTCTGACCGGGACGCGCCCAAATGATTTCCAAAGCGCAAACGAACTGTCCCGCCGATGCGTGGATCAGTGAGCTGCCGCCCCTGTCCGCCACCCGCTTTTGCACGCATCCCAGCCGAGCCTCTATCACCTCAAACCCAAAAACTTCCCATGCGTTTTGAATCTCTCGATGGAGTCCTCGTCGTCGATAAAGCCGGCGGCATGACCTCTCACGATGTCGTCGCGATGGTGCGGCGGCGGCTCGGCATCAAGAAAGTCGGCCACTGCGGCACGCTCGATCCGCTCGCCACCGGGCTGCTGCTCATCGTCATAGGCCGGGGCACGAAGATTCAGGATTTGCTGATGTGCGAGGACAAGGAATACGTCGGCACCATGCGGCTGGGAGTGCTCACCGCTTCGCAGGATGCCGATGGAGAAGTGCTCGAAACGCGCCCGGTGCCGGAGTTTCCGCGCGAGCAGATCGATGCGGCGTTCGCGAAATTCCACGGCGATTTCTACCAGATGCCGCCGATGGTTTCGGCGATCAAAAAGGACGGCGTGCCGCTCTATAAGCTGGCGCGGCAAGGAAAAGTGGTCGAGCGCGAGCCGCGCTTTGTGCATGTCTTCGGGCACGACATCCAGGCGGTGCGGCTGCCGGAAATCGATTTCCGCGTCGCGTGCTCGAAGGGCTTCTACGTGCGCACGTATGCCTTCGACATCGGCAACGAACTCGGCTGCGGCGCGCACTTGCAAGCGCTGCGGC
>CAXSDZ010000308.1:4002-5084 GCA_964235505.1 uncultured Chthoniobacteraceae bacterium
GAGCAGCTCCGCAGCGTGGAGCCGGAGGAGATCGCAGCGAAAGTGCTGAGCCTCCCGGCGGTGTCGCGGATGCGAGGAGCGTAAGGATGAAAATCCGAATCTCGAAATCCGAAATCCGAAACAAATCTAAAACGTCACCAAGCCTGAAAATCGGGAAACAGGCGGCATGGCGAACACGCCGTTTCTCCTTTTTTCTATTTCCTGCCTTTTGAATTTGTTTCGGATTTCGGATTTCGAGATTCGGATTTCCCTCCTTTGAATCTTCTCCGCTCCATCGGCGACCTCGCCACCATCCCGGGTCCGCTCTTTCTGGCGATCGGCGTCTTCGATGGCGTGCATCTTGGTCATCGGGCGGTCATCGAGCGGGCGTGCGCGGATGTGCGCGCGGCGGGTGGCACAGCGGTGGTCGTCACCTTTGATCCGCACCCGATTCGCGTCCTGCGGCCAGAGCAGGCTCCGCGGCTGCTTACTTCCACGCCCCACAAGGTCCGCCTCATTCGGGCGCTCGGGGTCGAGCACCTGCTTGTGCTTCGTTTCGATGCCACCTTTGCGGCGACGCCGCCGGAGCAGTTCATCCGTGAGCTCGTGGGCGCGGGCCGGCCGCTCCGGGAGATTTGCGTCGGCCACGCTTGGTCTTTCGGCAAAGGCCGCGCGGGAAATCTCGGGTTGCTGGCTGCCCTGGGCGAAGAGCTTGGCTTTGCGGAAGTGGGCGTCGAGGCCGTGGAGGCGGATGGTCAGATCGTGAGCAGCACCGCCATCCGCCACGCGGTCGAAGCTGGCGATCTCGCCGCTGCGGCGCGTCTGCTCGGGCGGGATTACACGGTGCTGGGGACCGTCGTCGAAGGCGATCTGCTCGGCCGCACGCTGGGATTTCCCACCGCGAATCTGAGCGCGCACAACGAGCAGTTTCCGCCGAATGGCGTGTATGCCGTCGAGGCGCTCCGCGGCGCAAAAACGCTGCGTGGCGTCGTGAACATCGGCGTGCGCCCGACGATCCGAAATGCCAGTGGCGAGCGGGTGCTGGAGCTGCACATCTTCGACTTCGCAGAGCAGATCTACGGCGAGGAAATCGAGGTGATCTT
>CAXSDZ010000309.1:0-5034 GCA_964235505.1 uncultured Chthoniobacteraceae bacterium
TCTCCGGCCTCGCCTTCATACTGCGAATAGCGGTTCTCTTCCGGCCCTTCTTTCAGCCAGTCGGGCAGAAACTTTAGGTCGATATCGGGCTGCGGTTCACTCATAAGAAAGCGGTATCTAATCGCGTGTGCATGAGCAGGCGAGCGCTCATTTTCCACCCTGCGAAACGCCGCGGGATTAATGCAATTAGTTGTTGCCATCCCCGGGGGGCGTCTTTAAAGCAGACCCCCGCAAAGAACCCAACCAAACACCGCTTTTTATGTCCGAAAAATCGATCGAAGAGAAAGTCAAAGACATCATCGTGGAGCAGCTCGGAGTGAACCCTGAACAGGTCACTTCCAGCGCTTCCTTCATCGAAGACCTCGGTGCGGATTCGCTGGATACTGTGGAGCTCGTGATGGCCTTCGAGGAAGAGTTCAACGTCGAAGTCCCGGACGAGGATGCCGAGAAGCTCCAGACCGTGGGCGACGTGGTGAAATACATCGAAGAGAAAGCCAGCAAGTAAGCGGTTTTCCCTGCCCGCGCGGCGTCGTCGCCGTGCAAGTTTCAGTTTTGGCGAAGGCACGGTTGAAAGGCCGTGCCTTTCGCTTTTTGCACCCATGGATTCAGAGCCTTGCATCCCGCGCCTCGCGAACTCACCTTTCCCGCTCACGTCCCGAACCTTTTCCCTCTCATGAAAATCCGAATCACAACCTGCGCTCTGCCCGCTTTTCTTTGCCTCGCGACGCTTTCCACTGCGCAGGAGACGCAGACCGGCATGGGCCGCTCCGGGATGACTCTCGAAGCGCGGGTGAAGTTCATGAAAGAGCAGCTCAAGCTTTCCGATGAGCAGACGGAAAAAGTGACGGCAGTGCTCGGCAAAAGTCAGGACAAAGTAAGAGCCCTGCGCGATGATGCGTCGCTCTCCGACGACGCGCGCCGCGCGAAGATGCGCGAGATTTTCACGGCTTCGGCAGAAGAGGTGAAGCCGATCCTCACGCCTGAACAGCAGGCGCAGTGGCACGAGCAAGTGACGAAACGCCGGGAGCAGATGGAGGCACAAGCGGCCGGCGAGAAGAAGGCGGAACCGACGAAATAATGCGGCAGCGGTGCCTGCGGACGATGTGACAGCGGCAGAAGCTTCTCGACAGCGTAACTCGTCACCACGCATCTCCGCAAAAAATGTGCGGAGCGAGTTGCAGACGACCGCGAGCCGGCTAGCGCCTGCCTTTCTCCGCACTATCTGCCGCCACGTTGCGCTGCGTATTCCGCTTTCACCTGCCTGAGCAGAACTTCATAGCGCGCCTTGCGCTGTTCGTAGGCGCCACGTGCGCCGACGTCGCCGGGCGATAAGAGCCCGCGCATCTGCTGCAGATGCTCGTAAAGCCCGCTGAGAGCGGCCTGTCGCTCCTGAAACGTGTGCGCCGGATCGGCGGCGACTTTTTCTTGATCGCCAAACTCCGCGTCGTGCGCGGTCCGCTCGGCGAGTTCGCCCAGCAGCCCGCCAGATGGAGCCCCGGAATTGGCCTGCGTGATCTGCACAAGTCGCTCCACCACTCGGTTCGCAGTGTTGCCCAGGGCGATGCCCAAGCCCCATTGCCCCACGGCGGCGATGAGGATGGTAAGTGCGAGAAACCCGAGCGCGCGTCCGAACCCAATGCGATACACGCGCATCGGAATCAGAAAGATCAGCGAAACAAACAGCAGAAGGAAACCGACGCCGAGCAGACCGGCGCCGATGCCGAGGCTGCCGGAGTCGCCTTGGCCGGACATGGCCCGGATCGCAAACATCAGCGCAGGAAACGCCAGAGCCGCTCCGATAATCGCGCCGAACGTGAGCAGCAGGTAAAGGAAATAGACTTTTACGGCATTGCCGATCGTTCCGGTGTTCTCGTTTCCCGCCATCGCCATCGAGGAAATCCAATACGCGACGATCGTGATCAATTGCAGCGCCACGAACCAAAGCAGAAGAGGTCCGGTATTCTCGCGCAGCACCTGGAGCATCGCCCTCCCGGCGTCGCCGACGCCGGGCGCCATGGTCGGCGCGGCTTGAGCAAGGAAAGAGAAATGCGCCGGGAATGCGAGAAGGGCTGAATGCATGTGGGGCGAGGCTAACGAAAACATGGAGCGGTTCAATCCTGCTGTGACGGAGCATGCAGGCGCCGGCGCGCATCCCACCGAGACGCGAGCGGGATGTGAAGTGGCGGCTCATCCCGCAAAGACGGGAAGTGGATGATGCTCACGCTTGCACGCCATTCGCCGTGGTCAGCTCAACCGGTTCTTCGCGATACAATCGCGCTCGCCTGGGCGCGCAGTCTCCCTCGCAGTCCTGTCGTTCCGGCTTCGACAAACGTCATTCTTTCCGCTCTTGTCCACCGCACTTCGCCACCCGTCTGCCCATGATCCGGCTCGAAAATCTCTCCAAATCTTTCCACGGCAAGCCGGCGTTGCACGGGCTCTCGCTGGAGGTCGCGCGAGGTGAAATCTTCGGTCTGCTCGGGCACAACGGCGCGGGCAAAAGCACCTCGCTCGGGATTCTGCTCGGGCAGGTGCATCCCGATGGCGGCGGCGCCTTCATCGACGGCATCTCCGTGCAAACAGACCGCGCCTGCGCTCTCGCGAAAACGGGAGCGATCTTCGAAGCGCCGCGCTTTTATGAATATCTGAGCGGCTGGAAGAACCTCGAAATCTTCTCCGGCTACTCCGCAGCTCTTCCGAAGCGCGAGATCGCTGCGGCGGTGGAAACGGTAGGGCTCAGCGAGCGCATCCACGATCGCGTGCAGACCTACAGCCAAGGCATGCGGCAGCGGCTCGGCGTCGCACAGGCGCTGCTGCCCGCACCCGATCTCATCCTGCTGGATGAACCGACGAATGGCCTCGACCCGGAAGGCATTCACGAGATGCGCGAACTGATCAAGCGGCTCAACTGTGAGCGTGGGATCACGGTGCTCTTTTGCTCGCACCTGCTTTCGGAGGTCGAGCAGCTTTGCGACCGCGTAGCGATTCTGAACCACGGGCGCAAAATCTTCGACGGGCGCTGGAGCGAACTCGCCGCGGACAAGCAGCGGGTGCGGTTTGAAGTGGATGCCTGGGAACGCGCCGCGGAGCTGCTTGGCGCGCGTGCGGGCGTATCGCTCGGTGAGCGTGGCGAAGTGCTGCTGGCGGAGGGAGTCGTCGTCGCGGATCTCGTGGAAGTGCTGGTGCGCGGCGGGGTGCGGGTGAGCGCGGTCGAGCCCACGCGGCGCAATCTGGAGCAGATCTACCTTGAAATGTCTCACGCCACTCCCGAGCCCGCCGCCGCACCATGAGCCTCTTCTTTCGTCAACTCCGCGGCGAGCTTTGGAAGCTCTTCGCCCGCAAGCGCACTTACATCGGCTTCGGCGCGTTTCTGGCGCTGGAGATCGTCATCCTTATCATCTTTCAGCTTCCGAAAGTGCAGCGTTCGTGGCGGCACATCATCGAGCGCGCCGGCTTTGGGTTTGAGCAGTATTTCTCCGGCATCACGCTTGCGTTTCAGATCGTGCTCTGGACGAGCTTTCTGCTTGGCGGCTTGTATGTCGCGCTGGTGGCGGGCGATGTCGTTTCCAAAGAAGTCGAAGACGGCACGATGCGCATGACGCTTTGCCGCCCGGTTTCCCGCGTGCGGGTGCTGGCGCTGAAGTATCTCGCCTGTCTGCTCTACACGTTTGCGCTCGTGTTTTTCATTGGGCTAAGCGCGCTGGCGATCGGCACCGTGCGGCAGGGGATCGGTGGTTTTTTTGCCTTTCAGCCGATGGACAACTTGTTTGCGCTTTTTGAGTTCGGCCCGGGTTTGGCGCGCTACCTCGGCTCGCTCGTGCTGCTCGGGCTTTCGCTGCTCAGCGTCACCTCACTTGGCTTCGCCTTATCGTGCTTTGAGATGAAGCCCGCCGCCGCCACGATCTGCACGCTTTCCTACTTTTTTGCGGACAACATCTTCCGCCGCATTCCGTATTTTGAATCGATCAAAGTCTGGTTCATCACCAGCCACACGGAGGCGTGGTATGGCGTCTTTCGTTCGCCCATCCCCGTCGCCGCGATGGTGGAAGACTACGCCTATCTCGTAGCCGTGAATGCAACGGTGGTGCTCATCGCCGCCGCACACTTTCAGCAGCGCGACTTCAAGTCGTAAGCGCCGGTCTCGTGGAGGTGTGCCGGTCGTCCTAGCCGTAGCGTCCCTCGATATACTCCGCCGTTCGCTGGTTTTTCGGGTGCAGGAAAAGCTCCTCTGTGCGGCTGTGCTCCATCAGCTCGCCGAGCAGCATGAAGATGCATTCGTGGGACGCGCGCCGCGCCTGCGCCATGTTGTGCGTCACGATCAGGATCGTGTAGCGGCCGGCGAGGCTCCACATCAGCTCCTCGATCGCGCGGGTGCCTTCCACGTCGAGCGCGCTAGCTGGCTCATCCATCAGGATGATGTCCGGCTTCAGCGGCAGCAGCCGGGCGATGCAGAGCTTTTGCTGCTGCTCGAGCTGGAGGCTCGTCGCGCGCGCGGCGAGCCGGTCTTTCAAGTCTCTCCAAAGTCCGACTTCCGTCAGCGCCTTTTCCACCGCCGAGTCGAGTTGGCTCTTCTTCACTCTGCCTTCGCTGTGGATGCGCGAGCCGAACGCGATGTTTTCATAAACGGAAATCGGCAGCGGATTTGGCCGCTGAAACACCATCCCGACGCTCTTGCGCAGCTCCGGCAACGACACGTCAGCGTCGTAAATGTTCTTCCCGTCGAGGATGATCTCCCCGGTGGTGGTCACGTATCCGTAGCGCTCATTCACGCGGTTGAAGCAGCGCAGCAGCGTTGTTTTTCCGCAGCCGCTTGGGCCGATGAGCGAAGTGATGAGCCCGTGCTTGATGTCCACCGTGATCCCCTTGAGCGCCTGAAATTTCCCATACCAGAGGCACAGGTCACGCGTCTGGATGCTATGACGGGTCGGGTCGCTCATGAGAAGGGCAAGGGTTGCGAGGTTTGCCCGACGCAGATAGCGTCGCGGCATGCTTGCGAAGACGAGTGACGAAATGTTGGAGCGCACCCGGGCGCTTTAC
>CAXSDZ010000310.1:0-458 GCA_964235505.1 uncultured Chthoniobacteraceae bacterium
GGCGCTCGCGAGCTGGTGGCACGCCCAGTTTTTCCCCACCCAACCGGCCGGCAGCGGCTCGCCGCGGATGAGGCGCCACTGCGCGCCGCGCTCATTCAGGCCGAGCCCGCGCAGGAGGTCGCCGGTGCCGTCGGTCGATTCGTCGTCCAGCACCAGCAGCTCAAAGCGGGGATACTCCTGCGCCATGAGCGAGCGGACGCACGCCTCGATGTTGCGCGCTTCATTTCGCGCGGGCACGAGGATGGAGACGAGCGGCGCATCGGGCACGGGCCGCGCGGCGTCGCGGAGGCTGTCGAAGCACGAGAGATTCGCAACCATCGTCCCCAGCGCGACCAGTAGGATGAGCAGCACGGCGGCGTGATATAGAAGCGCGAGATGGGACATGGAAATAGGATGAAGGGGCGGGGGACGAATACCGGACGCGCGCCGCAGGGGTCGAGAAGGCAGTCCCGGTGGCG
>CAXSDZ010000310.1:468-4955 GCA_964235505.1 uncultured Chthoniobacteraceae bacterium
GAACAGGGCGCGCGCGACAGCGAAATCAACATCGCGCAAGGTCAGCCGTCCGCTGTTCTCCCGCATTCCAATGCCCAACTGGAATCCGACCTCGAGCATCGTGCGCGCGCCGCATCCGTCATTTGTCAATCAGGCGTTTCCCTGTGTATCCATCCGCGCCGATCTGCTTCACCATACGCACTTCGCCCGCTCCATCCCGTGCCCATGCGCCTTTCCATGCCTCGCCCGACCGTGCTGCTCCTCCTCGCGCTCGCCGCTGCGCTGCCCGCGAGCCGTGGTGCTGCGGCGGAGGCGGAGAAAGGCGGCGGCCCTTTGAGCTTGCTGCGGCAGATCGACGAAGGCTTCGTCCAGGTCTATGAAAAGGTCGCGCCGAGCGTGGTGGTGATCGAGGCCACGAAGAAGCTCGTGGAAGACGAGAGCGAGGAAACCAAGGGTTTCGAGTTCTTCTCGGATGAAGGCAAAGACGCCGCGCACAAGAGCGAGCCGCACTCTGCGTGGAAGCTGCCCGCGCCGCCGAGCCGCAGCGAAGGCTCCGGTTTTGTCCTGCGCGCGGATGGCTTCCTCATCACCAATCTCCATGTCGTCGCGGACGCGGAAAAGCTGAGCGTGCGCCTGAAGGACGGACGCCGGATGCCGGCCCGGGTGATCGGCACGGATGATAAAACCGACATCGCGGTGCTGAAGATCGACGCACACGATTTGACGGTCGCGGAGTTCGGCGACAGCGACGCTTTGCGGGTGGGCCAGCTCGTCTGCGCGATCGGCGCGCCTTTCAACCAGGACTACTCCTTCACGTGCGGCTGGGTGAGCGGGAAAGGGCGCGCAAATCTGCTCGGACCCTCCTCGCCGACGATCCTTTACGAGGACTACATCCAGACCGACGCGTTCATCAATCCCGGTAACAGCGGCGGCCCGCTTTTCGATGTGGAAGGGCGCGTGATCGGCATGAACACGCTGATCAACGGCATCGGCCGGGGCCTCGCCTTTGCGATCCCATCCAACATGCTCCAGCAGATCAGCGGGCAACTCATGGCCACCGGCAAAGTCGTGCGCCCGTGGCTCGGGATTCGCATCGAGAGCATCGGCCAGAATCCGCTGCTCCGCGAGCGGCTGCTCGGCGTCGATCGCGGAGTGGTGGTCGATACGATCGAGGGCAATGCACCCGCTTTCCGCAGCGATCTGCGCCCGGCGGATATCATCACGGAGGTCGATGGCTTTTCGGTTTCCACCGGCCACGACCTGCAAAAGGAGGTGTTGAAAAAGCGCGTGGGGCAGACGGTGCAGCTCACCGTCTGGCGCAGCGGCGCCACGCTGAAAATCCCGGTCGCCACCGGAGAGCTGCCCACGGAGATCACGCGCGTGGCAAATGTGCCGCTGCCACGCCGAGCCGCCGGCGCGGTGAAAGACGGCGGCTTCGGCTTGAAGCTCAAAGACATGAAAAAGCCGACCGGCGCGCAGGTTACCGGGATCGCGCCCGACAGCGCAGGCTTCCTCGCAGACCTCCAGCCGGAGGACGTGATCGTGGAAGTGGAGAACAAGCCGGTCGCCGACACCGCGACGTGTCTCGCCGCCATCCGCACCGCCGGCGAGAAAAGCGGACGACGCGGCGTGCTTCTGAACATCGAGCGCCGGGGCAAAAGGACTTACGCCGTGCTCCATCCAGAAGAATAGCGCCGCACGTATCATAGGCAGGTTGGGACGGCCGGTGCTCTGAGTGGGGGCACCGGCCGTTTTTCTTTTGGTGGTCGCTCTAATCGCCTGAGATGCACCGAAACGCGGTGGCTGTTGTGCTGGTCAGAACGTGGAAGAGCAGCAGCCGGATCGCTCTGGGATTCGTCGAGTGTTCAACGCACGTCAGGTGCCTCCTGACTCCAATGTCTGGTTCACCACTGCGCCGATCCACCAGCCGTGACAACCCTTGCCGCCACTGCACCTCGTCGCCTTGTAGATCAGCACACTTGGCGTTTCCTTATGATTCCTGTGAAAGAACCATCAATCGGCTTCCACGATCCAGCGGCTCCGAATGTGGGACACCAGTTTCCTATCGTATCTTGGTTCTGCGCTGTTTCGCCGTTTGCGTTGCTGTTCCTCTTTCTTACAGTCGCCCTTCACGTCCGTCTCGGACTCGGGCATTGGCCAATCCCTATGTTCGAGGACTACCATTCTCGGACTTTCGACTTTCACGTTAACGTGCTTGCGGCTTTTGCCCAGTTTTGCCTCTACGCCGCAGGCCCACTCTGGCTGGTGTGTTTGCTCATCCGTCCGCTTCGTTCCGTCTGGCCAAGCGCCGTCATTTCTCAACTCATCACCGCTGTTATAGGGTCTCTACTGATGTTCGGAGTTCTCACGTTCGACCCAACTACTTTCTCTGCGTGGATCTTGGACTGAGCAGCTTTGCCGATGAACCCGGAACCGCATAATAACGAGTCAGCCGTTTCTAGCTCATCCTCCTAACGAACGCGTATGTCAGCCGCACTTATCCGCCTGGCTCTTTTCCAGTTTATGGCCGTCATTCTGACCATTCTCCTTGCCGGATTCACACTCAAGGCGCGTTTCGGCAGCGGCTCGCAGTTGCCGATTCTCGCCACCTACGTCCGCGACTACGGCATCTTTTTGCTGCTCGTTCCAGCAGCTTGGGCCATCTGGGGCGCGATTGAGCTCAATCGACCGTTGGCGGGCACCGGCGATGGCGGGAGCGTTTTCCTGTCCGGGGTTGTGCTTCTCGGGCTGCTCGCCTGCTTCGGCTTCGCGTCGCTTATTTCAGCCAGTTCTTTTCGCTCGCTCGTCATTGCAGCTCCGCAGCAGCGCTCAGCGCCGGCCAACCCAACAGCCAGAGCAGAATGACACCTTGTTTCCAAGCGACCGAAACGGCTAACACGGTGCTGCAGCCGAACACGCGCCGCGGTCACGCCGTCGGTTTTCGTAGTTCCACCAGTGCGTGCGCACGCCCCGCTTTCTACACTCCGGCTCTCTCCTCCGTTTCGTGCGGCAGGCGGTGCGCCCGCGACGCGTGTCGATGAGCATAGAGCCGTTAGGCGTTTCTAGCTGCTGGACAGGAACGACACGCTGACTATTCCAACTCTAAAGCGAAGCGCAGCGCCGCCTTTATCCGCTCCATCACGTCTTTCGGCAGCACTCCGAGGCGGCGTTCGAGCCGTTTCAGTGCCAGCGAGCCGAGGCCTTGCACGTTGGCGACGCCCTCCAGCCGAAGGAACGGGAGCTTCGGCATTTCAACCTCATACTTGCTGCCCCGATCTTCCGACGTCAGCGGCACATACAGCACCAGCGCACGCGGCGGGTCTTCATCGTAACGCGATACCACGACTACCGGGCGCGTCTTGGTCGCCTGCCAAGGTCTGCGAGCCAAACCTCACCGGGTCGAGGGTTCATCAAGTAGGTCCAGCACTTCTTGCTCGATCATCCGGGAGCGGCCGGCATCCAGAGTGTCGTCGTCCGCCGCTTCGATGATTTCAGCCACGAGCGCCCGCACCTTGTGCGAGGTTTCGGGCTTCCATTCGTGCAACTTCGTTTCCAATCTCTCTGCGATGGCTCCCATGACGTTCGGACGGTATTCATCCAGCGTGGCGGCGTCAATTTCCCGCTCGACCGAAATGGAAGACACGGCTCTAAGGACGAACACGCGCTGCGGCTACGGGTGCTGCTCCCGCCGCGTTGCTTCGTCACCTTGTCCAGCACCTTTGCCGCACGCGTGTCGATGAGCTGGAAGAGAGCGTCTGGCGGCAGCGTGTGCGCGCTTTGAGCCTCCATGCTCCGGGGACGACATCCGCTTGCGGGGCGGGACGGCGTGAACTAGGGTGCGCCGCTTTTTCCCCCCGGATGCTTTCCCTATGATTTCCGCACCCTTTCTCCGCCGCTGGCTCGCGCTTTTTCTGTTTCTCGCCACGGCTGCCGGAGCGCGCGCGCAGGACGGCATTTTCGCGGATTTTGTCACTTCGCAAGGCAGCTTTACCTGCCAGCTTTTCTACGACAAAGCGCCGCGCACCGTGGCGAATTTCATCGGGCTCGCGAAGGGTGAAAAGAGCTGGCTGAACCTGCCGACGGGCGAAGCGGCTCAGCGGCCTTTCTACAACGGGCTCACCTTTCACCGCGTCGTCAGCGGCTTTGTCATTCAGGGCGGATCGCCGAAGGGTGACGGGACTGACGGGCCGGGCTACACGTTTCGCGACGAATTTGATCCGACGCTGCGGCACAGCAAGGCGGGCATCCTTTCCATGGCGAACTCCGGGCCAAACTCAAACGGCAGCCAATTCTTCATCACGCTCGCGGCGACCCCTTCGCTGAACGACGTGCATTCGATCTTTGGCGAAGTGACGAGTGGCATGCCGGTGGTCAACACGATCGGCAATGTCCCCGTGGATGCGAACAGCAAACCGACGACCGCAGTAACGATGAACAGCGTCACGATCCGGCGTGTCGGTGCGGCGGCGCAGGCGTTCAATGCGGCTGGTCAAGGGCTGCCGGTCGTG
>CAXSDZ010000311.1:0-4928 GCA_964235505.1 uncultured Chthoniobacteraceae bacterium
AATGAGGCGCTCGACCCCGCCAACCCACTGCTGGAGCGGGTGAAGTTCTTCTGCATCGCCAGCTCGAATCTCGACGAATTCTTCGAGGTGCGCGTGGCTGGGGTGAAGCAACAAATCGAGAGCGAAGTGGTCGAGCGCTCGATCGATGGGCGCACTGCGACGGAGACTTTTCGCGTCACGCGGAAGCGCGTCGCCGAGATGGTGGACCTGCAATTTCGCTGCTGGCGCGACGATCTCGTTCCCGCGCTGGCCAAGAACTGCATCCGCTTTCTCCACCCACGCGAGCTCGATCCGGCGGACCGCACGTGGGTGGAAAACCACTACCGTGGCCAGGTGCGTCCGGTGCTGACGCCGCTCGGCATTGATCCGTCGCATCCCTTTCCGCAGTTGCTGAATAAATCGCTGAACATCGTGGTGCAGCTCGAGATCGAGCAGCACGGCGAGATCCAGCGGCGTCTCGCGGTTGTGCAGGTGCCGCGGGTGCTGCCGCGACTCGTGAAGCTGCCGCGGGAGGATGAGCGGCAGGACTACGTTTTTATGGGGCAACTCATTGGCCATTACCTCGCGGACCTGTTCCCCGGAACGCGTCTGCTCGGGTTCTGGCACTTCCGCGTCACGCGAAATTCCGAGCTTTATATCGATGAGGAAGACGTGGGGAATCTCCTCTCCGCTGTGGAGCAGGAGTTGCACAATCGCCGGCGCGGGGCGGCCGTGCGGCTGGAGGTGGATCACGATTGCCCGGCGGAGATCTTCGGCTACTTGCTCGAGACACTCGAACTCGGCGCGGAGGATCTTTATCGCGTGGACGGACCGCTGAACCCGATCCGGCTGATGGCGATCTACGAGGGAGATCACTCGCCGGAGTTGCGGGACAAGCCTTTTGTCGCACCGACCGCGGCGGTGCTGCGGGACGTGAGCGACATCTTTGCCGTCGTGCGCCAGCGCGACGTGCTGCTGCACCATCCCTACGAAAGCTTTGGGAGCGTGGTCGATTTTCTGGAGCAAGCGGCGCGCGATCCGCATGTGCTCGCGATCAAGCAAACGCTCTACCGCACCGGTGGCGACCCGCGCATCGTCGGCGCGCTCATGGCTGCGGTGCGCAACGGCAAGCAGGTCACCGCCGTCACCGAACTGAAGGCGCGCTTCGACGAAGCCAACAACATCCAGTGGGCGCGCAAGCTGGAGGAAGCAGGCGTGCATGTGGTCTATGGCATCGTGCATCACAAGGTGCATGCGAAGGTTGCGCTGGTGGTGCGCCGCGACGACGACACGCTGCGGCGCTACGTGCATATCGGCACCGGCAACTACAACCCGAGCACCGCGCGCATTTATACTGACCTCAGCCTGCTCACGTCGCACCCGGATTTCGGTGAAGACGCGACGAACCTGTTCAATCTGCTCACGGGCATCTGCCAATTTCAGCCCACTCGGAAGTTGCTAGTGGCACCGTTCACCCTACACCCGACGGTCATCACCCTGATCCGTCGTGAGGCGGAAAATGCCCAGGCGGGAAAGCCCGCGCGGATCGTGGCGAAACTCAATTCCCTCGTGGATCGCGAAGCCATCGAGGCCCTCTACCGCGCGTCCGCCGCAGGCGTAAAAATCGAGCTGATCGTGCGTGGTATCTGTTGCTTAAGGCCGGGAGTTCCCGAGCTGAGCGAGAACATTTCCGTGCGTTCCATCGTCGGCCGGTTTTTGGAGCACGCGCGGATTTACTATTTCGAGAATGCGGGTGAGCCAAAGCTCTATATCGGCAGCGCAGACTGGATGCCGCGCAACTTCTTCCGGCGGATCGAGACTGCGGTGCCCGTCACTGACTCGGCTGTCCGCGACCGCCTGATAAACCAAATCCTAGTCACGCAGCTCGCGGACAACATGAAGGCGTCTATGCTCGGAGCGGACGGAACTTACACCCGGATCGTGCGCCGAGAAGGCAAGGGGCGCCATAGCCAGGCGGAGTTCATGGCTCTGGCGCAGGGAGAATCCGGCGCGCGGCGGAAGCGCCAGCCCGCGAAACAACGCTTCCCGTCCGTGCAAGTCGCACCGCCTCCGGCGTAAGGTCGCCCGCCGCTCGGAGCGCGATCTTCTTTCCGCCAGACCGGTTGCGGAGCAGGCCGAAAACCTGCCATTGACGCCAGCGGGCCGCTCCCCTAGCCTCCGTGCCCGTTTCCGAAACACCTTTTCCAAACCACTAAACCAGCAAACCAAGGGAACCCTGCATGCCTGAAGTTATTGTCCGCAAAGGAGAGCCAATCGACCGCGCTCTTAAACGTCTGAAAAGCAAGCTCGAGTCCGAAGGGATCATGGACGAAGTCCGTCGTCTTCGCGCTTTCGAGACGCCGACGCAAAAGACCAAGCGGAAGGCGAAAGCCAGTGCCAAGCGGGCGAAGAACAAAATCCGGTTCCAGTTTCAGGATCGGTAGGCGACCCGCCCCCGCTCCAGCAGCCGGCAAATCTCGCCGACTGCGCAGTGTATTCCATTCAGCCGGCTCGCCATTCGCGGGCCGGCTGTTTGTGTTTTGCGGCAGAGGGGGAAACAACGGATCGCGCAGTCGATCAGCCGGCTCGGACTCAGCCGTGGATGATCAACTGGATCTCCTCCGGCAACCCAGCCGCGACGCGTTCGACGACGCTGCCTTTCAAGAGCTTTGCCATCGTGAAACGGTGCTGCGCGCCGAGCATGAGGTAGTCGACACCGAGCGTGGCGGTGAGGTCGAGGATCGTCGCAGCGGGATCGGTGCTCACGGCATAAACCGGCAGCACATCGACGCCGTTTTCCGCGCCGAGCTTCGTCGCCAGCGAGATGATCGCCGCAGCTTGCGGATCGTCCTGCCACTTTTGTTTTCCCGGCGCGGTGGTCGGGCCGGCCAGAAAGACAGCGATCTCTTTTACATAAAGCACGAGCAGCGTTCCTTTGCGCAGCTTCGCCTCCTCCAGCGCAAAGCCGAGCACCGGCGTGACGCCCCGCGCGGCGACCATGATGCGCGCGCCTTCCGTGATGCGCGGCGTCATCTTCGCGATCATCGCGGGGCTCACGATCTGCGCCACTTCGCGCGAGATGGTCACCGTTTTCAACCCGGAGAGCCGGTGCGAATAGGCGCGAATGCCGAGGCCGACACCGATCACGCAGATGGCGAAAAACAGCGCGTCCGGCTTGGTGCGCGCCAGCGTGAACTCGACGGCGAAAAGCACGAGAAACGTGCCGCCCATCAGCCCGCGCTCCCACCACGTCAGGGCGAGCTTCCAGTTCGTGCTGCACGCGCCGAGGTTCACGGTGATCGCGCCGACAACGCCGATGGCATACAGGCCCGTGAGCGCCACGAAATCCTGCGTCACCAGCAGCACCACGATCGGTAGCCCGGCGGCGATCAGCAGCGGGCCGGTCGGGACGCCGTAGCGGTTTAGCCGGGTAAAAACGGGCGGCATGTCGCCGTCCTGCGCCATCATGTAAAGCACGCCGATGAGCGCCACGACGGCGGTGTTTACTGCGGAAAAAAGCAGCAGGCCGAAGATCACGCCGACCACCACGCCGAAGATGGGGCCGAACCACGGCGCGACCGATTTCGTGGCGAAGGCTTCGCCCAGCAGCCGCAGCATGTCCTCCTTGTGGGCGAGCATCGTCTTCGCGATTTCGTCCTGCGAACCTTCCATCACGCCCGGCAGCGAAAGCATGGCCCAGCCGAGCAGCACGGTGCCGAGCACGACTTCGACTGCGATCGGCAGGATCGACTTCGCCGCGGTGCGCGTGACGCGCGGCTTTTCAGCGGTGCTGCCCGGGTCCAGCGGCATCACGCCGGTGAGGTTTGCCACCGCTTCCACGCCGCTCAGCGCGAGGATGACGCCGGTGAACGCGATCCACGTGTGGCTGAAGCTTTCATGGCCCGGCGCGAAGAACTTCGTGGTGAGATGCGGCGCCGCGAAGCCGATGATGAGCAGGACCACCAGCACGGTCGGTGCGGCAAGCCACATGGACAGAGCGCCGGAGTGCTTCGGGCCGAAAAAGTTGATGACGCCGACCAGCGCGATCAGCGCCATGGTGGCGATGGGCGTCCACGATTGCGGCACGCCGAAATAGCTGATCGCTGCCCAGCCGCTCACGTCGGCAGTGACCATGAAATTCGCCACCAGCAGCAGCGCGCCGACCGCGGCGAGGAGCCGGCTTTGCTCCCGCGCCGCGGAGTAAACGCCGCCGCCGTCCGGGAAGTGTTTGCAGACGATGATGTAGTTGAAGCCGACGACCGCGGTGAGGGCGGAAACGGCGATGATCAGCGGGAAGGAATGGAACGCCGCGGCGGCAAAAGCGAGGCCGATGACGTAGGCCTTGCTCGTGCCCCAGTCGCCGTAGAGCAGCGCAGCAGCGCGCTTCCAGTCGACGTTGCGGGGGCGGTTGACTCCGATGGGTGCGGACATGAGGGGAAGTGAGCGAAGGAGGCTGGTGGCCGGGTGGCGAGGCGTCGAGCCGGAATGACGAATGACGAATGCACGATGGGAGATGGGCGATGGGAGATGGGAGATGGGAGATGCGGGTGTGCCGGGTTCCTCAAGCCGGAGGCTTGCCGGACATTAGCCGGTGGTGAAACCACCGGACCCCGGCACCCACATGCCTTGCGTCCCGGAGGGACGCCGGAGCTATTCCGCCATCACGCCTCGTCCATACAGGTCCGCAAATGCGTTCTGCCTTGGCCCAGGACAAGACGGTCGCAGGCGCGATCCCCCGTCGCAGTGAGTGAAGACTCCGGCGTCCCTGCCGGGACGCAGGCGACCTCCTTGACCAAATCCGGTGGTTTCACCACCGGCTAATTTCCGGCGAGCCTCCGGCTCGGAGAGCCGCTCCGCGCGCCGCGCTTCACGCTTCACGCTTCACGCTTCACGCTCCACGCTCCACGCTCCACGCTCCACGCTCCACGCTCCACGCTCCACGCTCCACG